>DATCZA010000064.1:0-14336 GCA_036526135.1 Pseudomonadales bacterium | reverse complement strand
TCGCTTGCGCCGTAGGCGTCGAAGAAGACGGGGCCCCACCACTCGATCATCGCCCGCTTGACGTCCACCGGGCATTTCGCCCCCGTGTGCCCGACCCTGATCAGGGAGCTGACGTCGTACTGGTTCCGGATCTCCTCCGGCAGGGCGAGCAGCCGCACGAAGTGTGTCGGGACCATCACCGTGTTGCCGACCTGGTACTCCTCGATGGCCCGCAGGGTGGCTTCCGCATCGAACCGGCCGAGGATCACGCAGCACTGCCCGCCGGCGAGCCCACGCGCCCCGGAGAGCGGACCGGTGTGATACATGGGACCTACCACCAGATGCACGCCTACGCGACCGCCGGCCACCAGACCGGCGGCCAGGTTCTCCAGGTGCTGGCGAATCGAGTTCCCGCCGGCGAACATCGTCGGCGGCAGCGGCGTGCCCTTGGGGAACCCCGTCGTCCCGGAGGTGTAGAGCAGGTTGGGTCGTGGTGCCATGTCGTCGGGCGGGTCGTCGGCCGAGTTCCCCGCCAGCCAGTCCGCCCAGGGCGTGAGCCCGTCCTCGGCCGGCACGTCCCACGCGATGACCGTGTGCACGTTCGACTGGGAAGCCGCCGCCAGCGCTCTTTCCGCCGTTTTCGCATCCGCGAACAGTACCCGGGCATCGGAGTCGTTGAGAATGTAGGCGACCTCGTCCGCGGTTAGGTGAAAGTTGACGGGCACCACCGAAGCGCCCGCAAGGAGGCCGCCGAGGTTGGCGAAGGCCGTCTCCGCCGCGTTCTCGGCAAACACCGCCACGCGGTGATCGGGCCCCAGATCCATGGCGAGCAGCCCGTTGGCGACGCGGTTGAGCGTGGCGTCGACCTCGCCCCAGGTGTAGGCATTGCGCGGGTCGCGAAGCGCGATCTCATCCGGCCTCTCGTCTGCGAGGCGCTTGGCAAAAGTCATGTATTCTCCCTCTCCGCCCGCACGCCTTTCCCACCGGAGCGCGATTTGCGGGTTTAAGCCTGCCGAATGTTCCGTTATAAAGGACGACCCTATGATTTGTCACTGCCCCGGCCGCGGGCAGGACCCGGGTCCAAGAAGACTTTTTACTCCGGTCGCTCTGGAGGGGAGGCATATTTGACGACGCAGATTTCCAACGAGACGCTGCTGGACATCCATCGGCGGATGGTCCGGATACGCATATTCGAAGAGACCGCAGGGAAGATGATGGAGGACGGCAAGATCCCCGGCGCTCTGCACCTCTATGTTGGCGAGGAGGCCGTGGCCGCCGGCGTCACCGTGCACCTGTCTCCCAGCGACTGGGTGACCAGCACCCACCGGGGCCATGGTCATCTGATCGCCAAGGGCGGCGAGTTCGACAAGATGATGGCTGAGCTGTTCGGTCGCGCGACCGGTTACAACAAGGGCAAGGGCGGCAGCATGCACATCTGCAACATGGAGCTCGGCATGCTGGGCGCCAACGGCATCGTCGGCGGCGGCCCGCCCATCGCCATGGGCGCGGGCTTCTCCAACAAGTTCCGCAAGACGAAAGACGTCTCCATCTCCTTCTTCGGCGACGGCGCGAGCAACGAGGGCGCCTTTCACGAGGCGGCCAACATGGCCGCGCTCTACAAGCTGCCCGTGATCTTCGTCTGCGAGAACAACGGTTACGGCGAGTACACGCCTCAGGCCAAACACCAAGCCATCGTGGACGTGGCCGACCGGGCGCCCGGCTACGGGATGCCAGGCGTGATCGTGGACGGCATGGACGCGGTGGCCGTTTACGAGGCCGCCGGCGAAGCCATCGCCCGGGCCCGCGCCGGTGATGGCCCCACCCTGCTGGAGTGCAAGACCTACCGCTTCTACGACCACGTCGGCGTGCGCGGCATGGGGATGAACTACCGCACCGAGGAAGAAGTGGAGCAGTGGAAGCAGCGCGATCCCATCGTGCTGCTGGAGCAGCGCCTGGCGGAACAGGACATTCTCTCCAAAGAGGCCGCCCAAGCCGTGCACGACCAGGTAACCCGTGAAGTCGATGCCGCGGTCAAGTTCGCCAACGAAAGCCCCATGCCGGACCCGAGCGCGCTGCTCGAAGACGTGTACGCTTAAGCGGAGAAAAACCATGGCTGAAGCACAACAGAAACCGAGGGAACTGCCTTACGTCTCCGCCATCACCGATGGCGTCCGGCAGGTACTGCTGGAGCAACCCAACTCTTTCGTCGCCGGCGAGGACGTCGGCGGGGTCGGCGGCGTTTACGGCTACTACCAGGGCCTGCAGAAGGAGTTCGGACCCGAGCGGGTTTACGACACGCCGATCTCCGAGGAAGGCATCGTCGGGCTCGGCGTGGGCGCTGCGGCGACCGGCTGCCGTCCCATCATCGACCTGATGTTCATGGACTTCCTCGGCGAGTGCATGGACGAGGTGAGCAACCAGCTCGCCAAGATGCGCTACATGTTCGGAGGCCACGCGACGCTTCCCGTCACCATGCTCACCATGGCCGGCGCCGGCGCGAGCCTGGCAGCCCAGCATTCCCAGAGCCTGGAGGCGTGGATCTGCCACCTGCCGGGCCTGAAGGTCTGCATGCCCTCCAGCCCCTACGACGCCAAGGGGCTGATCATCTCTGCAGCGCGGGACGACAATCCGGTCATCGTGGTGCTGAACAAGATGTCCCTGGCCATCACGGGCGAGGTACCCGAGGAGCCGTACGCCATCCCCCTCGGGGAGGCGAACATCGTCAGGCCGGGCGGGAACTTCACGCTCATCGCCACCGGGCGCATGGTCTACGAAGCCATGACCGCGGCGGAGAAGCTGAAGGATCTCGGAATCGACACCGAGGTCATCGATCCACGCACCATTCAGCCATTCGACACCCAGACGGTCATCGAGTCGGTCAAGAAAACCCATCGGGTGATGATCGTGCACGAGGCCGTGCGCTTCGGCGGCATCGGCGGCGAGATCGCCGCGCAGATCCAGGAGCTAGCGTTCGACTACCTCGATGCGCCTGTTGCGCGGGTTGGCGCGCCCTTCTCGCCGGTGCCGTTCAGCCCGGCGCTGGAAGCCGTTTACGTGCCCAACGCCGATCGCATCGTAGCCGAAGCGAAGAAGCTGCTGGGCTTATAGCGACCCTGGGCACCATAGGCATCATCGCGAACCCGGCGTCGGGCAAAGATGTCCGGCGCCTGGTGGCGCGTGCGTCCGTCTTCGACAACCAGGAAAAGCAGGCCATCGTCCGCCGCATCCTGGTGGGCATGCGCGAGGCGGGCTGCAACGAGGTCGCCTATCTGGACGACGGCCACGGCATCGTTCGCACGGCCCTGGACGACGTGCGCGAGCCCTTCATCCGCAAGCCGGTGGCCACCACGGAAACCGCCAACGCCCTGGATACCATCAACGCGGCCCGGGCACTGCGAGCGGAAGGTTGCGACGTGGTGCTCACGCTCGGCGGCGACGGAACCAATCGAGCTTTCGCGCTCGGCTGGCCGGATCCGCCCCTGATTCCTATCTCCACGGGAACCAACAACGTCTTTCCGGTTCTGGTGGAGGCCACCATCGCAGGCGCCGCTGCGGGGCTCATCGCCTCCGGCCAGATCTCGCTCGCCGACGTGGCAACCCAGCACAAGGCCATACACGTGACCATCGTGGGCGAGCGCGACGACCTCGCCCTCATCGACGCCGTGCTGAGCAGCGAGCGCTTCGTCGGCGCCCGTGCGCTCCTTGCGCCGGAGACGCTGCAGACGGCGCTGGTTACCCGGGCCGATCCGGCGGCGGTGGGCATCACGTCCATCGGCGGCCTCCTGAAGCCCGTGGCCGACGCCGAGGACGGCGGCCTGCTGATGCAGCTCGGCGGCACGGGCGGCAGCGTGGTCAACGCGCCCATCGCCCCCGGCTACTACCGGCGGGTCCGGGTGAGCGAGCTGCGTCGGGTGGGGTTCGCAGAGACGATCGAGGTGACCGGACCCGGCGTGCTGGCCTTCGACGGCGAGCGCGAACGTTCCCTCAAACCCGGCCAGCGAGCGACGATGTCCGTCCACCGCTCCGGCCCGTGGGTGGTCGATGTCACAAAAACCCTTATGCTCGCGGCTGAAAAAGGCTGTTTCAGGCGCTAGGATGTCGCGTTCGGCGCGGGTGACGCCGAAGAACAACGAAAGGAAGGTTTCGCAATGCCCACCGAGATATTTCTGGTAAAGGTCGGTATGAACATGACCGAAGGCGTCGTCGATGAGTGGTACATACCCGACGGCGGCGCTGTAGAGGTCGGCGAGCTGCTCTACCGCCTGGAAACCGAAAAGGTGAATCTGGACGTCGACGCCGAGGTGGCCGGGACGGTCAAGCACCTCGTCGGCGAGGGCGTGACCATGAAGCCCGGCGACGTGGTCGGCTACGTCTACGCCCCCGGAGAGGAGATTCCCGACGACCTTCCCGCCGCCGGCGCAGCAACGCCCGCGCCAGCCGCCGAGACGGCCGAGACCACCGCCCCCGCGGCCGCAGCACCGGCCGCGATAACTCGGGGCGATGGGGAGCGCATCCTGTCCTCGCCAGCCGCCAGGCGGCTGGCCGGCGAGCTCGGCGTCGACATCTCGACCCTGGCCGGGACCGGTCCGGGCGGACGGATCGTCGAGGCAGACGTTCAGGCAGCAGCTGCGGGCGCGGGCGAAGAGCGCGGCAGCAGATCGTCGCCCATGGCGCGCAAGGTGGCCCGGGAGCTCGGTGTGGACATCGCCACGGTCACCGGGACGGGGCCCGGAGGGCGCATCACCAAGGAAGACGTGGAACTGGCCGCCAAGGCACCCCCGGCGGCCGCCCCGGCGGCCAGGGAGGCGGTGGCCTCGCGTGGCGACCAGACCGTGCCCGTCCGCGGCATGCGCAAGACCATTGCCGCCCGCATGCACGAGAGTCTCCAGTCCATGGCCCAGCTGACCATGGACATGGACGTGATCATGGACGACGCGGTCAAGCTGCGCGGCCAGCTCATCGAGGAGTGGGCCGACGAAGGCGTGCGCCCGACGTACACCGACCTGGTGATCCGTGCCGCCGCCAAAGCCCTGGAAAAGCATCCGCTCATGAACAGCGTGTTCGGCGAGACGGAGATGACGCTCAAGGGCGAGGTCAACGTGGGCATGGCCGTGGCTTTAGAGGAAGGGCTGATCGTGCCCGTCGTCCGCCACGCCAACGTGCTCAACATGAAAGAGCTCGCCCGGGAATCGAGCCGGCTGGCGGCCGCATGCCGGGACGGCAACCTCACGCCCGACGATCTTCAGGGCGGCACGTTCACGGTCTCGGCCCTGGGCATGTTCGGCGTCGACTCCTTTACGCCCATCATCAACTCGCCCCAGGTGGGCATTCTCGGGGTCAACCGGCTGCGCGACGACGTGGCGTGGGACGGCGCGGTGCCCGTCAAACGCCAGGCCATGCGGCTGTCGCTGACCTGGGACCACCGCGCGCTGGACGGCGCGCCGGCGGCTCAGTTTCTGGCAACGGTTCGGGATCTGCTGGAGGCGCCCTACCGGCTTCTCGTCTGAGGTGTCCAATTGACCATCACCGTCAGGCCCCTGACACCCGTGATCGGCGCGGAGGTCTCGGGAGCGGATCTCACCGATCTCGGCGACCAGACCTTCGCGGACATCGATCGGGCGCTCACCGAGCACCTGGTGCTCTTCTTCCGGGATCAGCCGCGTCTCGAGCCTGATGTCCAGATCGCGTTCGCCCGCCGCTTCGGCGACCTGCACATTCACCCCGCAGCCCCTCATCTGGAGGGCTACCCGGAGATCTTCGTCATCCATACCGATCGCAACTCCAAGGTTGCCAACGGCAACGGCTGGCACACTGACGTGTCCTGCGACGAGCAACCGCCCATGGCAACGATGCTGCAGCTTCACGTGCTGCCGGCCACCGGCGGCGACACGCTGTTCGCCAGCATGTACGGCGCGTACGAGACCCTGTCTGCGGCGATGCGGCAGTTTCTCGCCGGGCTCACGGCAACTCACGCTTCGGAGCACGTCTACCGCGGCCGCTATGAGGACCGGGGCGTCGAGGATGCCGGCAGAACCTACCCCAGCGCCGTTCATCCCGTCGTGCGCACGCATCCGAGGAGCGGCCGCCAGGCGCTCTACGTGAATCCTAGCTTCACAACGCGGATCAACGAGCTGTCCGGTCAGGAGAGCCGCACGCTTCTGAAGATGCTGTACCGGCACCAGCAGCGGGCCGAGTTCCAGGTGCGCTTTCAGTGGACGCCGAACGCCATCGCCCTGTGGGACAATCGCTGCACGCAGCATTTCGCGCTCTGGGACTACTGGCCCGCCGAGCGCAAAGGGCACCGCGTCACCATAGGCGGCGAGCGCCCCTTCTACGAACCCGGGGCTGAAAAGCCCCAGGCAGCCGGGCTCCGGCTCGCCAGCGAACTTTCCTCCCAATGAACCACGGAACCGACCGATGACGCACTTTCCGCAACGAATCGCCGCCGACCGGGGAGACGCCCCGGCGCTCACCGACGAACGGGGCAGCACGTCCTGGGCCGAGCTGAACGCCCGGAGCAACCAGCTCGTTCATGCCTTCCGCGCCATGGGGCTCGTCCCGGGCGACGCCATCGCCATCTACGCCGGCAACTGCCGCGAGTACTACGAGGTGATGATGGCCGCCAACCATGCCGGATTGATCTACGTGCCCGTGAACTGGCACTTTTCTCCGGAGGAGCTTGCCTACGTGATCGACAACGCCGGCGCGCGCCTGCTCGTGACCGAGGGGCAGTTTCTCGCCAACGCCGAAGCCGCGGTGGCCAGGGGCGAAACGCCCGGGCTCGAGCAGTGCGTGGTCATCCGGCCCGAGGCAGACACCACGGCGTTTACCGACTACGAGGCGTTCATCGGCGACCAGAGCACGGCGGAGCCCGACGACCAGGGCGCCGGCGGACCCATGTTCTACACCTCGGGGACCACCGGGCGACCCAAGGGCGTGAAGTCGAGCACCTTCGCCCCCGGCGGGCCACTGGCCGTCCTGGAGATGATCGGCTCGGGCCTGTCGCAGATGCTGCAGATCCCCACGGACGGGACCACCTACATCTGCGGGCCCGTCTACCACTCCGCGCAGTGGGCGTTTTCCTTTCTGCCGCTGATCAGCGGCAGTCACGTGGTCATGCGCCACCGCTTCGACCCGGCCGAGAGCCTGCAGGTGATGGACGCCCACGAGGTGACCAACGTACATCTCGTTCCGACCCAGTTCCACCGGCTGCTGCGCCTGAGCGACGACGAGCGCGCCGGCTTCTCGGGATCGAGCCTGCAGGTAGTCTGGCACGGCGCGGCGCCCTGCCCGCCCGACGTCAAGCGACGCATGATTCAGTGGTGGGGGCCCGTGGTCGCCGAGTATTACGGCTCCACCGAGGGCTCCATCGTGACCACGGCGAGCGCTTCGCAGTGGCTGGAGCGGCCGGGCACCGTGGGCAAGCCGTCCCCACTGGTGGAGGTGACCATCCGCGACGACGACGGCCAGCCCCTGCCGGCCAACGAGTCCGGTCAGATCTACGTCAAAAGCCTGATGGGCTCCGACTTCGAGTACCACAACGAGCCGGCCAAGACCGCCGAGGTGCATCTGGAGCCAGGCACCTACACCTTCGGTGACATCGGCTACCTGGACGACGACGGCTACCTCTACTTGAGCGACCGCAAGATCGACATGATCATCTCGGGCGGGGTCAACATCTACCCCGCGGAAATCGAGGCCGTGCTGGTCAATCATCCCGCGGTGGAAGACGCGGCCGTGTTCGGCATCCCCAACGATGAGTTCGGCGAGGAGGTCAAGGCCGCCATCAAGCTGCGCCCGGGACAGAGCGGCAACGAGGAGCTCAGCGCCGACATCATCGGCTTCTGCCGGGACCACCTCGCCCACTACAAAGCGCCGAAATCCATCGACTACGAGGACGAGTTTCCGCGCCACGAGACGGGTAAGCTCTACAAGCGGCTCCTGCGCGACCGCTACTGGCAGGACGCGGACCGGAAGATCTGAGGAACGACCATGGGACTCTACGCCAAGCACGTTCTCCCGCGGATGATCGACGTTCTCTGCGGCCAGCCGCCCATGACGGAGCTCAGGCGCCGCTACGTGCCCCAGGCCAGCGGCGACGTGCTCGAGATCGGCATCGGATCGGGCCACAATCTGGCGCACTACTCGTCCAGGGTGTCCTCGGTAACGGGCCTGGATCCGGCCGCCGAGCTGACGGTCATGGCTCAGGAGAGAGCCAACGGGCTGCACACGGACGTCAAGCTTCTGCAGGTCTCAGGCGAGGAGATACCGGCCGACGACGCGCGCTACGACTCCCTGGTGTGCACCTGGACCCTGTGCTCGATCCCCAACGTCTACGCGGCCGTGCGCGAGATGCGTCGCGTGCTGAAGCCAGGCGGGCGCCTGTACTTCGTCGAGCACGGCGCCTCGCCCGACCTGCCGGTTGCCCGCTGGCAGCGACGCATCGAGCCGGTCTGGAAGAAGATCGGCGGTGGCTGCCACCTGACGCGACGCGCCGATGAGCTGCTTCAGGACGCCGGCTTCAAGCTGGCCGAGCTCGACACCGGCTACCTTCCGGGCCCGCGCTTCGCGGCGTTCATGATCCACGGGATCGCCGAGCGCTAGCTCGCCGCGGGGTCAGGGCTGCCAACGGCCAGCATGGGTGATGCGTCGAGCTGCTCGGCGTCCATCATGGCCGCCACCCGCTGCAGCGACGCGATGATCATGGATTTCTCCCAGGCTTCGAGAGCATCGAATCGGCTTCGAAAGACTTCCTGCAACGGCGTCGGCGCGGAATCGAGCAGCTCGGCCCCGGGCTCCGTCAGGAAAGCGTGCACGACCCGCTTGTCCGCCTCGCTGCGCCGCCGCGAGACCAGACCTCGGACTTCAAGCCGGTCGATGATAGAGGTGACGGTGGCCTGACTCAGGCTGATCTCACTGGATATCTTCGAAATCGCCACGGCACCGAGGTCCCTTATCGCCTGCAGGACCAGCAACTGCGGGACGGTGAGCCCAACAGTCTTGCTCAGCTGTCGGGAGTAGATGTCGGTTGCCCGGATGATCTTCCGGATCGTTATCAGAACCTGTTCTTCTTCGCTCATCTCCAACCCGGGCCACGACTGATGGACAGCGAAACCTTACCAACGCCCGCCTGCCACGGCGAGCTTTGGTTATCCGTTCGCCCGCACATCGTGGAGGTAATCGTCGAGATGCTCCGGTGCCAGCGCCGGACGCAGAATCCGCTGAACGATGATGGGATTGACCCCCACCTGATTGCTGCTCGTGACCAGCGCCCGGGGGTTCGGGTGCAACTGGCGCTGCACGCCGTCGATCAGCGCCGCGTAGCTGGCAATTCCTTCCCGCTCGTAGCCGTGCTGAAGCCAGATCTGCCGCCAGTCCATGCAGAAATCGCCGAGGAGCAGCGCGTAGCGTCGAACCAGCCCCGGATCGTTGTCGGGATGCGACGAAAAATCGACCACGAGTTCCTTGACCAGGGCGTCGACCTCGCCTGGGGCCATGACCGGCGCGGTGTTGTAACGCTCCGTGGACAATGAGACCTGCATGCCAGGATCGAAAGCAACGAACTCTTCCTCGGCGTGATCCGGCGAGCCCTGGACATGGCGGACCATCCGCCAGAACCGCGAGGAACCAGACATATCCACCACGAGGTGAACGCGGTCGGAGTCGCTGGCGTTGATCACCCGATGTCGGCGCCACGAATCGAATATCCAGCACTCGCCGGGCGCCATGTGAACGCGTTCATCAGCACAACAGAAGGTCACCCGCGGATCGGTAACGATGGGGATGTGAATCCGGACCCGCGTGTACCAGTGATAGTTGAAATCGACGTGCATCTGCACTTCGCATTTCGAGGACAGACGCATCAGGCGTGATCGGGCGAGGATCTCGCCGAAAGATCCCATGACCTGCGCCATGTAGGGAGACCGACGCAGATGCCCCGTCGGCTGCATCGTGCCCTGGAACTCGTCGTTGTCACCCCCGTCGCGGGAAACGAGCGCGACGGCTGAATTGCCGGGCATTCCAGAAGGGTGGGGCAACCATGCGGCATCGTCGATGTCGGCCAACTCGGAGGCGAGCCTGTCCGCGTCGAATCTGAATGGCAGCCGGATGAATGGGTGTGAGAGTTCCATGGATCAACGAATCCCGTCCGGGTCGAACCGCGCCGAGTCCGGCAAGCGAGCCTTCCTTGTCTGAGGCCGTACCTGAAATTTGCTTCGCAGCCTACCAACTTTCCGACAAAACAGACGACAAACTCTGATAATTATTTCGATTCATTTGTATATAGATCTGCAGTCACGCGGCCTTAAACCCCAATAATTGAGAAATAATGGGTATTCTCGTCGGATTTGAGTAACATAGACACTTAGGGCCCTAATCTATTTAACTCACATCGATTTGGCGTCGATACCAGCCGTATAGGCGCCCGGTCCGCGTTCCTTTAACGAGCGCGACCACCATAGCAAGCCGTATTGACGACGCGACGCAGGCCCACTCAGCGTACTGGAGAGACATGTACATGCTCGATGATCTATTTTCGAAGAAACCCCTTTCACTGGCCGTAGCCTCCGCAATCGCGGTATCTCAGCCCATGGCGGTTGCCGCGGCGACCGGCCAGATCGAAGAGCTCGTGGTCACCGCCACCAAACGCGCCGAGTCCACTCAGGACATCCCGGTATCCGTCCAGGCCATCACCGGCGAGGACATGAAGGAGGCCGGTGTTGCGACGTTCGAGGAGTACATCGTCTACCTGCCCAACGTGGTGCGCAGCGGCCGCGGGCCCGGCAAGAACGACCTGTACATCCGCGGCGCCGCCACGGAGCAGGCCGGGGTTACCGTGTCCTCCGCCAACGGAACGACGCCCGCGGTGGCCCTGTATCTGGACGAGCAGCCGGTGTCCTTCGGCGGCAGAAATCTGGACATCTACGCCGCCGACCTGCAGCGGGTGGAGGTTCTGCCAGGGCCCCAGGGGACGCTGTTCGGGGTCAGCTCCCAGGCAGGCACCGTGCGCCTGATCACCAACAAGCCCAACCACGAGCAGTTCGAGGCCGGCTTCAACGCCGCGCTGTCCAGCACCAAGGGCGGCGACCTGAGCAACTCCGTGGAAGCCTACATCAACGTTCCGGTCACCGACCGCCTGGCCCTGCGCTTCGTCGGCTACAACGACCATCAGGGCGGCTGGATCGACAACGTCGAGGGCACCTTCACGCCCAGCATCGACACCATAAACCGCGCCGCCATCGCTTTTTCTCCCACTTTCCGTCCTAAAATAGACCCCAACGCCAGCCTGCAGTCCACCAGTAACGACCTCCTCGTCGAGGACGACTTCAACGACGCCACCTACTCCGGCGGCCGGGTGAGCGCCTCGTTCGACATCAACGACGACTGGAACCTGCTGCTGCAGCACACGGCCCAGTCCCTGGACGTGGAAGGGGTGTTCGAGTACGACCCGCATCTGGACGGCAAAGACTCCGTCAACCGTTACACGCCCAACAAGAACCAGGACGACTTCGGGCTCACCACCTGGACCGTAGAGGGTCGCCTGGGCATGCTGGACGTCATCTACACGGGCGGTTACCTCGACCGCGAGGTGGACGCCACCATCGACTACACCGGCTACAACAACGGCGGCGGCTACGTCGCCTACTACCTGTGCAACTTCGGCGAAGCGAGCTACGACACCTGTTTCGACCCCACAAAGCAGTACGCGGGAGACACGGACAACGAACGCGTCACCCACGAGTTCCGGGTCACCACACCTGCAGACAACCGCTGGCGCGTGACCGCCGGCGTCTTCATCGACGATCAGGAAACCAACACCGTCGGCCAGTTCCAGTACAAGAGCACGGGCGATGCCTTCCGAATCCCCATCGGCCAGGTCGGGCTCGACACGCGGGGAGCCAACGCCGGCAACGTTCAGTTCGGACCGAACACCACCTTCGTCAACGACTTCACTCGCGACCAGGAGCAGCTGGCCTTCTTCGGCGAGTTCGCCTTCGACCTCACGGATGCGGTGACGCTGTCCGTGGGTGCCCGCTACTACGAGATCGACTTCGACTTCGGCGGCGCCAGCAACTTCTCCTTTGGCTGCAAGTTCCGGGACGGCACGGACGAATTCCCCGACGGGCCGCTCAATCCTGACGGGTCGTGCAACGGCACCGGCTACTCCAACGACGTGTCGGAACGACTGGAGGTCCTGGGCACGGGCGATGCAGATCTGATTGGTGCTGCGCTCAGCCCGAGCGGTCAGCGGCCGTTGTTTCGCGGTACCAACAACCCGCAGCTGCTCCTCGACGCCCTGGCTGCCGGAACCTTCGACATCGACGATCTGAACAGTGACGGGGTCGTTAAGATCGACGACACCATCTTCCGGTTCGCGCTGGACTGGCGGCTGAACGACCAGATCATGCTCTTTTCAACGTTCTCCGAGGGCTTCAGGCCCCCGGCCAGCAACCGCAACGCCGGCCAGGCGTCAGCCAATCAGACCGGTCCGTTCGAGGGCTTCCTGATACCGGCATACGCCGAGACCGACGAGTTGCAGAACTACGAGCTGGGCATGAAGGGCGACTTCCTGGACCGCACCCTGCGCTTCAACGCCACGGCCTACTACTCGGAGATCAGCGACCTGCAGACCGCGCGCTTCGACCCGAGCAACGTGGCCTTCCTGGTCTTCCTGGAAAACGTGGGCGACGCGGAGATCAAAGGCTTCGACGCCGACTTCACCTGGCTCGCGACCGACCGGCTGACCGTCTCCGGGGCGTTCAGCATCGTCGACACCGAGATCACCCGGCTGAATCCCCAGCTGCAGGGCATCGCCGTTCCCGAGGGCAGTGAGCTGCCGTTCGCCCCGAACTTCTCCGGCAACATTCGCGCCCGCTACCAGTTCCCGCTGGACGCCTTCGAGGCAAACGGCTACGTGCAGCTCGGCGTGAGCTACCGGGGCGAGAGCCTCTCGGGCATCACAGGCAACGCGTTCTTAGCCGAGCAGGTCCACCAGGAGGTCTACGGCGTGGGCAGCGGGCTGAAGATCAAGTCCGAAGGCGGAACCTACAGCTCGCCGATTCCCGCCACGGGAGAGACCTTCGAGAACGGTCGCTACAAGCAGGAATCCTACGCGCTGGTAGACCTGGCCGTGGGGGTGCAGAAGAACGGCTGGACGGCGGAGTTTTTCGTGAAGAACCTGGCTGATGAGTCCGCCCAGATTCACATCACCACGAGCAACTCGGCGGACTTCACCCCCAAGGTGGTCACCAACCGGCCCCGCAGCTTCGGCCTGCGCGTCTCCTACGACCACTTCTAGGGGGCAAGGGCGGGCCGTGAGCGTCGCGTCGAGCGGGCCGGGCCCCGATCACCGCGAGCCGAGCCTGGCATCGGCTCGCCGCGCGCTGGAGCAGGGGCAGTTCGATGCCGCGGTCCAGCAGGCGGAAGCACTGCTCGGTCGCGGCGACGCCGACACCTCCGCGGCACGTTACCTGCTGGCCGTGGCGTGCCGCTACGCTGGAGACTGCGAACGGGCGGAGGCCGCGCTTCAGGAGCTGCTGGCGTCGGAGCCCCGGCATGCACGAGCCTGGCAGGAGCGGGGGTACGTTGCGCTCAAGCGCAACGATCCGAACGCCGCGCGCGAATATTTCCGTCACGCCGTCACCCACAACTCCGCCCTGGTTGCCAGCTGGCGCAGCCTGGTGAAACTCCACGGAGCGGCCGGAGAACGCGAGCTCGCCGAGCAGGCCGCGAGACGCCTCGACGAGCTGAGCGCGCTTCCCAGAGAGATACTGGCGGCCGCCAGTCATCTCAACGAGGACCGTCTGTACAAGGCTGAGCAGATCTGCCGGGACTACCTGCAGGAGAACCCGACCCACATCCCGGCCATGCGTCTGCTGGCGGAGATCGGCGTGCGCCTGCAGGTACTCGACGACGCCGAGTTTCTGCTGGAAAGCGCGCTGGAGTTCGAGCCCGACCATGAGCTGGCTCGAGCCGATTACGCCAACGTTCTGATTCGCAGGCAGAAGTTCACGAAAGCTCTGGATGCCCTGGCTTCGCTGGTCGCGCAGAGACCCGAGCACCTGCCCTACCGAATTGCCAAGGCCATGGCCACCGCCGGCGCCGGCGATCACGAAGCCGCCATCGCGCAGTACCGGCAGATACTGGAGGATCATCCCGACCTGCCGCAGCTGCACGTGTCGCTCGGTCACGCCCAGAAGACGATCGGCGACATGAACGGCGCCGTCGCAAGCTACCAGCAGGCTTACGGGGTTCGCCGCGACTTCGGCGATGCTTACTGGAGCCTGGCCAACACGAAGACCTATCGGTTCACGCCCGACGAGATCGATGGGATGCGGCAGGCGGAGGCGGATCCGACG
>DATCZA010000063.1:0-17285 GCA_036526135.1 Pseudomonadales bacterium | reverse complement strand
CCGAGTCTCGCCAGTTTGCCCGGCGAGGCAATAAATGGGCGCATTATGATCCCCTTGGAATGTTTGTCAGATTTGGGCGGCGGCAGTATCTTTTCTGAGTTGCCAGTAGTCAACCCGATATTGGACATTGCCGGACGATCTGGCGTTGGCGGCCAAAGCAACTGAGCTTGCGGTAAATTCCGGGACGCATAAGGCCAGCGGGGTGCCATCTCAAGTCTTCGGGGCTCGTCGCGATGAACGGAGGATTGAGATGACGAAGTTGCAGGGCCAGGTGGCTGTGGTCACCGGCGGGACGCGGGGAATTGGCGCGGGCATCGTCCGCGCCCTGCTGGCCGAGGGGGCAAGCGTCGCCTTTTCCGGCCGCACCCGGGAGAAGGGCGAGACATTGATGGCCGAGCTGGGGGTGCCGGATCGCACGTGGTTCTGTCAGGGATCGGTCACGGTGACGGAGGATATCCACGAGCTGGTGGACGGCGCGGTGGAGCGCTTTGGCAGGCTCGACATCATGGTGAACAACGCTGGCGGGAGCACGGACGCCCTGCAGCCCGTGGCCGAGCTGGACGAGGCGGCCTGGGAGTCCGACCTGCGCTTCAACCTGACCTCGACCTTTCTGGGCACCAAGCGCGCGCTTAAACACATGCTGCCCGCCGGGTACGGCACCATCGTCAACATCTCCTCCATCGAAGGAAAGCGCGGCACGCCGGTCATGTCGGCCTACTGCGCCTGCAAGCATGGCATCAACGGGTTCACCAAGGCGGTGGCGGCCGAAGTGGGGCGATCGGGGGTCACGGTCAATGCCATCTGCCCGGGCCTGATCATCACCGACGCCATCACCACCGGCGGGCCGGTGATGGCGGAGACCATGGGGATGACGTTCGACGAGATGGTGGAGACCGTGTTCAAGGCGAATACCCTGACCGGCGAGCTGAACACGGTGGAGCAGATTGGTGACATGACGGTGTTTCTGGCGTCCACCGCGGGGCGCGGCATCACCGGTCAGCAGATCTCGGTGGACTGCGGGATGTCGCCCTACTGAGACGGCCCCGGCCCCAGGGCGGCGATGGCCCGGTTAGAGCAGCGCCGCTCTAAGCATGTAGTAGAAAAGGACGGCCAGCACGGCGCCCACGGGAAGCGTGATCACCCAGGACATGAAGATGGTCCGGATGACGCCCAGGTTCAGAGCGCTGATGCCACGGGCCAGCCCCACGCCCAGGACGGCGCCCACCAGGGTGTGGGTGGTTGAGATGGGCAGCCCGGTTCCGCTGGCCAGCACCACGGTGGATGCCGCGGCGAGCTCCGCTGCGAAGCCGCGGCTGGGGGTCAGTTCCGTGATCTTGCGCCCTACCGTGGCCATGACGCGGTAACCGTAGGTGGCCAGGCCGATCACGATGCCCGCGGCGCCGAGCAGCAGCACGTAGGGCGGCACGCTGGCTTTCTGGAAGACCTCGCCGGACTGCACGGTGGAGATGATGGCGGCCACGGGGCCGATGGCGTTGGCCACGTCGTTGGAGCCGTGGGCGAAGGCCATGGCGCAGGCGGTGACGATCATCAGCACGGCAAACGTGCGCTCCACGTTGGCGTAGTGGTAGTCCTCCATCTCCGTGGCCGTTGCGGTGTGGATGCGTCGCACCATCACGGCGCCGCCGGCCATGATGACCAGGGCAAAGGCCACGGAATAGCCGATGGCCTCGAAAGCGGTCAGATCCAGGCCGATGTGTTTGAGCCCTTTGAGCAGCGTCACCAGCGAGATGTTCAGCGCGGCGAGGAAGATGTAGGCGGGAACGTAGCGCCGGGCGTACAGCTCGGGGTTCGGGCGGTCCAGGATCAGCCACTGCACGGACCGGACCAGCAGAAACGAGAGCGTGCCCGCCAGCAGCGGGGAGACGACCCAGCTGGCCGCGATGGAGCCGACCTTGTCGAAGTGAACGGCCTCCATCCCGATGGTGGCTATGGCAAAGCCGACGATGGCGCCGACGATGGAGTGGGTGGTGGAGACCGGCCAGCCGAACCTTGAGGCCACCGTGAGCCACACCGCTGCGGCGAGCAGCGCGGCGAGCATCCCCAGTATCAGAACATCCGGATCGCCCACCAGAGCACTCGAGTCGATGATGCCTTTACGGATGGTGGACGTGACTTCTCCGCCGGCGAGAAAAGCGCCCAGAAACTCGAACACCGCGGCGATCAGAATCGCCTGCTTCACGGTAATGGCCCGGGCGCCGACGGAGGTGGCCATGGCATTGGCGACGTCGTTGGCGCCGATGCCCCAGGCCATGTAGAGGCCGAACAGCAGCGCGAGCAGCAGTAGCAGTGTCGTCGGGTCCATCGCCATCCCTTTCCCGGTTTTTCGGTCGGCTCAGCGCCAGGAAGCTTGCGCCCTCAACGCGCCAGCATCATCTCCAGCCTGTGGCCGACGCTCTGGGCGTTGTCAGCCAGATCACCGATGCGATCGATGATGCGATACAGAAATATCACGTCCACGGCATCGAGTTCCCGCTCCAGACCATGCAGTTCCGCTCGGAGGCGGACCTGGGCGTCATCGTTGCGGGATTCACTTTCGTCGAGGGCGTCGATCATCTCTTCCACCCGCTGCACCTCTACGCCTCTGAAGCCCGTCGCGATGAGCTCGTCGAGCTCGTTGACCACGTCCAGCGCACGTTGGCAGGCCGAGATGGACGTTCGGGTAAGCTCCAGAGCCGATTCCTGAATGGCCGGCGGAAAAGACATGCGCCGCCCCACGATGAGCCCGGCAATCTCCTTGGCCTTGTTGGCGATCTTGTCCTGGCGCGCCAGCAGGTCCAGCAGGTCGGCGCGCGCAACCGGCAGGAAGAAGCCTCGGGGCAGGTGCAGGCGGATGTCCCGCTTGCGGTCGTCGGCCCGGCGTTCCAGGGCGACGATCTGCTCGCGTATCTCCTCCACCTCGGGCCAGGACTGGGATCCCGCCCTGGCCAGCAGCTCTTCGATGAGCGCCGCGGCCTGATGGCACAGATCCATGTGTTCCTGTACGGGCTTGAAAGGCGAGCGGCCGAAGATGCCCTCGAAGTAGTTCGCCACGGATATGTCTCCCTTCCCGCGGCGAAAACTAACCCACGTGGCTGGGCAAAGGGAAGTGGACATTCGGTCTTCTTGCCGATTGCCGGGCTCTGATTTCCACGTTAGATTGACCGGTTACTCGTCTGGGTGAGTTCGGGGAAGGGGACGATGGCATCGATTACCGAGTTCGCGGTGCGCGATCACGTGGCGTACATTACCTTGAACCGCCCCGAGGCGCTCAACTCCCTGAACCCTGAGCTGCGCTGGACGCTCTCGCGACACTTCGACGAGGTGCAGAGCAATGACGACATCTGGCTGGCGGTGGTGACCGGAGCCGGCGAGCGGGCGTTCTGCGCCGGCGCCGACCTCAAGCACCGCGCCCGCGAGCGCGACGCCAGCGCCGAGCAGCGCGCCGAATGGGCGCGCATGATGGAAGAAACGACCCCCCTCAATCAGCGCTGGTACCTGGCCAAGCCCGTCATCGCGCGGGTCAACGGCTTCGCGCTGGGCGGCGGGCTGGAGCTGGCGCTGTCCTGCGACATCATCGTTGCGGCCGAGCACGCCGAGCTCGGCCTGCCGGAGCCCCGACGGGGACTGATCGCCGGCGGCGTGGGCGTGCATCGGCTGCCGCGGCAGATCGGTCTGAAGGCGGCCATGGGTTACCTCCTCACCGGCCGGCACATGTCGGCCCAGCGGGCCTACGAGCTGGGCCTGGTAAACCAGGTGGTGCCTGGGGCGGGGCTCGACGCGGCGGTGGACGAGTGGGTGAGAGATATTCTGCGCTGCGCGCCGCTGGCCGTTCGGGCCACCAAGGAGGCCGCCATGCGAGGCCTCGACCTGCCGCTGCCCCAGGCCTTTTATACGGAGTACGAGTGGGAACGGCGCCGGCGGGGCAGCGACGATGCTCTGGAAGGGCCCAGGGCCTTTGCCGAGAAACGTCCGCCCGAGTGGCGGGGACGCTGAGCCTGCGAGCCATCGTGCGGCCGATCTGGCAGCATTGACGTCATGCCCATAGAGCTCCTGCTCATCGTCTGCCTCGTCGTCATCTTCCTGGTGCCGATCTTCTTCGACGTCAACGTGGGCATCGTGGCCTTCATTACCGCCTTCCTGGTCGGGGCCTTGGCCATGGACCTGAGCGCCCGGGAAGTGTTGGCCGGTTTTCCCGACAACATGTTCGTCATGCTGGTGGGCATCACGCTGCTGCTCGCCATCGCCCATCAGAACGGCACCGTGGACTGGATCGTCGCAAAGCTCGTCCGAGCCGCCCGGGGACGACTGGTGCTGCTGCCGTGGGTGCTCTTCGTCACCGCGCTGGTCACCGCATCTCTCGGGCCCGTGGCCGCGCCGGTGCTGTTCGTGATCGGCGTGGGGTTCGTCTCCCGATACGGGCTCAACCCGCTGATGGTTGCCGCCATGATCATCCACGGCACCCAGTCCGGCGCTTACTCTCCCATCGCGCCCTACGGGGTGGTGATCGGCGAGCTCGCTGCCACCGCTGGGATCGGCTACTCGCCCGTGGCCGTCTACGCAGGCGTGGTGACCTTTCACGTGCTGCTGGCCGCCTTCGTGTTCCTTATGCTGGGCGGGCGGGCCCTGGCCGGCGTGCGGGTAGAGGTTGCCATTGGTGAAACCGCCGAGTCAGAGCGGCTCGACCGCCAGCGCACGCTGACCTTGATCGGTTTTGCCTGTCTGGTGCTGGGGCTCCTGGTGTACCAGATCAACCTGGGCTTTCTCGCCATGAGCATCGCGCTGGTTCTGCTTCTCACCGGTCCCCGGGAAGACCGTCAGGCGGCGGTGGGCAACATTGCCTGGCCCGTGGTGCTGGTGATCGCCGGCGTGCTGACCTACGTGGGTCTGCTGCAGCATGCCGGCGCCACCGACTGGCTGGCCCTTCAGGCCAAGGCAATGGGCTCGCCGCTGCTCATGGGCCTCGTGCTGTGCTTCATCGTGGCGGTGGTTACGGGGGTAGCGTCCACCATCGGCACCATCGGCATTCTGGTGCCGCTATCCGCACCCTTCGTCCTTGCCGGCGACCTCGAAGCCACGGGGCTGCTGGCGGCTATGGCCGTCTCCGCCGCGGTTTCGGACATCTCTCCGTATTCCACCTGGGGCGCGATGTTCCTGGCTACGGCTGGTCAGGTGCTGAACCGCCAGGAGATCTTGCAGGCCCAGCTCAAGTACACCATCGTCATGGTCGCGCTGATGCCCATCCTGGCGTGGCTGGTGTTCGTGGTGCCCGGGTGGCAGGTGGGATGAGAAGTCTATCGGGGAGAAAGTGATGTCGGAGTCTTTGGACAAGGCCCTCACCGTGGCGCGGGATAGGGTGGTGCGCTTTCACTACGTGATTCGCGACGAGGCGGGCTCGGAGCTCGAGTCCACGCGCGAAGGCGAGCCTCTGGCCGTGCTGCAGGGGCGCGGCAGCGTGCTGCGGGGCGTCGAGGAAGCGCTGGAGGGCCGAAACGCCGGCGAGCGCCTGGAAGTAACCCTTCCTCCCGAGCAGGCTTTCGGCGCCCGGCGGGAAGACTGGACCCAGCGCGTTCCCAAGAAATATCTGCCCGATGCCAAACGGCTCAAACCTGGCGATGCGGCCGTGCTGCGGACCCGGGAGGGGCCGCGTCCGGTCACCGTGGTGAAGGTGGGGAGCAAAGTCGTGGACGTGGATCTCAACCATCCCCGCGCGGGGATGACCCTGACGTTCGATCTCGAGATCGTGGAGGTGCGCGAAGCCACGCCCGAGGAGATCGCCCACCGCCACGTGCACGGCCCCGGGGGCCATCGGCACTGAGGCGGTGTCTCAGGAGGCCGCGTCGGCCCGCATGAACTCCGCGCCCTTCTCAGCGATCATCACCGTGGGCGCGTTGGTGTTGCCGGAGGTGATCTGCGGCATTACCGAAGCGTCGATCACCCGCAGCCCTTCAACGCCGTGCACGGCCAGCCGGTCGCCGACCACAGCCATGGGGTCGCTGCCCATTCTGCAGCTGCCCACCGGGTGAAAGATGGTGGTGCCGAGATCGCCGGCGGCGGTGAGCAGCTCCTCGTCGGTAGTCAGGCTGGGGCCGGGCTTCCACTCCTCCGGTTGAAAACGCTCCAGTGCCTTTGCCGCCATGATCCGGCGGGTGAGCCGCATCCCGGCGAGGATGACCTGACGGTCGTGCTCGGTTGCGAGGTAGTTGAGGGTGATCGCCGGATAATCGGCGGGGTCCGGGCTCTTGATTCGCAGATGCCCGCGACTCGTGGGCCGCAAGTTGCACACCGACGGGGTGATCGCGTTGAAGCGGTGCAGCGGCTCCCCGAAGGCGTCCAGCGACAGCGGCTGAACGTGCCACTCGATGTCCGCGGAGGCGACCGACGGATCGGACTTCGCGAACGCGCCCAGCTGAGAGGGCGGCATGGTGAGTGGTCCGGTTTTCCTGGTGAAGTACTCCAGCCCCATCAGCGCCTTGCCGATGAGGGAGTTCGCCCGCTGATTCAACGTCACCGTGCCGTGCACCTTGTAGACGGAGCGCACCTGCAGGTGGTCGTGGAGGTTCTCCCCCACGCCCGGCAGGTCGTGGATCACCCGGATGCCGTGCTCGTGCAGCAGATCGCCGGGGCCAACACCGGAGAGCTGCAGAATCTGGGGGGAGCCGATGGCGCCTGCGGCAAGCACCACTTCCCGGCGCGCGGTGATGGTGGTGGGCGCGTCGTCGCCCATCTGCACGGTGACGCCGGAGGCGCGAAGGCCGGCGTCGGTGGTCTCGATTTCCAGGTGCTGAACGTGGGCGTTCGTGAGCACCTCGAGATTGGGACGCGCCATGGCCGGGCGCAGGAAGGCTTTGCTTGCGCTCCAGCGCACCCCGCGCCGCTGGTTCACCTGAAAGTAGGCATTGCCGAAGTTGTCGCCGCGGTTGAACTCCTCGATCTTGGGGATGCCGCACTCCTGGGCAGCATCCCGCCAGGCATCCAGAATCTCCCAGTCGACGCGCCGCTCCTCGACGCGCAGCTCGCCTCCCGCGCCGTGAAACTCGCCCGCGCCGTGCTGGTAGTCCTCGGAGCGCTTGAACACCGGCAGCACGTCGTCCCACGACCAGCCCCGATTGCCGAGCTGAGCCCAGTGATCGTAGTCGCCGCGCTGACCGCGCATGTAGATCATGGCGTTGATGGACGAGCAGCCGCCGAGGACCTTGCCGCGGGCGTAGTTGATGCGGCGGCCGTTGAGGCCGGGCTCGGGCTCCACCTGATAGCACCAGTCCGTGCGCGGGTTGTTGATGGTGTACAGGTAGCCGACCGGGATGTCGATCCAGAAGTAGTCGTCCTTGCCGCCGGCTTCCAGCAGCAGGACGTCGGCATCTTTGTCAGCGCTCAGACGGTTCGCCAGCACGCAGCCGGCGGTGCCCGCTCCGATGATGATGTAGTCGAACTCGCGAACCTGACTAACCCGCCATGTACTCGTCCACCGTCATGTGCAGCCGGCGGATCCGGGACTCCTGGTAATTGGCCAGGACGGCGGCCGTTCGCACACCCGCCCTCTGTGCGGCCTTGATGCCCGCGCGCTGACGGTGAAAGTTCTCCGTGTCCTGGTCCAAGACCATGGCCAGCGCAAACCCGCCGAGGGAGACCTCGTTGGCCTTCTCGTATGACTCGTCGATGGTCAGGTCGATGGGCTCGGCCGGCTTGGGCCGCTCGCCGTGCTCCGGCACGGGCTGCAGCAGCAGGATCTCGTGCATGGTGTGGTCCACGTCGATGGGCCGGAAGCGGTACACCAGGCGGATGTTGATGCCGGGGAAGAAGCAGGCGTTGGGGAAGACGAAGTACTCGATGGAATCCAGCATCTCGCTGTTGGAGAGCCCGCTCAGATCCACGTCCCACTCGCGCCCAAGCTGCTCACGCATGATGTCCGCGTGGCGCTGCCGGGCGCTCATGCCATCGGGCAGGTCGTCCGGGTTGTGGCCGAGGGCCGCGAACAGCTTGCGCTCGTCCACCTCCGAGGCGACGTGGGGGGACGGGTAGCCGATGGTGTGCACGAAGCGGGTGACGTGACGGCCGAAGATGTCGTAGTCGGCGTTGGCGTCGCCGGCGCTGTGAATGCCTTCGGGATGAGTGGCGAGCACGTGGTAGGCCTCCAGGAACGCCTCCATGCACATCTTCCAGTTGCCCGGCAGGATCTTGCGGGTGTGCAGGGCCACGAAGCGGTCCTCGAGCTTCCAGTTCTTGAAGTGCTCGGGAAGAACTTCCAGGTAGCTTTCCAGCGGCTCGCAGTCGGGATCGAGGTTGATGAAGACGAAGCCGGCCCACGTGCCTGTGGGCACCTCGGTCAGGCCGAAGTTCTCGTCTTCGATGTGGGGGAAGTCCCAGCGGCAGGGAATCTCCCTGAGCGAGCCGTCCAGGTGCCACGACATGCCGTGAAAGGGACAGCGCAGGAACTGCTTGCCGCGCCCGGATGAGCCCGCGTCGCAGAACTGCATGCCCCGGTGCGGGCAGGAATTGACGTAGGCTTTGACCGCGCCGCCCTCGTCGCGGATGACGACCACCGAGTATGGCCCTACGTCGTAAACGGTCCAGTCACCCGGGTTGGGGATGTGCTCCTCGCGGCAAGCCCACTGCCAGGTCTTGCGCCAGATGGTTTCGATTTCCCGGTCGTAGAACGGCTGAGACGTGTAGCGCGAGAACGGAATGTCCTCGTCTCCGAGGAACGACCAGCTTTCGGCCGTGAGCGCGGCGGGCGCCCCGTCCTGCTCCTTCAAGATGATGTCGCGGGTGCTCGGTCCGGGACAGCGCGCGTCTCCCGGAGCCAACGTCGGGTCGGCTGGTTTGGTGAGGTCGTAGTCCATCTTGGTATTCCCCGGGTAGGTGCTGCACTGATGATACATGGTTCGGCCAGCGAGCCAACCGGAGCGCGGTGACGTCATCGGGTTACCTGGCGGGCTCCGCGCGAGCCGTATTCCTTGTGACCAGATCGGGGTAGTATTCCGGCAGTTCAGGGGAGAACGCGTCATGGCAGAAAAAGTTGAAACCGTCCGCACCACGGACCCCGCCTATCACCGGCTGCTGGATACCGAGACCCGTCCGGTTCCGGAGTCCTACCGCCGTGATTCTCCCATAGAGCCCGGACCCACCTTCGTGCCGGTGGAGCGCTATATCTCCAGGGAGTTTTTCGACCTCGAGGTAGAGAAGATCTGGAAGCGCGTCTGGCAGATGGCCTGCCATGAAGACGACCTGCCCGACGTTGGCGACTACGTGCCCTACGACATCGCCGGCATGTCGTTCCTGGTGGTCCGGACCGGGGAGGACGAGTTCAAGGCCTACTACAACGCCTGCCTGCACCGGGGCCGCAAGCTGCGTGAAAATCGGGGCAAGGCCGCCACCGATCTGCGTTGCCCGTTTCACGGCTGGACCTGGAACCTGGATGGTTCGCTCAAACAGATCCCGTGCCAGTGGGACTATCCCGGCCTGAAAATGTCGGAGCAGAGCCTGCCCGAGGTCAAGGTGGGGCGCTGGGGCCGCTACATCTTCATCAACCCCGATCCGGACTGCGGGCCGCTGGAAGACTTTCTGGGCGATCTCTCGAGCCACTTCGAGCTGCTGCCCTACGAGAAGCGCTACAAAGAGGCCCACGTAGCCAGGATCATCCGCTGCAACTGGAAGGTGGCTTCCGAGGCGTTCATGGAGTCTTACCACGTGATCGCCACCCACCCGCAGATCATCCTGGGCGGGGTCCACGACACGGACACCAAGTACGACGTGTTCGGCAACTACTCGCGGGCCATCCGCTGCGGCGCCCTGGAGAGCAGCGGCCTGCCCGATTGGGGCGAGCTGCCCCAGGACGGTCGGCGCCGGGTGCGTCACCCGTTGAACGGCTTCGTTTATGAAGCCACGGACGACGGGCTGGTCCAGGTGACCAACCCTGAAGGCAAGACGGGGCTGTTCACGGCGAACGCGGACCACGTCTCCGGCGAGCTGGGGGATGTCAACCCGCACCTGTGCAACTGGGTCGGCGGCCGCCAGCTGGAGCCGTCCGAGTTCGAAAAGGCCATGGCCGCGCGGGCGGCGAAGCAGACGGGCGAGACCGTCAAGCATCCGCGGGTTCTGTTCGCCGACATCCAGCGCGAGGCGCTGGCCAAGGTGATTCCCTCGATCGCGGACAAGATCGCGGACATCGAGTTCTCGTCCGTCTTCTTCACGGTCTTTCCCAACTTTCACCCCTGGGGGTCGTTCAACCGGATCAACTACCGTTTCCGTCCGAACGGCCGGAACGTGGACGAGTGCATCATGGAGTGCATCTACCTGGCACCGATTCCCGAGAACGGCGAGTACACGCCGTGCAGGGAGATTCACTGGCTGGGGCCCGACGACGACTGGACGGAGGCGCCGGAGCTGGGAATGCTGGCGAAGGTGTTCAACCAGGACGTGCGCAACCTCCCCTACGTGCAGGAGGGTCTGCACGCCACCGCCAAGGAGCACCTGCAGTTCGCGGACTACAACGAGACCAAGCCGCGCCACCTGCACATGCTGATGGACGAGTGGATCGCGAAGCCCTGACCCGGCGGTAGCTTCAGCGTGACAGGATGGTGACGCCGCTCAAGCCCGGTGCGCCGTACACGTGGGTGTAACCCGTGCGGGGTGTGTTGGGCACCTGCCGCTCACCGGCCTCTCCTCTGAGCTGCAGCGCCACCTCGTAGACCTGTCGCAGGCCTGACGCGCCCACGGGCTCGCCGTTGGCCAGGCAGCCGCCGTCTGTGTTGACCGGCAGCCTGCCGTCGATCTCCGTCCGCCCTTCGGCCAGCCACTTCTCCTGATCGCCGTCGGCGCAGAAGCCGTTTTCCGCCATGTGCATGATCTCGGCGCCGGATTCGGTGTCCTGCAGCTGGGCGACGTCTATGTCCTCCGGGCCGATGCCGGCCATCTCGAAGGCGGCCTTGGACGCCATCACCGTGGGCGAATCGGCCCGGTCGAGCGCCTGGCCCTGGGTGTAAACCTCGAAGGAGCCGAAGTTGCGAGTCTTCACGCTGACCGCGTCGAGAAAGACCGGCTTGCTGGTGTACTCGGCCGCCTTGTCCGCGCGGCACAGGATCATGGCCACGCCACCCTCGGCCGGTGAGCAGAACATGTACTTGCGCAGCGGGTCGCAGACCATGGGCGACTGGGCCACCTCCTCGTAGCTGAAGGCGTTGCGTCGCCAGGCGTTGGGGTTCAGAGCGCCGTTTTTGTAGTTCTTCACCGCCACCTTGGTCAGCGCGTCCTCGGTGATGCCGTAGTCGTGCATGTAGCGCTGAATCTTCATGGCGAAGAACTGCGGCGTGAGCGCCATGCCGATGTCCCCGTACCACTTGCCCAGACCGCGCTTTTCCGGATCCACGGTGAAAGCGCCGCGCGGGTGCTTGTCGAAACCCACGGCCATGCCGATGTCGAACATGCCCGACTGTATGGCCATGAAGGCGGATTGCAGAGCGCTGCCGCCGGTGGCGCAGCCGTTGGCGACGTTGATGAACTGCAGCCCGGTGAGCCCGAGCTTGTTGACCATCGTGTCTGCGGAGCCGGCGGCGGCGCTTCCGCCGTAGGCGAACTGCATGTCGGTCCAATCGAGCCTCACGTCCTTGAGCGCCTGCCGCGCGGCGAACACGCCCTGGTCCAGGCCGGAGACGCCCTCCGTCCGTCCAAAAGGGTGGATGCCGATACCGATGATCGCTACGTCTGTAGACATGCCTGCTCACCTCCCGGTTTCAGATGAGCAGATTCTACAGTATTGTCTTGGGCTCGGTCGTCAGGGAGGGATCGCATCATGGTCAGAGAGACGGGGCAGGTGCCCGGTTTGGAGGAGGTGGCCGATCGGCTCGCCATCCTGGACGTTCTTGCCAAGCACAGCCGGGGCGTGGATCGCGCGGATGCTGAGGTCCTGAAGTCGGCCTACTGGCCGGATGCCCAGGTGGCGTACGGGGGGTTCAACGGTCTTGCCCACGAGTTCTGCGACTACCTGCCAGGCGCTATCAAGCGCTACGCGCGTACTCAGCACAGCATCAGCAACACGGCCATCGAGTTCTCGGGCGACGAAGCGCGGGTGGAAACCTACGTGACCGCCTACCACTACCTGGAGGTCGACGGCGACCAGGGCACCGAGATGACCTATCTCGGCCGCTACATGGACCGCATGCAGAAGCGCGGTGACGTCTGGAAAATCATCCACCGCCAGGTGGTCATGGACTGGAACCAGAACGTGGACACGACGGCCGTCTGGGAAGGGCCGACGTTCTCGGGGCTGGCGCGGGGCGCCCGTGCCCCGGACGACCCGGTCAACGCGCTCCTAGGCTGACATCCCGGCCGGCTCGCCGCCGGGTCAGGCCAGCAGCGCCTTGAGCTCCGCCAGCTCGTCGATGCGCCGCGCCACGGCGTCGGGACCGCTCGCCACCAGCAGCGGGACCAGCCGGTCGACGCCGATGTCCTCGAACGCGCGCACGGTGTCCGCATTGGCCTCGGCCGGCATGACGACGATCTCGAAGCCGTCCCGGGAGCGCCCGGCGGCTTCCAGCGCGGCATCGATGCCTTTGAGTGCCATGGCCGTCTGCTCAGGGTTGGTGCCGAAGCCGATCCAGCCGGCGCCGTAGCGCGCGGCTCGGCGCATGGCGGCGGGGCTGTAGCCGCCCACGATGAGCGGGACGTGCGGCTGCTGCACGGGCTTCGGGTCCATGCGGCAGTCGTCCACGCGGAAGTGCTTGCCGTGGTGGGTGGTGACGGGCTCGGTCCACAGCTTGATCATCAGCTCCAGGATCTCGTCGCAGCGCTCGCCCCGGGTCTCCCACTCGTAGCCGCAGGCCAGCACTTCCTCCTTGCACCAGCCTACGCCAACGCCGAGATCGACCCTGCCGCCCGTGAGGTAATCCAGCGTTGCGAACTCGTTGGCGGTGTAGATCGGGTTGCGCTGTGGAATCAGCGAGACGCCGGTGCCGAGCCTGAGATTTTCCGTCACGCCGGCCAGGTAGCTCAGCGTCACCACCGTGTCCGGCAGCCCGGAGCCGTGGGGGATCGGCAGGCGCCCGTCAGCCGAGCCGGGATACCCGAACTCCATCTCGTCGAAGAGCACCACGTGCTCGCCCATCCACAATGAATCCAGACCAGCGGCCTCGGCGCGCCGGCCCATGTCGAGAATGGTCGCCGGGCTGGCTGCCGGCGTGGTGATGGAGGCGAACGTCCCGATCTTCATGTTTGTTACCTCGTCCTTGCGGGGCTGCGAGCCTTGACCGGACCCGCTCACTTCTTGCCAGCGCCCCCCAGCACGGGGCCGCCCGTGCCGGCGAACTCGGCGTCGGGCTCTTCACCGAACAGGATGCCACCGATGGTCTCGTAGAGCGGGTGCGCGACCCAGCGATGGGACGCGGCCCCGTGGGCGTCTCGCAGCTTGCGTTCCAGCGGGTTCTTCATGTACGCCGCGCTGGTTCCCGCCGCGGTGTGGACGTCGTCCACCAGGTCCTTGCAGATCTGGGCTGCATGGATGCAGGCCAGGCGCGCGTTGACCGTGGTTTCCGTGGAGGGAAAATCGGCGCCCTTTCTCAGCTCTTCCTCCACCGCGCCCATGGTGTCGAAGACGTAGGCCCTGGCCGCGCGATAGGTGGCGGTGGCCTCGGCCATGCGGTACTTGGCGATGGGCCTGTCCTTGAGCTTCGATACGGACAGCATTGGCACCTTGTTGTTGGCCAGGTCCGCGAAGGCGTCGAGCGCGCCTCTGGCGACGCCCAGGGCGATGGCCACCTTGTTGTAGGACAGCCGCAGCGGCACGGGAATCCTGAACACCGGGTTGTCGTAGAGGGCGGGTGTCACCATGAGCTCCACGGGCAGCCATTTCGGCTCCACCAGGGCGCCTTCGGCTCGCACGTTGTGGCTGCCCGAACCGCGCAGACCGGCCACGTCCCACGTGTCGATGATGTCCCACTGGGAGCGGTGCAGAAACCACATCTTGATGATGGGCATGCCGTTGCCGTCCGTGCGGGGCTGGCCGTCGTCGATGATGGGCGCGCCCATGAAGCACCAGGTGGCGTTGTGACAGCCGCTGATGAACGTGGTTTCACCCCACACGCGATAGCTGCCGTCGTCCTGCTCGATGGCGTAGGAAGGCTGAGATCCCGGGCCACCGCCGCCGCACATGACGACGCTGGGGTTGTCGATGTAGACCTCTTTGGCGAGTTCCTTCGGCATGCCGCCGGCAGCCATGGCATTGATCTCGGATCCGAGCATGACGTTCCAGCCGACGGAAGCGTCCATGGCAGAAATCGCCTCTAAAACCTCGATGGTCTCCAGCGTGCTCGCGTCCTCGCCGCCCAGCTCCGGGGGCAGCGTGAAGCGGAAGAAGCCCTCGTCGATGAGCTTGTCCACCAGCCAGTCGGGCAGGCGCCTGAGCTGCTGAGCCTCGTCGCCGCCGGTGACGATGTCGTCGGCCAGCCGAGCGACCCGTTGCAGCGCGGTGCCGCTGAGTTTGTCCAGATATTGAGCGGGTGTCGCCATGGCGTTTCCCTCAGTGCCGTGCTCCAGCAGTCAGTATAACGCGTTTACTTTTCGCGCTACGATGCGGAATGTACGTATGGGAGGAGGGCATACAGTGGATCTCGGCATTCGCGGCCGCAAGGCCATCGTCAACGGCGGCAGCGCCGGCATGGGGCGCGGCAGCGTTCTGGCGCTGGCGCGGGAAGGGGCGGAGCTCTACGTCTCGGCGCGGGGTGCGCAGCGGCTCGAGGAAGCCTGCGAGGAGATCGCGGGGCAGACGGGCGCCAGCATCACGCCCATCGTGGCCGATCACAGCACCGACGAGGGTCGCGAGAAGATCCTGGCGGCGTGTCCTGAACCCGACATTCTCGTGGGCACCTGCGCCCCGCCGCCGGTGACAGGCGACTACCAGGCCATCACCGCCGACGACTGGCGGGAGAATCTGGCGGTCACCCTGCTCAGCCCGGTGCAGTTCATGCAGGCCGTGATTCCCGGGATGGTGGAACGGGGTTGGGGCAGGGTGGTCAACATCGGCACGGGAGCGGCGAAGTTTCCCACCCAGATCCGTATTCTGTCGGGCGCCCCCCGCGCTGCCCTGGTCAACTACACCGTGGCGGTGGCCAAGGCCGTGGCCAAGCACAACGTCATGATCAACAACATCCTGCCGGGGATGCACCACACCGCGACGATCCACGAGCGTTACACGGCCGCCGCGGCCGCGAACGGCACCACCTACGATGAGGAAGTGCAGAAGTTCGTCGACGAGTGGGGGATCCCGGCGAACAAGTTCGGCGATCCGGATGATGTGGGCGCTTTCGTTGCGCTCTTCTGCAGCGAGTTCGCCAACTACACCACGGGCCAGAGCCTGGTGATCGACGGGGGCATCACCAACGCAACGTTTTGAGCCTGCTGGACCAAAAGGGAAACGCGTTATACTATTCCGCGGATTGAGGAGGGTGGTTGATTGAATCAGCTGGTACGCAGCCCCGATCTGCCTGATTGGCCGAAGCAGCAGCTTCGCGGCCACAGAATAGACGGCTACCGCTACACGTCCCGGGAATTCTTCGAAAAAGAATTCGAGCACATGTGGGCCAAGGTCTGGCTGCTGCTCGGGCGAGAATCGGAGATTCCGAATCCGGGCGACTGGCAGCGCGAGGACGTTGGTCCCGAGTCCATCCTCATGGTCCGCCAGCAAGACGGCGGCATCAAGGCCTTCTACAACGTCTGCCAGCACCGCGGCAATCGGCTCGTCTCCGAGGAGAAGGGCCATGTGAGCCGCTTCGTCTGCAAGTACCACAGCTGGGCGTTCATGCCCGACGGCGAGCTGATCCATGCCCAGGACGCGGACGACTTCCCCGAAGGCAACCCCTGCGGCAAAGTCAACCTGCTGGAGATTCCCTGCGAGTCGTTTGCCGGCTTCATCTGGGTCAACATGGATCCGGAGTGCGAAAGCCTGCGTGAGTATCTCGGGCCCATCTGGGACGACTGGGAGCGCTACGAGATCGAGAAGTGGAAGCGCTACGTGGCGCTCACCACGGTAGCGCCCTGTAACTGGAAGGTGGTGCTCGACAACTTCAACGAGTCCTACCACGTGCCCACGGTGCACAAGCCCATGGGCACTGCAGCGGAGCGCAAGCGCATGCACTCCGGGGTGGACACCAACTACAAGCACACGCGCTTCGACCTCTCCGACCAGGGCCACAACCGCATGATCATGCCCGGCGGCTACGCGGGCGCGACCATGAACAGCGAGGGTGTGATCGGTGAGCCGCTGGCCTCGATCATGCGCGAGTGGGAGCTCGACCCGGACGACTTCATCAACCGGGGTCACGAGACCCGCAGCGCGCTTCAGGAAGCGAAGCGCCGCCTTGGCCCGGCGCGGGGGTACACCCACTACGCCAGGATGGCGGACGAGATGCTGACGGACGCGTTTCACTACACGCTGTTCCCGAATTTCGCCGTCTCGCTCTGGTCTGACGGATTTCACTTCCTGCGGGCCCGTCCGCACCCGACAGACCCGGAGCAGTGCGTCTTCGACAACTGGTGGTACGCGAGCCAGCCGGCAGGGGAAACCGCGCCGGTGCGGACCACCGTCAGCATCGTGCCCCGCGATACGGAAGTGGAGCACGAGGTGTTCACGTTCGGCGAGAAGTCCATGGGTCGCACCATCGACCAGGACCTCGCCATTTTCCCGGAGCAGCAGGCGGGCTTCCGCTCGCGCGGCTACCGGGGCGTTTATCTCTCGGGACAGGAGAGCCGGATACGGCGCTACCACGAGCTGATCGACGACTACATAGAGGGGAGACGGCCAAAGCGCTGAGGGCGCTGAAGCCCAGATTTGGTTAACACAACAGGGGAGAAACCCATGGTCAAAAGACCTTTAGGACATAGTGTTGCGTGGATACTCGGCACGATGTTGCTGCTGCCCGCGGTGGGCACCGCCATTGCCGCGGAGCGCAGCCAGAGCAGGGTGATTGAAGAGATCGTCGTGGTCTCCACGAAGCGCGCCCAGGGCGAGCTGGCCCAGGACGTGCCGGTGGCGTCCACCGTGGTTTCCGCAGAGGCCATCTCGGAGAACAACTTCACCGATCTGGTGCAGGTGGCCCGGCTGGTGCCCGGAGCCGATTTCCGGGAAACGGCGACGTTCCCCGGCATTCAGAGGTTCTGGCTGCGTGCCGTGGGCGTATCGTTCAGCACGCCCAACTTCGACCCGGCGGTGGGCACCTACCAGGACGGCATCTTCGTCGCGCAGAACATCGCGGCCATTCTGGATACGTTCGATATGGAGTCCATCGAGATTCTGCGGG
>DATCZA010000062.1:0-34039 GCA_036526135.1 Pseudomonadales bacterium | reverse complement strand
GGTAGTGCCGATGAATCTCACGCTGGCCCTCATCGTCAATGGAAGCGTTGTGCAGCGGCGCGCACCAGTTCGGGGTGCGTTGAAACACGGTGAGATGCTCAGCCGTCTTGGCCACCTCCGGAATGAGCTGCACGCCGCTGGCCCCGGTGCCGATCACGGCAACCAGCTTGCCGGCGAAGCTCACCGGCTCGTGGGGCCACAGCCCCGTGTGATAGGCCTCGCCGCGGAAATCGTCGATGCCGGGAACATCGGGCATCACCGGCGCCGACAGCGGGCCCACGGCGCTGATGAGGAGCCAGGCTCTCGCCCGCTCGCCGCTCTCGAGCTCAATCTCCCAGCCCGGCGCAGCGTCGTCGTAGGTGGCCCGCACGACCCGGCTGTCGAACTGCATGTCACGCCGCAGGTCGAACTTGTCCGCAACGTGATTCAGGTAGCGCAGGGTCTCGGGCTGAGCGGAGAAGTGCTCGCTCCACTCCCACTCGTCCAGAAGCTCCTGGGAGAACGAGTACCCGTAGCTGTAGCTCTCCGAGTCGAACCGCGCACCCGGATAGCGGTTCCAGTACCACGTGCCGCCCACGCCGCTGCCCGCCTCGTAGACGCGCACCGACAGACCCAGCTGCCGCAGCCGGTACAGCTGGTACATCCCGGACATGCCGGCGCCGATGATGATGACGTCGTACTCGGTCATCGTCCCTTCAATCCCCCATCACGAGGGACGCGCGCCGGACGAGTCCTGAGTCCTGGTCCGCAAATGCCCGCTCGATCTGATCCAGCGGGTAGTCCACCACCACCTCGTCCAGGGGGAGTCGGTCCCCGTTGCGGGCGAGGAACTCGATGGCGCGCTGCAGGCTTGCCGCGTCGTAGGAGGCCACTGCCTCGATGCGCTGGTTCTGCCCGACGAGCCTGCCGGGGTCGCACTCGAAGCTCGTGCCTGTGTAGAACGTGCCCATTTCCAGGTAACGGCCGCCCCAGGCGAGCATCCTCAAGCCTTCGTTGATCACGCTGGCAAACCCCACCACCTCGACGACCACGTCGGCACCGAGCCCGCCGGTGAGGTCCTTGACGGCGCCGACCCTGGCCTTCGAGTCGTCCACCTGACGCAGATCGATGACATGATCCGCGCCCATGCGCTGAGCGAGCTCCAGACGCTCGTCGATGCCGTCGATGGCGATCACGAGCTCCGCGCCCCGCTCCTTGGCGATCGCGCAGGCATAAACGCCCAGCCCCCCGCAGCCCTGAACCACCACCCGGTCGCCCAGCTGCACGTTGACACGTTCCAGACCCATGACCACCTGGGCCAGCGCGCAGTTCGCACTCACCACCATGGTGTCGGTGACGTGGTCCGGCACCTTGAAGATGGCCTGGCGCGGATGCAGGTACAGGTAGTCGGAAAACGACCCGCGGGTGTAAGGCCACTCCTCCAGGCTGCCGCGCTGGATGCTGAAGCTGTCCCGGCAGGCCTCGCTCATGCCCCGGGTGCAGTTGCGGCAGCGACCGCAGGGCTGAAAGTACTGATAGGCGATCCGGTCCCCTTCTGCGAGCGCGTTGCCCGCCCAGTCGGTCGTGACCCCCTCGCCAAGGGCGTGAACCACACCGGTGGCTTCGTGGCCCAGAATGCGCCCCTTAGGCGTGATGACCTGGGCGAAGCGGCCGTCACCCCGCCACATGTGCAGCTCGGATCCGCAGATGTTGGCCCGGGTTACCTTGAGCGTCAGCCCCCCGGCCGCCGGCTCGGGAATCGGCAGCTCGACGATCTCGAACGGTTTGCCCGGCTCGAAAAAGAGCGCCGCCCTGTTGATGCCCGCCATGTCTACCTCCCCAGTCTGAAAACCTTGAAACCGCCAGCGTTTAAAGGCAACGTGCCCCCAGAAACGCGCCCTCCTGGCGCATCCTAGAGCAAAGGGGAGGATCGATGAAGGCATTGAAGTACGTCCTGCTGGTCGTGCTGGTTGCAGTGATCGGCGCCGTCGCCTACGTGGTGGTCAACGCGGGAAGCATCGTCAAGCAGGTCATCGAGACGGTGGGGTCGGACGTGCTCGGCGTTCCGGTCACCGTCCGGTCCGTCGACCTCTCCCTGGACGGCGGCAGCATCGGCGGCTTGCAGATCTCCAACCCCGAGGGGTTCGAAACCCCCTACGCCCTCAGGGTGGAAACAGCCGCGGTGAAGATCAACGCCCAGGCAAGCACCACGAAGCTCGTGGTCATCGACCAGATCCTCGTGGACCAGGCCGAGGTGAACGCCGAGTTCGTCGGCCGAAACGGCAACCTGCAGACCCTGCAGAAGAACATCGAAGCCTCCGTGGGACCCAGCGAGCCGGAGACGGAAGCATCCGACGTCAAGGTGATCATCGAACGCTTTGACTTCACAAATGCCAACACGCGCCTTTCCTCCGACGTGCTGGGAGGCGGGCAGATCTCCGTCCCCGACCTGCACCTGACCGGGATCGGCCGCAAGGAGAGCGGCGTCACCGCGGCGGAGGCCGCCAAGCAGCTGTTCGGCCCGGTGATCGGCGCCATCGTGAAGGCAGCCGTCGCTCAGCAGACGGGCATCGATCAGGACAAGATCAAGGGCACCATCTCGGACAAGATCGGCTCTGGCCTGAAAAGCCTGACGGGGAGCAAGTCCGACGACTGAGCCCGGCACGGCTTGCCGGCCGGACGGTCTTGGGATTCAATCATCCCGCTGAAGCAGAGAGAGGCGCGACGTCATGGTTCAACTCACCACCCTGCCCCCCACGGCGACCACCGAGGAGATCATGGAGGTCATTCACGCCGACGGCGCGGTGATCGTCAAGGACATGCTCACGGGCGACGAGGTCGGCGCGGTGGTCGACGAGGTGCGGCCGTACATGGACACGACCCCGGTCGGAGCGGACGAGTTTGCCGGCTTCAAGACTACGCGCACTGGCGCGCTGGTCGCCCGATCCCCGAAATGCCGGGATCTGATCATGAACCAGACCGTGCTGGACGCCACCAAGGCCTTCCTGGCACCTTACTGCCTGCGGTTCCAGCTTCACCTGGGGCAGATCATCCGCCTCATGCCCGGGCAGCCGGCCCAGCAGATTCACCGTGACCGCTGGGCCTGGGGCAAGTACCTCAAGGACGTGGAGCCCCAGTTCAACACCATCTGGGCGCTGTCCGATTTCACCCAAGCCAACGGCGCAACCCAGGTGGTGCCGGGCAGCATCGACTGGCCGGACGATCGGGTGGCGAAACCCGATGAGATCTGTCAGGCCGTCATGAGCGCCGGATCGGCCCTGCTCTACACGGGATCGGTCTTCCACGGCGGCGGCGAGAACCGCTCCGACGGGGATCGCATCGGCATGAACCTGACCTACTCCCTGGGGTGGCTGCGACAGGAGGAGAATCAGTATCTCTCCTGCCCACCCGAGATCGCCCGGGAACTGCCCGAGGAGATGCAGAACCTGCTGGGCTACCAGCTCGGCAGCTACGCCCTGGGGTACTACACCCCGCCGCTGCCTCCCGGTGAAGGGCCCGAGGCCGTTGGCCCGCAGTGGGCCGTGGGGCGGCGCGACAGCCACGAGGCCCTGGGCGACGCGGAGCTGCTGGAAGCGGTCATCAACATGTAGCGTCGGCCGCCAGTGACGGCGGTGCGCTGGGAAAAACGGGCGCACGCCCTCCCGATCAGGTCTGGAACCAGATCAATTCCCGATCCTAGCTTTCGGTGAAGAAGTGCCCGCGCGCGACGCCTTCGGAATCGTAGACGGGCTCTTCCAGGTCGACGCGGTACTTCTTGATGACCCGGGTGGGCGGCTTGCGCGGATACTGGCGCAGATGAGCCCCCATATCACGATACCAGTGACTCTGCAGATGGGCCTCCAGCGTCTCAGAGGACGTCCACTCCTCGTAGACGTGCACGCGCCCGGGGTTCAGATGGTCCTCGGTCCACGCGTACTCGATGCAGCCCTCCTCCTGCAGCGCGCCTTCAATGTGCGGGCGCGCGGCCAGCAGCATCTCCTTCACCTGGCTCGGATCCTCGAGCTCCATGATCCCCGCAATGATCACCGTCATCGATCGTTCTCCCGCAGTTGACTGATCCCGAAATTGCCATGCAAAGTCTATCTCAATCACCTCGGCATGCGAGGGAACCGCCACCAGGGAGCAAAGGCTGATGGGAGAGGAGCTGAACGGTCAACGCAGACAGCGGGCAATCATAGAGTCGAGCCGCCAGACGCCGGGACGGGACGGGGGGACCGCGCGATGAGCGGTGGCAGGCTGGAAGGCAAAGTTGCCATCGTCACCGCCGCCGGCAGGGGAATCGGGCGAGGCATCGCCCTGCGCCTGGCCGAGGCCGGCGCCGATCTGGTGGTGAACTCATACGGTGAGGACACCACGCGATCAACGGCCGAGGCCGTGGAGGCCACCGGCCGCAAGGCGTTGCAGGTCCCGGGGGACATCACCGATCCGGAAAAGATGCTCGAGCTCACCGAGCGGGCCCTGGAGACCTACGGTCAAATCGACGTGCTGGTCAACAACGTGGGCGCCGGGCCCAAGTCGGCCATCGAGCCCGAGCCCGGCCCCCTGGGCCCGGTGGCCGCGCTGTGGGACGCCCTCTATCAGCAGAATCTTCGGCCCGTGGTGCTGATGACCGAGGCGGTTCTACCTCACCTCATCGCCCGGAAGAGCGGCAGGATCATTCACATCTCGTCCATCGCCGGGCGCACCTCGCTGTCGGCGCCGATGCTGACCCACTTCGTGCACAACTCCTACGGCGCCATGAAGGCCGGGCTCATCAACTACACCCAGACCCTGGCCGAGCTCGTCGGTCCACACAACATCAACGTCAACGCCATCTGTCCCGGCATCGTCTGGACGGACGCCTGGCGGGCCAACGCGGAGCGGGCCGTCACGGCGCTGCCCGAGTTCGCCGGCCAGGATCCGCGGGAATGGTTCGAGGGCATCGCCCGCGGCGACTATCCGGAGATCTTCGACCGAACGCCGCTGCGCCGGGAGCAGACGGTCGAGGACATCGGCAACGCCGCCGTCTTCCTGGCATCGGACGACGCGATGAACATCACCGGCCAGTCCCTGATGGTGGACGGCGGCATGGTCAAGGTCTGAGGGCTCAGCGGCCGTAGGTTTTCAGGAGCTCGTCGACTCCCAGGGAGCTGCCGTCGTTGCGGCCGATGGTGACCGCCGGCCACTGCCCGTCGGCAAATATCACCAGCACCGTGGCGCCCTCGTCCCCGGCCACCAGCGGGCCGTAGCCCCGGTTTGCCATGCCTACCCGGATGTCCCCCGGGTGCAGCCACTCGTTGCCCACCTTCTGAGATCCCTCCAGCACGATCTCGGAATAGTCACACTCGTGGGTGTGCGCCTCGACCTTGCAGCCCGGCGGGTAGTAGACCTTGAATACCGTCGGGGCGGACGGATCGTCAGGCATCCCGATCCTGAACATCGTGGTTTCGATCCCCGTGGAAAGCTGCAGCGTTTCCAGCTCGTCCCAGGACGTGGTGACGTGGCCCCGGCGTCCCAGCACGGCCTTGGTTTCCTCAACGGCGTTGTTCTCGCTCACTGATCGCTCCAGCTCAAGAATTCCCGAACGTTAGCAAGACCGGCACGGGCACTCAACGATCGCCTGAAGCGGCCGGTGTGTGATAATCCCAGGCACCAAGGGGGAGGAGAGCGTGGGCATGAGCAGAACCGTTCAGGACCTGTTCGACATGAGCGGGCACGTGGCCGTCGTCACCGGGGGCGGCACCGGCATTGGTGCCGGCATCGCCCGGGCCTTCCACGAATCCGGCGCTGCCGTGATCCTCGCCGCGCGCCGGACCGAGAACATCGAGCGCATCGCGAAGGAGATTCGTGACGACGGCGGCAGCGCCATCGCCGTCACCACCGACGTCACCGACGACGATGCCGTCGACGCGCTGGCCCGCGCTGCCGTGGAGGAGTTCGGCCGGCTCACCGACTGGGTCAACAACGCCGGGGGCTCGCCCATGCGGATGCCGCTCAGCGAGCTTCCGCGGGAGGAGTGGGACCGGACCATCGCTTTAAACCTCACCTCGATCTACGTGGGTTGCGTCACGGCAGCGCGGCACATGGAGCATGGGTCGATCATCAACATTACCTCGGGGGCCGGAACCGGCCCGGTGCCCGGCAGCGCGCACTACGGGGCATCCAAGGCCGGCACCAACTCGCTCACCTGGACGCTGGCCGCCGAGTTCGCGCCCCGCATCCGGGTCAACGCGGTAGCGCCGGGGGCCATCCCCACCGAGGTCATGCTCAAGGCCATCGGCAGGACCGAGGACGAGCTCGACAAGGTGCTGGAGGAGTGGAACATTCCGCTGGGGCGTCTGGGTACCCCCCAGGACATCGGCGCTGCCTGCGTCTACCTGGCCTCGGACGCGGCCAGCTGGGTGAGCGGCGAGATCATTCGCGTGGGCGGCGGCGCCCGCCCGCGCTAGCCGTCGAGGGAGGTTCGTCATGTACCCGGGCAAGCACGTCACGGAGCACGCCGAAAGGCCCGCCATCATCATGGCCTCGACCGGAGAGGTCATCACGTACAAGGAGCTCGAAGCACGTACCAACCAGCTGGCCCATCTCCTGCGCGACCAAGGCCTCAAAAGGCTCGACCACTACGCCATCTTCATGGAGAACAACAGCCGCTACGTGGAAGCCTGCGGCGCCGGCGAGCGATCGGGCCTCTACTACACGTGCATCAACTCGTACCTCACGCCGGAAGAAGTGGCCTACATCGTCAACAACAGCGAATCCCGCGTTCTCATCACTTCCAGGGAGAAGGCGGAGGTGGCGAAGGCGGCTCTCGCGGACTGCCCCCGGGTAGCGCTGTGCCTGGTCGTCGACGGCGACGACGACGCCAGGGTGGTCAACTACGAAAGCGCAATCGAAAGATTTCCTTCGACGCCGATTCCCGACGAGAGCCTCGGCACGGCCATGCTCTACTCCTCCGGCACCACCGGGCGTCCCAAGGGCATCATCCGGCCCCTGCCGGAAGCACCGCCGGAGCAGGATCTGCCGCTCTTCCAGTTCATCAACGGCATCTGGCGCTTTCGCGAAGGCATGATCTACCTCTCGCCCGCACCCCTCTACCACTCGGCCCCCCAGGGCTCGGTCAACCTAACCATCCGGCGGGGCGGCACCGCCGTGATCATGGAGCGCTTCGACCCCGAGCAGTTCCTGGAACTGGTCGAACGTTACCGCATAACCCACAGCCAGCTCGTGCCGACGATGTTCAGCCGCATGCTGAAGCTGCCCGAGGAGATCCGCGCCCGGGCCGATGTCTCGTCCCTGGAGATCGCCATCCACGCGGCAGCGCCATGCCCGGTGCAGGTCAAGGAAGCGATGATCGACTGGTGGGGCCCCATCATCTACGAGTACTACGGCGCAACGGAAGGCCTGGGCTTCACGGGCTGCACCACCGAGGAGTGGCTTGCGCACAAGGGCACCGTGGGCCGGGTGCTGCTGGGAGAGCTGCACATCCTCGACGAGGATGGCAACCCTTCCCCGAAAGGCGAGCCAGGCGAGGTCTGGTTCAAGACCGCGTCGGCCTTCGAGTACTTCAACGATCCCGAGAAGACGGCGCAGGCCACCTCGGCAGACGGCAGCATGACCACCGTGGGCGACGTCGGCTACGTGGATGACGACGGCTACCTGTACCTCACCGACCGGGCGACGTTCATGATCATCTCCGGCGGGGTGAACGTCTATCCCCAGGAATGCGAGAACCTGCTGATCACCCATCCGAAGGTTGCCGACGCCGCGGTGTTCGGCGTGCCCAACGTGGATCTCGGCGAAGAGGTGAAAGCCGTGGTCCAGGTCATGCCGGACGTGGAACCGGGGGAAGCGCTGGAAGCGGAGCTCATCGCCTTCTGCCACGAGCACCTCGCCCGCCAGAAGTGCCCCCGCTCCGTCGACTTCGAGGAACAGCTGCCCCGCCTGCCTACGGGCAAGCTTTATAAGCGTCACCTGCGCGACCGGTACTGGGGCGACAAAAAAAGCCGCATCGTCTGAGCTGAAACAGGCAGGCGGGCGCCCGCCTCAACGGGGGAGTTCGGCAAGAATTCCTGATGGCTCGGTGAGCTTCGGCTCCAGCAACGCCAGCAGGCTGCCGCGATCCAGGCTGCCGCCTGCGACCAGCTCTCCCACAACGGCGTCGAGGCTGCTGCCCGCATCCTCGAGCTCCGCAGCGAGCTCATGAAACGTCAATGCCGCGCGGGCCGTGTGCGCACCCGTGGATGGGTCCGCCAGGCGCCCGCCGTCACGTTGCGCCCAGGCCGCCAGTGACCCCAGGGCCGACGCGAAGCGCTCCTCGCTGATACCCCCGCTGCGCCGAAGGGTCTCCAGGCTGTAGTACTCGGCAAGCCCTTCCATGATCCAGTCGTCGCCAGCCGATTTCGGCGCCGTCGTGGCGATGTGCACGAGCTCATGAAGCAGCGTGCTGGTGCCGTTCTCGCTGATGAGCGGGCGCCCGACGTGGAGGTACAGCGATTCCGGGCCGGAAAGGCCCCCTCGCCACATGCCCTCCGGGGCACCTACGACGAGCAGCCGGTCGGGCATTCCGGGAAACACGGCGACGAGATCGGGCAGCGTCCAGCGCAGGAAGGCGAGCACGTCCACCCGGCGAAAGCCCTGCCCCACCGGCGCCGCCACTGAAACCGTCCGGCCGGCGATGGTATCCCTGCGGATGCCGAGCCTGCCGGCCACCAGCCAGCCGGTGGGCCGGTCGAACCGGCGCCCCTCGTCCACCACGGCCACCTGCTCGTGGCTCGGCCCGTAGCGGGTCTCGAACCGCCAGCCCGCCGGTCCGGCAAGAACGACGCTCGACCGGGATTGCGCCCCCGACTCGCTGCGCGTCCGGGCGCGCGGAAAGAGATCATCCAGCCGCGCGATGGCCCAATCCGGCGTCATCCGCGCATCGTAGGCCCCGTTGCGGCGATGGTCGATCAACACGTCGTAGCTCAGGGTGCCGCCGTCCTCAGGAACGGTCCAGACCAGACGATCTTCCTCGCGCCGGATGCTCCCGGGACCTGAAAAGGCCGAATAGGTCGCCGCCGGGGCCGCCAGGTCCAGGCGCTTGAGCTCGCCCGCCTCCTGAGTAATGGTGATCGAGGCATGCGCCGTTCCCGCTTCGGGAAGCAGGTGCGCCCTGAAATCAGCGCCGTAAGTCCCGTCGGCGTGAGCGGGTTGAGCGGCGAGCAGCACCATCGCCGCCACCAGGGTGACCCTCAGGGTCTCAACGTTCAGCATCGTTTGACGACTCCACACGGCACCTTCGCGATAACGGCTGGATGACACAGCGCAGATACCAGAGCGCCGTCGGGATTGGAAGCGCGCCGACGTTTGAATCGAGAAATTGAATCTCCCATAGTGTACGCGCGGACGCGACTGGCGCTGAGAGGAGCGAAGCGATGATCGACGTGTATTACTGGCCTACCCCGAACGGCTGGAAGGTCACCATCATGCTGGAGGAGTGCGGCCTGCCCTACCGGATACTGCCGGTCGACATCGGCGGCGGCGACCAGTTCACGCCGGACTTTCTGCGCGTGAGCCCCAACAACCGCATGCCGGCCATCGTCGATCACGAGCCTCTCGGCGGCGGGGAGCCGCTGTCGATCTTCGAATCCGGCGCCATACTCGAGTATCTCGCCGACAAGTCGGGGAAGTTTCTGTCCCGGGAGCCGGCCGGCCGATACCGCACCCTGCAGTGGGTTCACTGGCAGATGGCCAATCTGGGCCCGATGATGGGCAACGCCAATCACTTCAAGAACTACGGCAAGAACATCGCCGAGGACCCGCAGCAGCTGGAATACGGCACCCGTCGTTTCGTGGGCGAAGTGGACCGTCTGTCCGGCGTGATGGACGCTCAGCTCCGCGTCAACCGGTATCTCGCCGGCAGCGAGTACACCATCGCGGACATCATCACCTGGCCGTGGGCCATGCTGCTCGGCCGCCTCATCGACGAGGCCGTCTGGGAGACCTTTCCGAACCTCAAGCGCTGGGTGGACGAGGTGGGCGAACGCCCCGCCGTGGAAAAGGGCCGCAAAGTGGAACGCGATCTCGGCCGCCAGGAGCGGACCGAGGAACAGGAGAAAGCCCGGCGGGAGCTCCTGTTCAACCAGACCAACGAAAAAGTGCGTGTGGCACGAGAGGCCGCGGCGAAAGCGGCCGCCGGCTGACGGGCCGGACCTCGCCACGCGCTCGCAATGCGCAGCGCGTCGTGATTAAGTGTGATTCTTCGAGACCGCATTCAAGACCAAGAAGGGAGGGAAGCAAATGATCAGCAGTGGACCACTGGAAGACCGCATGGCAATTCGCGAGCTAGTCGACTCGTACAACGATGCCGTCATGCGTTTCGATGGAGATGCGTGGGCGGCCAACTGGCGCGATGACGCCACCTGGTCTCTGCCCGGGGCCGGACCGATCAAGGGAAAAGAGAACTTCTTTCCCATGTGGCAGCAGGCCATGAGCGCGTTCTCCTTCGTCGGCTTCTTCGCCTCGGCCGGGCCTATCGTGGTGGATGGCGACACCGCTCACGCCACCTGGTACCAGCAGGAGTTTCTCCACCAGAAGGACGGCGTGAAACGCAACGTCACGGGACGTTACGAGGACGACTACGTCAAGGTAGATGGCCGCTGGTACTTCCAGCAGCGCATCTACGAGGTCATGAACGCCGAAGAGTCCTAGGCGCCTTAAATCCCCAGGTCGAGGAGGTTGTAGTCCTTGAGCCGCGCGCGGGCCGCGTCGCTCCAGCGGTACTCATCCTCCTCGCCTGCGAACGGTCGATAGACGTAGGGCGCCTCGTCGGGAAAGCGCTGCCTGCGCGCATCGATGGCGTAACCGATCACACGCGACCGCTCGCGGATACGCCGTTCATCGTATATCTCCCGGCGGTTGTGGATGCCGCCGCCCTCCACGCCAAGCAGCGATTGGCGTCGGTGAAATCCGAAGTTGACGGTGACCCTCAGATCGCCCCCGGTATTGGCGAAGGATCCGTGTACCGCCTGACGGTTGCAGATGGCCACATCTCCGGGATCGCAGATGAGGGGCACCGCGTCGGGAAGGCGATCCGAGCCTGCGCGGGCGACGAGCGCGGCGATGTCAACTTTTCCGCGAGCGTGTGATCCCGGCACGACCCAGACGGCGTTCGCCGCCGTGCACCCGTAAATCTGCGCCATGAAATTGAATCCGTGGGTTCCCTCGTCGAGATCGGGACTGTCCCAGTGGGTGGTACCGTCCTGGTGCCAGGCGACCGACGGGCCCAGACCCGGCTCCTTCCGCCAGACGGCTTCGTTGAACGGCGCGAAATCGTCCCCGTTGATGGCTGCCGCCACCGCGAGCAGCTGAGGATGGCCGTAAACCCTGAGGCACGCATCGGAGAACTGCAGGGACCCGAGCACCAGCTGGCAGACGAAAGGCGGCGCATCGGCCGGCGGCTGCGGCTCGAACATCTTGGCCGGGTGCCGACCGTTGGCTTTGTCCGTGCCGCCCAGGGGATCGCTGAGGGGCCGCGCCCACTGCACCGTGGGTGCGCGAAGGTCGGCGCCCAGCGCGGGACGACCCAGCGCGTCCACCGCAGCACCCCGGGAGACCGGCAGTCGCGACCACATGTCCTCGACGTCCGAACGGAGATCGTCCAGCTCCTCGGCCGACAACACCCCGGTGAACACGTAGAAGCCCAGGCGCGAGTAGGCGTCGAGGATGTCCGCCGCGAGCCGACCATCGGCGCCGAAGCGGATGGGGCCCCGGTTACCCAGGGCAAGGGCGCGCGCCTCGCCTTCGCGAAGATAGGCGCCCATGGCCTCCTCATGGGGCCCGTAGTCAGGGCTGGTGTCTTGGTTCGCCTCAGCCATACCTATCTCCCGATCGATCCGCATCGCGGTGCGCGCCCCCGAAGTATCGCCTCGGGCAAGCCTTGCCGTCGACCCGCGCTGCGGCGCCGCTAGGTGATCGAAAAGCCCTCGTAGCCGCGCGCGGCCACGCCATCGCAGATATCACGATACGGGCCCACGCCGCCCGCATAGGGCATGAACACGCGCGGCTTGCCGGGAATGTTTGCGCCGAGATACCAGGATCCTCCCTTGGGGAACAGCGTGGCGTTGGCGACCTGGTTGACGTGATCCACCCAACCGTCCTCAGCCTGCTGCAGAGCCTCCAGGCGGGTGAGCCCGCGATCGGCCATGTGGCCCAGGCAGTCGGCCACCCAGTCCACGTGCTGCTCGATGGAAACCATCATGTTGCTCAGAACAGAGGGGCTGCCCGGGCCGGTGATGGTCACCAGGTTGGGAAACCCGGTGACGCACAGGCCCAGGTAGCTCCGCGGGCCCGCACGCCAGTGATCGGCCAGCCGCTCCCCGCCGACACCCCGGATGTCCATGCCGAGCAGCGCGCCGGTCATGGCGTCGAAGCCCGTGGCGAGCACCAGAACGTCGAACTCGTAGTCGACGTTGCGCACCCGCAACCCTTTCGGCGTGACGGTATCGATGGGGGTACCGGAGATGTCCACCAGCGTCACGTTGGGGCGGTTGTAGGTCTCGTAATAGCCGGTGTCCACGCAGATCCGTTTGGTTCCGATGGGATGCGACGTGGGGCACAGGCGCTCTGCGGTTTCCGGATCCTCGACGATCTCACGGATCTTCTCACGCACGAACTCCGCCGCGCTCTCGTTGGCCTCGGGATCCAGCAGGGTGTCTTCGAAGGCCGCCATGAAATACGCGCCGCCAACCTCCCAGAGCTTTTCGTAGCGGGCATCGCGCTCGGCCGCCGGCACGGAACGAAACGATCCGCCGGCCCGCTTGCGCTCGGCGTCGGGCAGCACGAGGGCGCCGAAGTCGGACACCAGCCCGTGTCGCGAATCCTCACGATAGTCCCGGTAGCGCTCCTTGAACTCGCGCACCCAGTCGGGATCCAGCGGACGGTTCTTGGCGGGAACGCTGAAATTCGCCGTGCGCTGAAATACCGTCAGGTGCTCGGCCTGGGCGGCGATGACGGGCACGGCCTGGATGGCCGATGAGCCCGTGCCCACAAGGCCGACCCGCAGGCCGGTGAAATCCACCCCCTCGTGAGGCCATTCTCCGGTCACGTACGTCGGGCCCTGAAAGTCATCCAGGCCCGGGATGTCGGGACGCTGGGGAACGGACAGGCACCCGGTCGCCATGATGCAGAAGCGGGCTTCCACCTCGTCTCCGCGGTCCGTGGCCACGGCCCAGACGTTGCCGGCTTCCCGATAGCGAGCCGCCACCACCCGCGTCTCGAAGCGAATGTCCCGCTTGAGGTCGAAGCGCTCGGCGACATGGTCGGCGTAGCGAAGAATCTCGGGCTGGGTGGCGTAGCGCTCGGTCCACTCCCACTCCTGCTCGAGCTCGGGCGAGAACGAGTACGAGTAGCCCATGCTCTCCGCGTCGCAGCGGGCGCCCGGATACCGGTTCCAGTACCAGGTGCCGCCGACGCCGTCACCCGCCTCGAAAACCACCACCCGCATGCCCAGCTCACGGAGCCGCAGCAGCATGTAAAGCCCGGCAAAGCCGGCGCCGACGACGACGGCGTCGAAGCGTTCCGGGCCTTCAGGCATCCCGGATCCCGTAGAAGTGGCGCCGGGGCCAGAGGAAGTCGATGCGGGTCCGGTGGATCTTCCACTCCCCGTCCACCTTGCGATACACGTCGTCGTAGATGCCGAAGAGGGTCAGCGGGTTCTCCGCGCCTTCGGCGACGTTCAGGTTCAGCTGGTACCAGCGGCCGAGCGCTTGGGTATCGCTCTTCAAACGGATCCACGGATTGGTCACCGCGTGCATCTGGGAATGCACCGCGCGTCCGCTGCCATAGAGGAAGTCGTGGTAACGCTCGCGAATCTGCGCCTTGCCCACCCAGTCGCCGCCGAAATCCTCGCCGTACTCGCATACGGCGTCCTCGGTGAAGAGGCTGATCAGCTCATCGAGCATGTTGCCGTCGTAGTAGTGCGAGTACAGGTAACGCATCTGCTTGATGGCTTCGATCTCGAGCAACTCGTCAAGGGTCACGGCCGGCTCCTCCTGTTCAGACTATTTCCCGAACGGCCGCCAGGATGGATTCCCGGGTCGGCAGATAGAGGTTTTCCAGGACCGGCGCGAAGGGAATCGGCGTGAACGGCGCGGCCACCCGCTTAACCGGCGCGTCGAGGTAGTCGAACGCCTCGTCGGAGATGGTCGCTGCGATCTCGGCACCGATGCCGCAGAACCTGACCGCCTCGTGGGCCACCACCGCCCGCGTCGTCTTGCGAACGGAGTCGAGAATCGTCTCCATGTCCAGCGGCGACAGGGTCCGCGGGTCGATCACCTCGGCGCTGACACCATCGCCCTGCAGCTCGTCGGCCGCTTCCAGAGCCTCGTCGACCATGCGGCCGATGGCCACGATGGTGACGTCGCTGCCCTCCCGCTTGACGTCGGCCACGCCGAGGGGAACCGTGTAGGCCTCGTCGGGCACGTCGGCCGAGGTCTGCAGGCAGCGCTTGTTGTGAATGAAGATCACCGGGCTGTCGTCCCGGATGGCGGAGATCAGCAGGCCCTTGGCGTCATAGGCGTTGGAAGGCATGACCACCTTCAGGCCGGGCACGTGGCAGAACCACGCCTCGAGGCTGCCCGAGTGCTGGGCCGCGCTGCTGCTGTCGATACCCGCGTGGGTCGTCACCACGATGGGCAGCGTGGGCTTTCCGCCGAGCATGTACTTCATCTTGGCCATCTGGTTCACGATCTGGTCCATGGCCACGCACATGAAGTCCATGATCATGATCTCGATGATGGGTCGCAGACCCACCGCCGCGGCCCCGACCCCGAGGCCCGCGAGGGCCAGCTCCGATATCGCCGTGTTCACCACGCGCCGATCGCCGTACTTGGCGTGAAGACCAGCGTCCGTGCCGAACGGCCCGCCCACGCGGACGTCCTCTCCGGCGACGAACACCCTGTCGTCCCGCGCCATTTCCTGGTCGATGGCCTCTGCCACCGCGGCCGTCGTCGTCTTTACTGTCACCCTGCCCCCTTCGATATTCAGCTGTAGATGTCGCGCATCAGGTCCTCGGGCTCGGGATCCGGGCTGCCCTCCGCATACGCGATGGCGTCCTCCATCTCCGCCTGGGCGCGCTCCGTGATGGCGTCGGCGCCGGCTTCGTCGAGCACCCCCTGAGCGATCAGCTCGGCCCGCCAGAGCGTGATGGGGTCCCGGGCGCGCCATGCGGCCACCTCGTCGGGATCCCGCTTGAGAATGCCGAAGTCGCGCCCGACGTGGTCGTAGAAGCGGTACGTCTTGCATTCCAGGAGCGTTGGCCCCTCGCCCCTGCGGGCTCTTGCCACGGCTTCCACCACCGCCTCGTGAACGGCCATGATGTCCATGCCGTCGACGATGACCCCCGGAATGCCGTATGAGGCCGAACGATCGGCGATGTCCCGCACCGACGTCTGCTGGGAAGCCGGCGTCCACTCGCCGTAGAGGTTGTTCTCGCAAACGAAGACCACCGGCGCCTTGAGAATGGCAGCCATGTTGAGCGCTTCGTGAAAAGCGCCCTCGTTGGTCGCGCCGTCGCCGAAGAAACAGGCCGTGACCCGGCCGTTGTCCTGATAAGCGCTGGCGAAGGCGACGCCTAGCGCGATGGGCGCCCCCGCGCCGACGATGCCGTTGGCACCGATCATGCCCAGTTCCAGCGCGGCTATGTGCATGGAGCCGCCCTTACCCCGGTTGTAGCCGGTGGACTTGGCGAACAACTCTGCATACATCAGCCGGGGATCGCCGCCTTTGGCGATGAGGTGCCCGTGGCCCCGGTGTGTCGAGGTGATGTAGTCGTCCGGGTTCAGCGCTTCGCAGACGCCGACGCCAACGGCCTCCTCCCCGCAATACAGATGCACCGAGCCGTGGATGCGGGCCTGCTCCATGAGCAGCGCAGCCCGCTCGTCGAACTCGCGGATCCGGACCATGGTCTCGAGCATGCGAATCATCTGCTCTTCGGGAAGATCCATGGCAGCGCTCCTGAGAATAAGACATCGAAGGCTAACGACGCCCGCCAACCAGGTCAAACAGCGCCGCAAGGAGCGGCCGGCTCAGTCCTGGAACCGGATTCCCCGGTGCATGACGGCGCGGGTAGCCTCCAGGTCGGTCAGGTTCGCATCGAGAACGATCTCGTCCACGCCCGCCTCGGCGTAGGCGGCGATGGTCTCCGCGATCTCTCTCTCCGTGCCTTTCAGCGTCCGGCGCTGAGTCACCGGTCGATCCCAGGGTTCCCCTACGATCTCGATGACGCAGCGAATGCTGATGTCGAGATCCGCCACGTCCCGACCCACCGCGCGGCACGATTCCTCCAGCATTTTCATCGACTCCGCCAGGGACTCCGGGCTCTGCCCGAGCGCGTGCCAGCCGTCTGCGAACCGCGCGGCGCGCCGGAGTGCGGGCGGCGCGCCGCCGCCCACCAGGATGGGCGGGTGCGGCGATTGCCGTGGTTTCGGCTCGAAACGCATCCCGGAGAACTGATAGAAGGGGCCTTCGTGGCGGGGAAACTCCTGGGTCCAGAGCGCCTTGATGGCGGCCAGCGCGTCGTCCGCGCGCCGGCCCCGGGTAGCGAAGTCGACGCCGAGGTTCTCGAACTCGTCCTCGGTGACTGCCACCCCGACCCCCAGGCTGACCCTGCCGTCGGAGAGGTCGTCCAGCGTGGCGATGGTCTTCGCCAGCCGAACCGGATGATGCCAGGGCAGCACGAGCACGGACGTGCCCAGGCGGACCTGCCGGGTGGCGGCGGCAATGGCGGTGAGCACCGTCAGGGGTTCATGATAGGGCTTCTCGCCCAGGCGCCTGGCCACGTAGCCTGCGTGCCAGAGATGCTCGCTCACCCACACCGACGCGTAACCGAGCTCCTCCGCCTCAACCGCCAGCCGCACCAGGTCGGAGACGCGCTCCACGCCCTGGTTGTTCGGAATGCTGAATCCAAGCCGCATAGCTCGAAACGGGCCCCCAGCCCTGCCTCCGGTCCTGCCCGGATTGGTTCGGCGAGTATTTCACGATCGCCGGTACTCCCGCACCTCGATTAGTGCTAAAAGAAACGGCAGGCAGCTTTGGGAGAGGAGCAGCCCATGCAGGCTGACATCGACGCAACCGCCGGACGGCACCTGCGCGGCAGGTACGCCGTGGTGGGCGTGGGCGAGACCGGTTACGTTCGCGGGTCCGGCTGCACGACCCGCGCCCTGGGCACCCGCGCCGTCCGGGCCGCCCTCGCCGATGCAGGGCTTGAGCCAGGCGACGTCGACGGCATGCTGTCCTACAGCTACAACGACTCGACCTTCTCTCCCTTCATTGCCGGCGACCTGGGGATCCGTCTGAACTTTTACATGGACGTCTACGGCGGCGGCTCGAGCATCGAGGCGCTGATCGGGATCGCCATGGGCGTCATCGAGGCGGGCATGTGTCGCACGGTGGTCATCTTCCGGGCCATGAACGGGTACAGCCAGGTACGTATCGGTGGCACCGGCGGCCGCGGCGCGGTGGCGCCACTCGGCGGTGACGCGCTGTTCAACCGGGCGTTCGGCCAGATGAGCGCGGGGCAGATGTTCTGCCAGTCGTTCATGCGCCACATGTACGACTACGGCACCACGCCGGAGCAGGTCGCCATGGTCAAGGTCGTTCACTCGGAGCATGCCTCCAACAACCCCAAGGCCTACTACAGGCAGCGGGTGAGCGTGGACGACGTCGTCAACAGCCGCATGATCGTCAAGCCCCTGCACCTGCTGGACTGCTGCGTGGAGACGGACAACGGCACGGCCGTCGTGGTCACCGGCATCGACCGCGCCAGGGACTGCCGGCACACGCCGGCGGTGATCCAGTCGGTGGTGGGGCGCTGCAGCAAGAGGCGGTCCGACATGCACTACCAGTCGGGGCCGATTTCCACCGTGGCCGGCCACTACGCGAAGGACATCCTCTGGCCCAACGCGGGCGTGGGCCCAGAGGACATCGACGTCACCGGTTCCTACGATGCTTTCACCTTCACCACCATGCTGCAGCTCGAGGACTACGGCTTCTGCAAGAAGGGCGAGGGCGGCGACTACGTGAGCTCCGGGATCACGCGCCTGGGTGGGGCCCGGCCGAACAACACGAGCGGCGGCCACCTGTGCGAGGGCTATACCCACGGCATCAACATGGTGATCGAGAACGTCCGGCAGCTGCGCCACGACGTCGACGACTTCTGCCCGATCGGTTCCGACGGGCGTCGCGTGCACACCTACGACTACACCGAGGGCGGCTGCCGCCAGGTGAAGGACTGCGAGCTGACGGCCAACCTCGGCTGGGCGACGCCCGGTACCGGCTCGGCCATGGTCATGGCGAGAGGAGGCTGAGAATGGCGCTCGAAGGCGAGTATCTCGGCATGCCCGTGCTGGTCGACGACCTGGACCAGGAAAACCTGGCGTTCTTCGGCCATTGCGGCCGGGGCGAGCTGTGCCTGCAGCAGTGCAAGGCCTGCGGGCTGAAGCGTTACCCACCCACCACGGCGTGCCCGTGGTGCGCGAGCCCGGACGCCACCTGGGAACCGGTGGCCGGCAAGGGCACCGTGTACTCCTACGGCGAGATCCACCACGCCATCCAGCCCGCATTCCGCCAGAACTCCCCGTACCTGCTGCTCCTGGTGGAGCTCGACGAGCAGCGCGACCTGCCGGCCCCACACGACGGGCTGCGCATGACGGGCAACCTGGCAACCGAGGACGGCGACCTGGCGCCCGCCGAGCTCGTTCGCAGCGTAGGTATCGGCAGCCGCGTGCGGGTAGTGTTCAAACAGCTGGGCGACGGCATCGCGCTGCCGCTTTGGTGCCTGGACGAGTCCGCCGAGCAGCCACAGACCCCCTGGCGTTACCCCCAGGAGTGATCGCCGACATCTGCCCGACGCCTCCCACACGAAACAACAAGGCAAGGAGAGAATTCAATGCTCGACCCCACCACCATCACCATCTTCGGTCTGGTTCTGATCAAGCTGCTGCTCGTCGCCAGCATCGGCATGCACCGCCTGTACATCGCATCGACGTCTGACAAGGCGCCCAACACCTTTCTGCCCACCGGCGAGGACGTCGGCCGGTTTGCCGTCCGGCTGGCCCGGGCCCACGCCAACTGCTACGAGTTTCTGCCCTTCGCTCTGGCCGTCCTGGTCTACGCGGCGGCCACGGAAAGCAGCGCGCTCACCGACGGGCTCGCCTACTACTTTCTGATCGCACGCATCGGACAATCGGCCACGCACCTGGTTTCGACGAGCACGACGGCCGTGTTCATCCGCTTCGCGTTTTTCCTGGCGCAGGTGGTGATTCTGCTCGTCTGGTGCCTGGGCTTTCTCGGCGCGCTCTGAGCTCGGCGAAGGCGTCGCCGGCCGGGCGCAGCGTTGAGGGCATGGCACGCATGCTATGCTCGGGCCCATGCCCCAGCCGGATATTCCCATGCCTGAACTGCGAGTCGGCGTCTGCTACGACTTCCGCAATCCGCCTGATTCCGGAGTGAGCGACGCGCGGCTGTACGCCGAGGTCATGGAGCAGGTTCGCTGGCTGGACGGTATCGGCGCCGACCTGGTCTGGTTCACCGAGCACCACTTCGTCGACGACGGCTACCTGCCCAGCTGGACGCCGGTGGCCGGCGCCATGGCTGCAGTCACGGAGAACGTGCGCTTCGGCACCGACATCTGCCTGATGCCCTTCAACCATCCCGTCCGCCTGGCCGAGGATCTGGCCGTGCTCGACAACCTGTCGGGGGGGCGGGTCGAGCTCGGCATAGGCATGGGCTACGCTCCCCACGAGTTCCGCGGCTTCGGCCTGCCGGTATCACGCCGGGTCTCCCTGATGAACGAGGGCATAGAGGTGCTGCAACGCTGCTTCACCGGCGAGCGTTTCAGCTATCACGGCAAGCGCTACCAGCTCGACGACGTCCGTATCACGCCGGGGTACGTGCAGCCCGGCGGCCCGCCGTTGTGGATCGCCGCCATGTCCGAAGGAGGTGCGGCGCGGGCGGCCCGGTACGAAGCCAATTTCCTGCCCCAGGGGAACAGGGCGCGCGTCTACGACACGTGGGTCGATGCTCTGGAAAGCTCCGGCCGCAGCCCGGCCGATCATCGGATCGGCATCATCCGCAGCATTCTCGTGACCGACGACAGGGAAACGGACTGGCCCGTGATCCGTGCCGCCGAACGCTATCGCATGGCCCTGTACCAGCGGTTCTTCGAGGAAAGCGGCGAGGGTTTCGGCGACCCGCGGGAAGCCATCCCCCAGACCTGGATCGTCGGCAACGTGGATCAGTGCGTCGCCGAGCTGCAGCAGTTCATCAGCGATTTCCGGATCACCGACATCGTTACCATGGCAGTCCCGCCCGGGCTACGCGCCGAGCAGATGGCGCCGAGCCTGGAGCGTCTGTTCACCGAGGTGGTTCCTCGTTTGAAGGGAGGTCGCCCATGAGGGTCGTCGTCATCGGCGCGGGCATCGGCGGCTCCGCGCTGGCGCTGGCACTGGATCGGCTCGGTATCGAGCACGTGGTTCTCGAGCAGGCGCCCGAGTTCACCGACGTGGGCGCGGGCATCCAGCTCAGCCCCAACGGCGTTCGGATCCTGGAAAGCCTCGGCCTGCGCGATGCGCTCAAGGGCTTCTGCACGACTCCGGATTTCCACAAGTACAGCGTCTGGGACACCGGCGAGACCATTCTGCGGACGGCGCTGATGCCCCGGGTACGGGAAGCGTACGGCTTTGCCTACTATCACGCCTGGCGCCCGGACCTCATCGCCGCGCTGACCAACAACCTTTCGGCCGGGGTGAACATGAACCGGAAGGTCGTCCGCGTGGGTCAGGACGACGGCAAGGCCTGGGCGGAGTGCGAGGACGGCGAGCGCGTCGAGGGCGACGTGCTCATCGGCGCAGACGGCATTCACTCCCTCGTCCGGGAGCAGGTCTTCCGGCCGGACTCGCCGAGAGCGTCCGGATACGTGACCTGGCGCGGGGTCGTCGAGTCCGAGACGGTGGCCGATCTGGACATTCCCGTGTCCGCCTACGTGGACATGGGACCGCGGCTGTCCTTCGTCTACTACTACGTCGCCTCTGGCCGGCTGCTGAACTGGCTCGCCCTGGGACAGGCCAACGACGACAAGCGCGAGTCCTGGTCTCAGACCGCCAGCAAATCCGAGGTGCTGGCCGCTTTCGACGGCTGGTACGAGCGGCCCAGGCGCCTGATAGAGGCTACCGAGCAGCCTTTCGTTACCGCGCTGCACGACCGCAACCCGCTGGAGAGCTGGGTGTCCGGGCGCATCGCCGTCATGGGCGATGCCGCCCACGCCATGCTCCCCTACCATGCCCAGGGCGCGGTGCAGTCCATCGAGGATGCCTGGGTGCTGGCCCGAACCCTCGAGCTTCACGGCGACGACCCCCACGGGGCGCTTACGCGGTTCGAATCGCTGCGCTACCAGCGCGCCAATCTGCTGGTGCAGCAGTCGCGCAACGCCGAGCGCTGGTATCACCTGGACGATCCCGTCGAGGTGGCCGCACGCAACGAGCGTTTCCGCCGGAACAACGATCGCTACGGTGACGACTTCTCACCGCAACAGCACTGGTTGTACAGCTACGATGCCGAGGCCGCTGCGCGCGGAACCGACGAGGAGTGGCGCGCGCTGCCGACTTGGTCCTGACCGGGCCGCCTACCGAATCAGCCCGGACAGCTCCTTGAACTCTGGGCTTCCCGCCACGCGCAGCCAGTCGAAGGCGACCGACTCGGTGGTCGTTCTAACGGCTCCCGCGCGCACGCACAGATCGATCCCCGCCTGCCGATGATCGTCGCGGCGCGAGCACACGCCGTCTATGGGCACGTGAACGTCGAGACCGGCGCCAACAAGGTCTCGAACGGTCTGGTAGACGCAGACGTGCGATTCCATGCCGACCACCACCGCGGCGCGAGCGCCGCTGGCTTCGAGCTCCGCCATGAAAGCCTCGTCGTCGCAGGCGCTGAAGCTGAGCTTCTCGCGCGGCGCCACGTTGAGCTCGCCGAGCTGCTCGCCAAGCTCCGGGACGGTGGCCCCCAGCCCGCGAGGATACTGCTCGGTGGCCAGCACGGGAGAGCCGAACAGCGCCGCGCCGCGAAGCAGGATGCGGCTGGCGCGCAGGAGTTCCGCCAGGTGCGCCTCCGGCATGGCGGGCGCGAGGCGCTCCTGAACGTCGATGACGATGACGGCAGTGGATTTCGGGTCCAGACGCTGCATATGCTCTCCCCTTGCTTGGGCTACCAGGTGTCTACGTTCGGCCGTTTCTTCCCGGACCGCCGCGGTGCCGGAGGCACCGAGCGAAGTCCTGCGACGATCCACCTGCGAGATTCCGCCGGGTCGATGACCTCGTCGAGCTCGAAGTGCGAGGCCATGTTCACCGCCTTGCCGCGCTGGTACATGTCGGCCACCATTTTCTCGTAGGCGTCTTTGCGCTCGGCCGGGTCGTCGATGGCCTGCAGCTCTTTGCGGTATCCGAGCTTGACGGCCCCTTCGAGACCCATGCCGCCGAACTCGCCCGTGGGCCAGGTCACCGTGAACAGGGGCGCCTTGAAGCTGCCGCCGGCCATGGCCTGAGCACCGAGCCCGTACCCCTTGCGGGTGACGATGGTCATCAGCGGAACGTCGATGTTCGCGCCCACCACGAACATGCGGGCCGCATGGCGGACGAGGGCCGTCTTCTCGCTCTCCGGCCCCACCATGATGCCCGGGCAATCGCACAGGCTCAGGATGGGGATGTCGAAGGCGTCGCACAGCTGCATGAAGCGGGTGCCCTTGTCCGCGCCCTCGGCGTCGATGGCGCCGGACAGATGTCCGGGATTGTTGGCAATCACGCCGAGCGGCATCCCCTCCACGCGAATGAACGCGGTGATGATGCCGGGCCCCCAACCCTGGCGCAGCTCCAGCACCGAGCCGACGTCGGCGATGCCGGCTATCACCTCGCGCATGTCGTAGTAGCGCAGCCGGTTCTCGGGGACGACGAATCGAAGCTTTCTCTCGTCCGGCGCGTCCCAGTCTTCAACCGGTCCCTGAAAGTACGACAGGTACTTCTTGGCAACCGCCACGGCTTGTGCCTCGTCCTCCACCGCGATGTCGACCACCCCGTTGGGCACCTGCACGTCCATGGGCCCGACCTCTTCGGGCTTGAAAATGCCGAGCCCGCCCCCCTCGATCATCGCCGGCCCGCCGATGCCGATGTTCGAACCCTGCGTGGCGATGATCACGTCGCAACAGCCTAGAAGCACGGCGTTGCCGGCGAAGCAGCGCCCGTTGGTGATGCCGACGATGGGCACCAGGCCCGAGAGGCGGGCGAAATAAGTGAAGGCCCAGCAATCCAGGCCCGCAACGCCGGACCCGTCGGTGTCGCCCGGGCGGCCACCACCGCCTTCGGCGAACAGCACGGTGGGCAGGCGCTGGGCTTCGGCGATCTCGAACAGACGGTCTTTCTTCGCGTGATTCTTGATGCCCTGGGTCCCGGCAAGCACCATGTAGTCGTAGGACATCACCATGGCGCGGGACCGTTCAGGGCCGAACAGGTCGCCGTTGACCCGGCCGAGCCCGCAGACCATCCCGTCGCCCGTGGTGTTTTTGATCAGGTCCTCCATGCTCCGGCGGCGACGCTGTCCGGCGACCACCACGGATCCGTACTCCACGAACGAACCCGGATCGCACAGATCGGCGACGTTCTCCCGCGCCGTTCGGTGTCCCCTGCCGTGGCGTTTGGCCACAGCCTCCGGGCGGTTCTCGTCGTGCCCGGCCGCCTTCCGTTCGAACACCTCCGCGAGGTCCGGGCGAACGTAGTCCAGATCGAACGCTTCCTGGCCCGCCTCCTCGCCCGCGGCGATGTCTGCTTCCTGCAGATAGACGAGGGGGTGGCCCTCGAAGACCGTGTCGCCTTCATTCACGCCCAGGCGCTGGACGATGCCGCTGACTTCCGCCTTGACCACGTGCTCCATCTTCATGGCGTCCATGACCAACACCTGCCTGCCGACGTAGACCTCATCGCCGGGTGCCACCTCGAAGCTGACGACGGTTCCCTGCATGGGCGCGCGGATGACCGAAACCCCCGCGGGCAGCTCTTCGTCCACCAGCGCGATGGCCCGCGGGGCCGCTGCGACGCTCGCCCCGCCAGACTTACCGTGATCGAGAACGGCGAGCGGATCCGCGGCGTCCACCTTTACGCCGGCCAGCACGGGCGTGGCCGGCGCAGCGGCAGCGCGTCCTCCATGATAGACCCTGTGGCCCGCTTCTTTGACAAGCTCGTCCACGTGCTCGTCCACGTAGCCCGTGTGCACCTCGCTGGCCTGGAAGGCGGGCTGGGCGAAGAGATTGCGGAGGAAGTCCAGATTGGTCGCCACCCCCTCGATGCGGGTCTCGCAGAGGGCCCGATAGCCTTTGCGGGCACAGTCGGCAAAGCTGCCTGCGGGGGAGTGAACGATGAGCTTGGCCAGGAGCGAGTCATAGGCCGGGCTCGTGGTGTAGCCGACATAACCGAAGGTGTCCGTACGCAGACCGGGGCCGGTAGGCACCTCGAAGCTCGTCAGCGTGCCGCCACCGGGCCTGGTGGTGCCGTCCGCTAGCATGGTCTCCATGTTGATCCGCGCCTGGGCCGCGTAGCCCCTGGGCACTGGGATGTCGCGCTGCTCGAGGGAGAGCTCGGCCAGGGTGCGGCCGGCGGCAACTTCCAGCTGGGCGCGAACGAGGTCCAACCCGGTCACTTCCTCGGTGACCGTGTGCTCGACCTGCAGCCGCGCGTTGGCTTCAATGAAGGCGTAGCGCTCACCGGAACCGTCAACGACGAACTCGATGGTGCCGAGGCCCCGATAACGTGCGGCCTCCCCGATGTCCACGGCGGCGCGCAGCAGCGACTCGCGCAGCTGAGGACCGATCGTCGGGCTGGGCGCCACCTCCACGATCTTCTGATGGCGCCGCTGTATGCTGCATTCGCGCTCCCAGACGTGGCTCACGGCGCCGGTGCCGTCGCCCAGCACCTGCACCTCCAGGTGGCGGGCTTTGGGAAGGAATTCCTCTACGTAGACGCGATCGTCACCAAAGGCGAGCCTGGCTTCCGAGCAGCAGCGCGCGAAAGCCTCTTCCAGATCGGCAGCGCTGCCGACCACCCGCATGCCCCGGCCACCGCCGCCGGCGACGGCCTTGATCACCATGTCCACGCCGTCCGGGAGGCCGGCAAGGAAGGCGCGGGCCTCCTCGAGCGTAACCGGCGCTTGGCTGCCCGCCAGCAGCGGCACGCCGCAGGTGCCGGCAAGCCGGCGCGCGCTCACCTTGTCACCGAGCAGCGCGAGGGTTTCCGGAGTCGGGCCGACGAAGGTGAGACCGGCCGCCTCCACGGCTGCGGCAAAATCGGGGTTCTCGCTCAAAAAGCCGTAGCCAGGATGGACGGCGTCGCATCCCGACCGGCACGCCACCTCCACCATCTGGCCAATGTCCAGGTAGGCCGCGGGGCCGCTGCCCGTGAGCGCTTCGGATTCGTCCGCCCGGGAGCGGTGCAGGGAGGCAGCATCGTCCTCGGCATAAACGGCAACGGTGACCAGGCCGAGCTCGGCAGCCGCACGGGCGATACGAACGGCTATCTCGCCCCGATTGGCAATCAGCAGTTTCTCCAAGCTCCCTCCTCGACCGTTCCCGTGAGATGGGCGGCCAGCTCCCCGAAAGGCAGAAAAACGATCGGCGATTGTCTGACGTTGATCAGTCGAAGTCCAACGGGCAACCTCGTGAAAGTGCGGATGGTGGTTCTGCCCGCAGAATCATCTAATCTGGGCTTCCCGACGAAGGCGAAACCATGACTGTCACCTTGAGCGCAAGCGGTCTCACCAAGGTCTACCAGACCGGGGACGTCGTCGTGCACGCGCTGCGCGGGGCCGAGCTCGAGCTGCGCGAAGGTGAGCTGGTGGTGATGCTGGGCCCTTCGGGGTCGGGGAAGTCCACGCTGCTGAACATCCTCGGCGGTCTGGACGTGCCCACGGCCGGGACGGTCTGGTTCCGCAATCGCCAGCTGACGGCCTCCGACGAGGCCTCTCTCACAGAGTACCGGCGCCGGCACGTGGGCTTCGTCTTCCAGTTCTACAACCTGATTCCCAGCCTGACCGCCCGGGAAAACGTCGCCCTGGTCACCGAGATCTCCTCGAACCCCATGGACGCTGCGGAGGCCCTCGCGCTGGTCGGCCTCGCCGAGCGTCTGGATCACTTCCCGGCCCAGCTCTCCGGAGGCGAGCAGCAGCGTGTGGCCATCGCTCGGGCGATCGCGAAGCGCCCCGAGATCCTGCTCTGCGACGAGCCGACCGGGGCCCTGGACAGTGAAACCGGCATCCTCGTGCTGGCCGCCATCGACCAGGTCAACCGTGAGCTCGGCACCACCACGGCCGTGATCACCCACAATACCGTCATCGGTGCCATGGCCGACCGGGTCATGCACATGGCGGACGGGCTGATCGCCCGCGTCGACGAGAATCCGGACCGCCAGCCCCCCGACGAGCTGAGCTGGTAACTGTGCGGGCGCTCGATACGAAGGTGCTCCGCGACCTCGTCCACATGAAAGGACAGGTCATCGCCGTCGGCCTGGTCATCGCATCCGGGGTGGCGGTGCTGGTGATGGCCCTGTCCACCCTCGAGGCCCTTCGCGAGACCACCGACGCCTACTACGAGCGTTACCGCCTGGCGGACGTGTTCGCCGGGGTCAAACGGGCGCCGGAGCCTTTGTCAGACAGGATTCGCGAGATCGAAGGCGTGCAGACGGTGCAGACCCGCATCGTCAAGTTCGCAACGCTGGACGTCCTCCACTTCCCGGAACCGGTGATGGGCCAGTTCGTTTCCTTACCCGAAAGCGGCCCGCCGCTGCTGAACCAGCTCGCGCTGCGTGCCGGAAGGCATGTCGAGCCAGGCCAGCATGACGAGGTGGTCGTCAACGAGCCGTTCGCCGAAGCTCATGGGCTCACGCCCGGCGACTCCCTGGTGGCGGTGCTGAACGGAAAGCGCCGCTTGCTCCGCGTGACGGGGATCGCTCTCTCTCCCGAGTTCATCTACAGCCTGGGGCCCGGCGCTCTGATGCCCGACGACGAGCGCTTCGGCGTGATCTGGATGAACCGCAAGGCGCTCGCCGCCGCCTTCGACCTCAAGGACGCGTTCAACAACATCTCCCTGCAGCTCACCCGCGGAACCAGGCCGGAAGGCGTGATCACGCAGCTCGATCGGCTGCTCGAGCAGTACGGGGGCATCGGCGCCGTCGCCCGCGCCAACCAGATGTCGAACTGGTTCGTCATGAACGAGATCGACCAGCTGGCCACGATATCGCGCATTCTTCCGAGCATATTTCTGCTGGTCTCCGCCTTCCTGACCAACATGGTGCTCACCCGGCTGATCGACACGGAAAGAGCCCAGATCGGGCTGATGAAGGCCTTCGGATACACGAGTTTCGAGGTCGGCTTTCATTACACGAAGCTGGTGCTGGGCATGGCCGTGGTGGGCATCGTCGTGGGCCTGTTCGTCGGCGGCTGGTTCGGCCGTCTCAACACGCAGATGTACGCCGAAGTATTCCGCTTCCCCCTGCTCCTCTATCGGCCGAGCCCGAGCGCGTTCGCCATCGCGTCGGCATTGAGCCTGCTGGCAGCGCTCGCAGGTGCCATGAGCAGCGTCCGCCGGGCGACCCGTCTGCCCCCGGCCCAGGCCATGCAGCCGCCGGCGCCACCCACGTTTCGACGGGGACGGCTCGCCCACTCGCGCTTCGGCCGCTGGCTGGACCAGCCAACCCGCATCGTTCTGCGCAACATCGCCCGTTGGCCCGGCCGCGCCGCGTTGACCACCACCGGGATCGCCGCTTCGGTCGCCCTGCTGGTCCTCGCGCTGCAGTGGAACGACTCCCTGAACTACCTGGCGCAGAGCTACTTCTTTCAGGCCCAGCGCCAGCACGTGATGATCGGGCTTGCGGATACCCGGTCCGCCACGGTGATGCACGACATCGAGCAGCTCCCGGGGGTGCTGGCAGCAGAGCCCATGCGCATCGTCAGCGCAGACCTATCCCGAGGAGCGGTAACCCACCGCGGCGCGCTGACGGGCGTCGCCGACGGCGCGCAGCTGCAGCCGATCTACGACGACGCGCGGGGCGTGGAGATTCCGACGCCGCCCGAAGGCCTGGTGCTGGGCATCACCCTGGCGGAGAAGCTGGGCGTGGGCGTGGGCGACCGGATCTGGGTAAACGTGCTCGAGGGACGGCGGCCCAACGTTCAGCTGCCCGTCGTCGAGGTGGTGGAAACCTACATCGCCATGCCGGCCTACATCCACATCGACGCGCTCAACCGCCTGCTCAAGGAACGCCCGAGCGTGGAGTACGCGAACCTGCGCATCGACCGCCTCGAAGAGTCCAGGCTGTACGCCGAGCTCAAGAAGCTGCCCGTGGTCTCTGCGGTGATGCTGCGCCAGGCGGCCATCGACGCCTTCTACGACAACGTGGTGGAGCATCTGATGGTGTTCATCACCATGTTTTCCAGCCTCGCCTGCATACTCGGGTTCGGTGTCGCCTACAACAGCGTGCGTATCGCTCTGTCGGAAAGGGGGCGCGAGCTGGCTACCCTGCGGGTGCTCGGCTTCACCCGAGGGGAGACGTCCTACATCCTCCTGGGCGAGGTGGCGCTGCTCATCGTGGCCGCCCTGCCGCTGGGCTGCCTGCTCGGCCGACTCCTCTCCCAGCTGATCGCCGCCGCCTTCAATACCGAGCTGTTCCGCGTGCCCCTGACCATCGATCCGTCCACGTACGGCATAGCCGTGCTCATCGCGCTGGCGGCCACGACGCTGTCCGCGGCCCTCGTTCGCCGACGCGTCGACCGCCTGAACATGATAGAAGTGCTCAAGACCCGGGAGTAGAAATGAACGCCAACGCCAAGCGGATACTGGTCTGGTCCGTCGTCGCCATCGCCGTGGCCGTCGGCCTGACGATCGCATTCATGCCCAGACCGGTGACCGTGGACCTGATCACGGTCATTCCGGCGCCCATGGAGGTCACCGCCGACGAGGAAGGTGAGACGCGCGTTCACGACGTCTTCGTGCTGTCCGCTCCCGTCGCCGGCCGGCTGCGCCGCATCGATGCCCATGTCGGCGACCCGGTCCTTGCCGACGAAACCGTCCTGGCCCGCATCGAGCCGGCCGATCCGACCTTTCTCGACCCGCGCACGGAGGCCCAGGCCCGCGCCGCGCGGCAGGCGGCAGTCTCTGCGCTCACCCTGGCAAAGGCGCGAGTCGAGGAAGCGCGGGCAGAGTTCGAGTACGCCGACGCCGAGTTCCACCGGGCCCGGGAACTGATCGCCAAGGGCACCATCTCCGTCCGCGACGCCGAGGCGGCCGAGCGCGCCTACAAGGCGAGGCGGGCCGCCCTGAGCACGGCCCAGGCCGCGGTGCAGATGCGCACCTACGAGCTTCAGCAGGCAGAGGCGCTGCTGATCTCGCCCGCGCAATCGAGAACCAGAACCGATGAGTGCGACTGCGTGGACGTGACCGCGCCGGTGAGCGGCCAGGTGCTGCAGATCGTCAACCCGAGCGAGCGGATCGTGACCGCAGGCGAAGCGCTCGTGGAGATCGGCGACCCGGGCGACCTGGAGATCGTGGTGGATTTTCTGTCCGCCGACGCGGTTCAGATCGAGCCCGGGCAGCGGGTCATCATCGAGCGCTGGGGCGGCGAGTCCGCCCTGGTCGGCCACGTGCGGCGCATCGAGCCCTTCGGGTTCCGCAAGACGTCGGCCCTGGGGATCGAGGAGCAGCGGGTGAACGTGATCGTGGATTTCACGAGCCCGCGCAACGAGTGGTCGCGCCTGGGTCACGGCTATCAGGTCGACGTGCGCGTGGTGCTGTGGGAGCAAGACGCGGTGCTCGCGATACCGCTGACGGCGCTGTTTCGCGACGATCAGCGGTGGGCCGTGTTCGTCGACGACGACGGCCGCGCCGCCCTGCGCGAGGTCGTCGTCGGCCACCGCAACGGGATGGTGGCCGAGATCGTCAGCGGTCTTGCCCGGGGAGACCGGGTGGTTCTGCATCCGAGCAACCGCGTGATCGACGGCGTCCGGATCACCGGCAGAGGCTGACGAGGCCGGGGGGCCTACGGCGCCGCAGTAGAGGCTAGAGCCGCAGGCCCAGCCTTGCTGCCAGCTCCCCGAGGAGAGCATCCAGGCTCAAGGATTGCGAGGTGTGTCCGAACACGTAGCGGTCGGGTCGCACCACGGCAGCGGCCGAGCCTTCGAAGAGCCTGTCGAAGCGTCCCCGGGTGGCTTCGAGCCCCTCCAGGGTCGTGGTCGACATGCCGAGGGCGTCCACGATGGCCCGGGATGCCTCGCTCATGGCCAGATCGGCCTCGGACCTGGCAACCAACGCGAAGCCGGCACCCAGCCGATCATCCAGGAGATACTCCTCCCCATCGGCATCCCGCACCGCAGGCTGGCGGAAAAGATAGCCCGTGGAGCCATCCTCGCTCACCTGATCCACCATCACCACGCCGTCGCGCAGGGGCGGTGCTTCCCGACCCTGGCCGTAGCCGGACGCGCGGTTGCCGTCCGGCACTTCAGGCGGCTTCCGCCCCACCCTTTGTGCCGCTTCCACGGCGGCCAGATGCTCCATGAGCTTGCCGATGGCCACCGCCCATTCCACCAGGTCGGCGGCATGAGCCCCCCGTTCCGCCTGATAGGAATCCAGGAGACCTTCGTCTGCCGCACCGCTCAAGACCAACGGGAGCTTCCAGGCCAGATTGATCACGTCGCGCATTCCGGCGTTCAGCCCCTGACCCAGAAAGGGCGGGGTCTGGTGGGCGGCGTCCCCCGCGAGCAGCACGCGACCCTTTCGCCAGGTCTCAGCGGTGGCGGCGTGAAACTGATACACGGCGCTGCGCCGTATTTCGTAGGTGCCCCGTGGTGTCCACGGATCGATCAGCTCGCGGATCCTCTCGGGCTCTAGCATCTCCTCCCGGGTCTCGCCGGGATTGAGCTTGAACTCCCAGCGCCGGAAAGGGTCCTTGGTCGCGATGTAGGTGGACAGCCTGTCGGGGTCGCAGACCTGCAGCGTATCCAAACCCAGGGTGTGCCCGTCTTTCAGCACGACGTCCACCACCAGCCAGTCGTGATCGTAGCCCAGGTCGCGCCAGCCGATCTCCAGGGCCCGGCGCGCGCCGCTCGCCGCGCCGTCGCAGGCGACCAGGAACCGGGCGCTCGTCTCGGAAAGCGCGCCGTCCGCCTGCCGCGCGCGAATGGCGACTTGCCCACCGGTTTCTTCGAAGGTCTCGACCTGGACCTCAAGGCACCCAGTCACCCCGGAGTGGTCCATCGCCAACCGGCGGAGATGCGCCTCCAGCTCCGGCTGATCGAACATGGAGATGGGCTGCCAGCCGTTGACCCCGAACGTGGCGTAAGGCTGGCCAAAGAGCCACTCGAGCCGGGAGTTCGCGAACCCGGCCCGCTCGCCGGGCCGAACCGGCTGCAGCAGAGCGGCGAGCTCGCCGGCCCGCCCCACCCGCTGAAAGCCGCGAACCACCTCGCCGTCCAGGGCGACGGCCCGCGGCAGCGGGTAGACGTGCGCGTCGCGTTCGAAGGCGATGACTTTCAGGCCCGCGTCCGCGAAGAGGATGGCGGCGGCAGCGCCCACCGGCCCCATGCCCACAATGGCGACGTCGTAGCTGCTCAATGTGCGTGCTCCCCGCTACCAGGAATGAGCAGATCCGCAATGACTTCGGCGTGTCTGCGCACCACATCGTCGTCGTACGGATCGATGCCTGCAAGGCGCTCGGCCTCGGGAGCCATGGAGAAGAGAAGGGATCCCGCCCCCGTGAGTATGTAATAGAAGTGAACGAAGGGGACGTTGCGCACGGCCCCTGCGGATCGGGCTTCCTCGAACGCGGCGCCCAAACGCTCGTACCAGGGCCCGACGATGTGCTCTGCGAGCCACTGTAGCCGCCAGTCGTCGTCCATGCCCTCGCGGATCATGAGCCGGTTGGCCTCGGGGAAGCTCGCCGAGAAGCGCACGAAGCCGGTAATGAGCGCGCGAAGCTGTGCTGCCGGGTCCGAGCCACCTTGCCCGGAGACGCGAACCCGCAACATGTGCGGGGCCTGGCCGAACCACCAGGTCACCGCCTGCTTCCACAGCGCCTCCTTCGTCCCGAAGTGGTAGGCGATCAGACCACGCTTGACCCCGGCAGAGGCCTCGATCTGTCGCGTGGAAGACCCCTCGTAACCCGCCGCGGCAAAACAGCGCACGGCGGCGTCGAGCAACCGATCCCGGGTGACCTGGGCCCGTTCCTGAACCGGCCCGCGATGGCTTTGATTCGGCATGGACGGCAAAACCTTGTCATTTGACGAGTTATTCTATAAATCACTCGTCATTCGTCAAGTTTTCATCGAGGAGGTCGCCGTGTCCGGCATGACCGACAAACTCTACGCGCGCTTTCGGGTCCCCGACCTGAACCGGCAGGCGCGCTCTCGATCTTCCCGGCGGCGGCTGGGCAGCCAGGTGTTCGACTACTGGAAAGATCCCAACGGCTTTACCATGGAGCACTTTACGGACGGCGATCTGTTCAACGCATCCTCCGGATCCGAAAAATGGCCGGTGGACGTGGCTTTGGGGTCTCACTGAGGACCGGAAGGAGCGCCTTAGGGAAACGTCATGACCAGCGCGCGCGAGATATCGACCCAACGGGCTGCAGAGACCTGAAGTGCTGCCGGGCGGTCTGATCTTCGGTACCTTCCTGGTGCTCGTCCTGGTGCTCGCCCTGGTGCTCGTCCTGGTGCTCGTCGCCGGCTGGTACGTGTGGGAGCGCCGGCAGCGGCGAACGCGCGCGATGCCCGGCGGCCTGCACGAGGAGATCACCCTCCCCCACCGGCAAGCCTGGGAGCTGTACCACAACAACCTGTCGCTCTGCTCGAAGAAGACGCGGGCGTGTTTGAGCGAGTTGTCCATCGACTATGAAAGCCACCACATCGACCTCATCGAGACCGGCCGTTACGAGAACGTCTCCCGGGAGTTCCTGAAGGTGAATCCTGCCGGGCTTGTTCCCGTGCTCGTGCATGAGGGGCACCCGGTGTACGAATCTCACGCGCAGATCGCCTTCGCCGCGGCCCGCAGCGACGACCCCCACCGCCTGGTTCCCGCCGACCCTGACCAGCGCCGTCAGATGGACGATTGGGTGCGCAAGACGTCGCTCATCGGCGACGACCCCGTCGGCGCGGTTCACCAGACCGCCGGCAATGCCGTCCCCGGTCTGACGCTCCCCCTGTTCGCGACCATGCTCGAACGGATCCCGCTGCGGCGGGTTCTCGAGGGCCTGCTCTTTCACCGACTGAAGCGGCGCGCCTTCATCCTCATGATCATCAAGCTATACGGCATCGACAGCCTGACCAGCGCAAAGCCACTGCTCCGCGTGGTCCAGGCCAGCCGCGACGCCATGCACCGCCACCTCGATGACCTGGAAGCGACCCTGAAGGACAGCGGCGGGCCCTGGATCGTCGGCGAGCACTTCAGCCTCGCCGACATCGGCATGATGGCCATCCTGGAGCGCCTGCGCGAGGCTGACTGGCTCGACGTGCTGGTGTCAGGCCGGCGCCCCCGGGTGGCCGCCTACTGGCGCGCGCTGCAGACGCGCCCGAGCTATCAGTCGGCAATCGTCGCCTGCCGGGGCGAGGCGATCGAACGCGGTACCGCCAGGCTCGTGGCCGCAAAGCAGAACAACCCCGTGCTGCGCTTCGCCTTGATCGAGACGATCACCTGAACGCGCGGCCATCCATCAGACACGACAATCACGAAAGCGAGGACACCATGAAGCTAGTTAGTTTTTCCACGACAGAGAATCCGAAACCCCGACTCGGCGCCGTGCGGGACGGCGGGATAGCGGATCTGAGCGGTTCGGACGGGATCCCGGAGACGATGCTGGGTCTTCTGCATGCCGGGGACGCTGCCATGAAGGCCGCACACGAGGCCGCTGAAGCGGCCGCTGACACCGTGCCGCTCGATCAGGTGACGCTCCACCCGCCGGTGCTGACACCGGGAAAGATACTCGCCATCGGGCTCAACTACGGCGACCACATC
>DATCZA010000061.1:0-69610 GCA_036526135.1 Pseudomonadales bacterium | reverse complement strand
AAAGCCGCCCGGATTCGTTGCAGGCGGGAGGCCGTGATCGGGTAGCGCCATATCACCACCACCGCCAACGCGTAAAACAGCCAGGGAGGAACCACGTAGACGAGCGCGAGGGCCCTGATCTGCTCGGCATCGTTGCCGCCGGCAGGGTCGAAACCGAGCAGTTGCAGAAAGGGTAGCGCCAGACCCAGAGCCAGGGCGGCGACCATCTTCTGGCCGAGGGACCAGACCGCGATGTAGGAACCCGCCATGTTCTCGCCGGACCGGCGCGCGGCGATCTCGATCACGTCTGCCTTCATGGACATCGACAGCGCGGCGAAATTGCCCCCGGCCACCCCGTAGAGTGCCAGGCAAAGGAAGAACCACCAGAGATCGCCGTGCTCCAGCAGCAGGAAGCAGGGGGTGACGATGACGAAGAGCACCCCTCCGATCAGCCAGGTGGTTTTCTTGCCGATTCGCTGGGCGAGGGCCACCCACAGAGGCAGGGCGATAACGTTCGCGCCGAAGTAACCGAGCAGAATGGCCTGAGTCTGTCCCTCGGCCCCGACGACGTAGGTGGCGAACAACATGAACGTCGCCGATCCCCAGCCGGTACCGAGGGACATGAGCATGAATCCCAGGAACAGAAGGATGAAGGAGCCGTTGCGTGACATCGCCCGCGCGTGGGTGAGCACCGATGCCTTCGGCTTCGCGTAGGCCTCGCGTTCGGGGACGCGCCAGAGGGTCACGGCGATCAACGTGGGCAGCGCCACGAGCGCCATGGATCCGATGATCGTCAGGCCCTCTCTGGGCATGCTGCCGTATCCAGTGATCTCGCCGGCAATGACGGGCACTGCCAGGACGCTCACGTTCCCGAGGAAGCCGAACGCCTGCCGCCATCCGGTGATGCGGGTGCGTTCGTTGTAGTCGTCGGAGAGCTCGGCGCCCCAGGCGTAGTAGGGGATGTTGATCATGGTCCAGCCAAGCCAGAGCAGCACGCTCCAGCTCAACAGGTGCCAGTTGTCCACCGGTGCTGCGCTGAGCGCGTTCGGGTTGAAGAGCTGGAATGCCGAGACCATCATCAGGAGCGCGCCCGCCGCGAGCCAGGGCTTGCGGCGGCCGAAGCGGCCTCCTGTGCGGTCGCTGAGATAGCCGATCAACGGGTCGGTGATCACATCGGAGATGCGCGCCAGCATCAGAATGAGGCCCACGTCGACCAGCTCCAGGCCGAGGTCTTTGGAGTAGACGAAAGGCAGATACAGCCCGACCGGGATTGATCCGAGGTAGACGGCGTATTCCGGGAGCCCGAACAACATCAGCGTGGACTGCTTCAGGCGCTCTGGTTTTGCGGGCTCGGCCACCGGTGGCTCCACGAAGCTGACGAACCAAGGCTAGGGGGTGATGCTTCGTGGGGTCAACAAAATTTCTGGTGAGCGCTACAATAAATTGCCGTTCTGGATGGCCAGGACGGACAATGGCCCCATGGGGCCGCGCATCACAGGGGAGGACGCCGTGTCACAAGGGCAGAAGACACCATACGAGCCGGTAGTTCCAGAGAAGACCGACGACATCGACCTGCTGGATGTCGGTCTGCAGAATTGTCCGTACCACGCCTATCGGGTCTTGAGAGACGACGCCCCCGTGTGGCAGGACCCGAGGACGGGCTTTTTCGTGATTACCCGATTCGAGGATCTGCGACAGGTTCTGCTGGATACCGAGCACTTCTCGAACGGGGCAAACAGCAACGCGCGCGACAAGCTCGATTCCGATCGGGCCATGCGGATGCGCGAGCTCTACGAAACCAAGGGATGGGTTCCGGCGCCGACCCTGGCCGGTCGCGACGATCCGAACCACAAGCAGATGCGGTCCATGTTCGACGAAGCGTTCAGGCCGGCGCGGATAAACTCCATGGAACCGCTTGTAGAGGGCACGGCGCGCAAGCTCATCGACGCCTTTGTCGACGATGGACATTGCGACTGGGTCAAGCAGTTCGCCGTCCCCATGCCGCTGATCATCATCGGCGTGCAGATGGGGGCCAAGGAGGAGGACATCTGGCGGATCAAGGCGTGGACGGATGCCTGGGTCCAGCGCCTCGGAATGATGCAGACCGAGGAAGAGGAGCGCTGGTCCGTGGAAATGGAGATCGAGGCGCAGAACTACTTTCAGCCGATCTTCGAGCGACTTCGCAAGGAGCCGGACGATTCTCTCATCTCGGATCTCGTGAACCGTGTCATTCCCGAGTGGGGCAGGCCGCTCAACGACAATGAGCTGCACGCCGAGATGATGGCCGATACCTTCGTCGGAGGCTCGGAGACCTCCACGAACGCGCTGTCCTACGGAGTGAAGCTGCTCATCGAGAACCCCGATTCCTGGGACCGGCTGAAGTCGGATCCGGATAAATACCTTCGTACGTTCTGCGAGGAGGTGCTCCGGCTCGAAGGCCCGGTGCAGGGGTTGTTCCGGAGAGCAGCCAAAGACATAGAGCTGCACGGCGTGCAGATACCGGAAGGATCAATGATCAACATCAGATACGCGGCTGCGAACCGGGACGAGCGGGAATTCGAGAATCCGGAGAAGCTCGATCTCGATCGCAAGAAGCCCGGGCGCCACCTCGCGTTCGGTTCCGGCATACACCACTGCCTCGGGGCTCCGCTGGCGCGGCGCGAGCTCTACTGGGGTTTCAAGGTGCTCGTGGAGCGGATAGACGAGATGTGGTTTGCCCCCGGTAAGAACGACTTCACCGTTGCACCGAATTTCTCTCTGCGCGCTCTCAAGGAGCTGCACATCGAGTTCAACAAGGCCTAGGAGGCGCGAAATGAACATGCACGACAAGTTCCGACTGGATGGTCAGGTAGCCGTGGTCACCGGTGGTGGACGCGGGATCGGACGGGGAATCGCGCTGGCACTGGCCGACTGCGGAGCGGATGTGGTGGTGGTCGCCCGCCGTCAGGCAGACGTCGAAGAGGTGGCGGAGGAGATTCGCGAGCGGGGCCGGCGCGGGCTGGGCGTCTCCGCGGACGTCATGGACTTCACGGCCATTCCCGGGGTCCTGGACCGGGTGGTGGAAGAGTTCGGCCGTCTGGACATCATGGTGAACAACGCGGGGGGGAATCTGGATCGGAAAACGTACTCCCTGCCCGACATACCCATAGAGAAGTTCGACGAGCAGCTCACCCTGAACATGAAGACCAAGTGGTGGGGTGCTCAGCAGGCGGCCAAGCGAATGGAGAACGGTGGCCGCATCATCAACATCATTTCCGTGGCCGCCCATCGAGCGGCGCCGGGGTTCGGCGTCTACTCTGCGGCCAATATGGGGATGATCAGCATGACCCGGACGCTGGCGGTGGAGCTTGCGCCCAAGAAAATCACCGTGAACTGCATCGCGCCCGGCATCATCGTCACCGAGATGCTCAAGGAAACCATGCACATTTCCGAGGAGGAAGCCCACCAGACTTTCGATGCGCAGATTCCGCTCGGGCGGACGGGCACTCCGGAGGACTGCGCAGCCGCTGCCGTGTTCTTTGCGTCCCCGGCGGCGGAGTGGACCACCGGCCAGTTCCTAGACGTCGCGGGGGGGCCCGCCTAGGGCCGACCTGGGCTAGCCGACCGCGTCTGGCAGACCGCGTCTAGCCGACCGCGTCTAGCCGACCGCGTCTAGCCGACCGCTTGGGTTCAGCTCAGACCGCTCAGAGCCTTCAGGCGACTGCGCAAGGCTTCGTTGGCGGAGCCGACGGTGGTCGGGATCAGCAGGGAAAGGTAGCCGCTCAGCTGGGCGGTTTCCAGGTCCTTGAGCGCGAGCCGGCCCTTGTTCCACAGCAGAAAGTTGGACCAGAAGGAACCCGTCAGGGCTCGGGCGAGCGCGTTAATGCGCGCTTGGGGGTGCAGGTGCCCGGCCTCGCTCATCGCCCGCAGCGATCGCTCGACGTCCTCCTGCAGCCCCGCCAGCAGCACCTCGGCAAGGGGGTCTCCCGGAGTGGAGCGAAACAGCGCCTGGGCGATCGCGTTCACGTAGGCAGGGGAGCGGCGGGTCTGCCGGCAGACGCTGCGGACGTGGGCCAGGAGGTACTCGTAGCCCGGTTCGGGAGCGTGCTGACGGGCCTGAACGGTGCTTGCTTCGATCCTGTCGCGCAGGGCCTCCAAAAGCAGCTCGTCCTTGGTGTTGTAGAGGTTGTAAAGGGTCGTAGCCGAGACGTCTGCGAGGGCGGCCACGTCCCGCATGATCATGCCATCGTAGCCGTGCTCGGTTACCAGATCCCGGGTAGCCTGCAGGATCTTCGCCCGCCGCTGGGCCTGATTGGCCGTCAACGAGCGTGTTGCAGGCACGGGCTCGCTCCGTTCAGGTGATGGACGAGTTACCGGCCGCGAAGGCATCGATCTTTGCCCGCGCGGCTTCTTTGTCCTCGAACCAGAGAAGGTTGATGGCCGTGAACTCCTCGACCTCCTTCGGCACGTCCTCGTCCTTGAATATGGCTCCTACCGGACAAGCCGACTCGCACACCGCGCAGTCTATGCACTCGTCGGGCTGGATGTAGCACATTCGATCGTCTTCCTCGTCGAAGTAAATGCAGTCCACCGGGCACACTTCAATGCAGGATTGATCCATCACGTCGATACAGGCATTGGCGATCACGAATGTCATGTACATCCCCGAGTCTGAATGTTGCTAATTGGGCCCATGCGGGCCGGCCTCCGGAAGGCCGTCCAGCCCCGGATTCGTTGCCAAACCGGAGCTTAGCGAGTAACTTCTAATTATTGAACCTTACTACAACTTTTACTTCAATTCGTGGAGTAGGGATGATCATGAGTTCCGTAGCCAATGTGCTTGAAACGCTTGCCGAGGAGGAAGCCGAGGGTCTCGGCGCGCAGAAGGAATTCCCGCTGATGCCCGAAGGTCAGGCGGTCGACATGGGGCATGCCGAAGACGGCACCCCGCTCATCGACCCGCGAATCTTCGACTCGCCGGAGTTTTTCCGCAATCCCTATCCCTACTACCGGATACTTCGCGACCACTACCCGGTTTATCACGACAAGCTTCACAACTGCTACTGGGTGACCCGATACGACGATATCACCGAGTGCTACTTCGACGACGAAGGGTTCAACACCATTCCCAAGGGAAGCTCCAGCGGCGTGCTGGGCAACACCCAGCTGGAGCTGAGCGGCATCGAGCACCGGCGGCGTCGGAATCTGTACGGGCAACATCTGGTCGGCCAGTCGCTGAAGGCCCGTATCCCTGCCATCGAGCGCCTGGCAGAGGAAATGATCGCAGACTGGGACAAAGCCGTCGGCTCGGAGTGGGTGACGGAAAAGGACGGCGTCCGGACCGTCGCCCTCGGAAAGGCTTTTGCCAACGAGTTCCCGATCCGGGTGGTCTGCGAGGTGCTGGGGTTCCCCAAGGAGGCTCAGGACGCCTTCTACTACTGGTACAACTCCATGATGTCCGGCCTCGGCGGCTCAGAGACGCACAAGCAGGGCCTGGAGGCGCGTCAGCACTTAGAAGACTACGTGGCCGAAATTGTCGAGGAGCGGCGCGTCAAGCCGACTTATCTTTACGACAACGATGGCAACCCGGTTGGCAAGGACATCATCAGCAAGCTGTGCGAGACGAAGGTGGACGGCGACTTCCTTTCCACTGAGGAGATCACGTCCAACATCGCGCTCGTGGTGGGTGGCGGTGGCGAAACCACGCGGGGCGCGATACTGAACATGTGGTATCTGCTGCTGCAGCATCCCGATCAGTTCGCGGCGGTCAGCGCGGACGAGAGCCTGTGGGATCGTGCCTTTCACGAGACCCTTCGCCACTCCACGCCCATCGGTGGGCAGCCGCGTCACAACAGTTTTGACGTGGAGATGCACGGGGTCACGATCCCTGCCGGCTCCCTTTGTCAGATGGTCGACTTCTCCGCGAATCACGACGAGCGGATTTTCAAGGATCCGGAGACCTTCGACATCTTCCGCGAGGACCTCTACTCCGGAAAGCTCCTGCGCAGCGGCTATCGCAAGGATGGAAAGTGCAGCCACATGGCCTTCGGAGTGGGGCCCCATCTATGCCCCGGTGCCTGGATATCTCATCAGGAAGCAACGGTTGGCTCACGGATTCTCCACAAGCACATGAAGAATCCCAGGGTCAATCTGGAAAAGATGCCCAAGGACATCGATGGAAAGAGCCTTGCACCCATCGGCCTGGTCTCGGTCAGGGAACTCTGGCTGGATTACGACCTGTAAGGCTCGAGCCCAGGATCCCGGTTGGCAAGTCAGGAGTTGATGGTGGCGACGGTTGCTGAAGATCAGTTGGTAGCAGGGTTGAATGGCGTTGTGATCACGCGCCGACCTGGCACGAGCGGGCCAGGCTACCGCACCTATGAGGTTCACCAGCGGGAGCGGGTGGGTGAGTCCACCGAGAAGATCAAGCCGATTCAGCTCGTGTCCGAGCAATACCGGCAGGACCCATACGCGCTGCTGGAAATTCTGCGAGAGAACTATCCCTGCTACCGCAACTGGCTGAGCAACAGCTACTGGATCACGCGCTACGATGACGTGACCTCGATATTCGTGGACGAAGGCAACTTCGAGACCCGGCCGAAGACATGGTATTACGGTCTGGATAATTTCGGTCGGGATCTGCGTGGCGAGTTGCCCGTTCTCGTGGCGCAGGAGCGCGGCATAGACCACAACGCCGCGCCCCTGGCCGAGAGCATCGTCGGCGAGTTCGCTGCTCGGGGCGAGAGCGACCTGGCCAGAGAGTTTGCCGCCCGCTACCCCCTCGAGATGCTCGGGCGATTGCTCGATTTGCCGGATGGCGACATCGGCGGGTTTGCCGAGCGGTACTGGCGCATGCAGAGGGGCATCACCTGGGAGCCAAACGCTCAGCAGTCCGGGCTCGTTGCCCTGAACGACCTCGTCAGCTACTTCGAACCGCTGGTGGAAGCCAGACGCGCCAATCCCGGTGACGACATGCTGTCGGCCATGGTGGGCCTCGACGTCGAGGGCGGCGCGGTCTCGGCTGCAGACGTGGTGGTCACGCTCTTGGAGGGCGACCATCAGACCCTTCACGGAGCTCTGGCCAACATGTGGTTCCTGCTCATGACCCACCCGGACCAGTTCGAGGTGGCCCAGACGGACAACCGGTTGCTCAAGGTTGCCTACCTGGAGACTCTCAGGCACTCGGCGCCGGTGCTTTCGGCCGAGCGGTTTGCCCGCCACGAGGTAGAGCGTTTTGGCAAGCTCATCCCCGAGGGTGCTCAGCTGATCTGCAGCGCTGCGGCGGCAAATCGTGACCCGCGGATATTCGCCGATCCGGATCGTTTCATCGTCGATCGTCGGGACATGTGTCAGCGCGAACCGCGCGGCCAGTACCGAGCCGACGGCCTGGCCTCGGGAATCGCCTTCGGGCTGGGGCCGCCGTCGCGGCATCCGGCCATTCCCGAGGACCGCCCCAGATCGCTCTACGCCATTACCCGGGACACGGCGGTAAGGGCCTCCCGGGTTCTGCTGGACATGGTCGCCGACCTGCGCCTCCAGGAAGGCGCGAATCCTCATCTGGCCAGTCTCAGGGTTGGGGAAATGCATACGTGCTGGAAGCTACCGGTCAGCTTTTCGAAGCGGTAGCCTTCCCGCGCAACGGAACACATCACTAAACAGGAGGGAGAAGTGTCCGCTACAGCTGAATCACTGGCAGACCTGGATCCCCGGGAATTCGACTCGGAAGCGTTTCAGCAGGATCCGTTCCCCATCTACAAGCGGCTTCGGGATTACCACCCGGTCTATCACGATCGCTTCCACAATCGGTGGATCCTTTCCCGATACTGGGACATCGACGGAGCCTTTCAGGACAACGAGAGCTTCGACCGGGCGGTCTACAAGCCCGACGGGCCTTACGAGTTCGGCTCCAGGCACGTGTTCGGGCCCAACATCCTCGAATACGGGAACAGCAACGAGCACCGGCGGCTGCGCAACATCGTGGCCGGGCAGTTCGTCGGCCAGAAGCTGACCGACTTTCTGCCCATGATCGACCAGATCTCCCAGGAGGTCATCGACCGATTCATTGACGATGGCGAAGTTGAGCTGGTGACACAGTTTTCCAGCCAGGTGCCGATCCGGGTGATCTCCAACATGCTCGGATTGCCCCGGGAGGATGAAGACACGTTCGTCGAGTGGTATCAGCTGCTGATCGCCGGACTCGGCTTCGGCGGCGACCACATGGCGCGAGGGATTAAGGCGCGTAACGACATGTGGGACTACATCGACCCGATGATCCGGGAGAGGTCGAAGAATCCCGGCGAAGATCTGCTCTCGCGGATCTGCGTTGCCGAGCTCGACGGCAGCCGAATGAGCGTGGAGGAGATCAAAGGGTTCGTGGCGCTGCTGCTGGCCGCAGGGGGAGACACCACGGACAAGGCCATCGCCAACATGTGGTATCACATGCTGTACACGAGGCCCGATCAGCTCTCCGACGTGCTCGAAAATCCGGCGCTGTGGGAGAACGTGTTCACCGAGATGATGCGCTACGACCCCGTGGTTCACGCTCAATTCCGGCACACGACCCGGGAGATCCCGCTGCACGGCCACGTCATTCCTGAGCGGGCCGGGGTGATCCTCTACCTCGGTGCGGGCAACCGGGACGAACGGGTGTTCAAGGATCCCGATACGTTCGACGTTCATCGCGACGACCTCCACATGGGGCGCGAGAACCGCTCCGGGCGTTACAAGGACGGCAAGCCCGGGCATCTGGGATTCGGCATCGGCCAGCATTTCTGCATGGGCTATGCCATGGCGCGGCAGGAATCGGCCATCGCGTGCACCAGGCTGATGGAAGCCATCCGCAACCCGCGGCCGAAGTTCGCCGAGCATCCGGGGATCAGCTCGCCTTCTATCGATTCCGGCGGGTTCCGGTCACCTCAGGAACTGTGGATGGAGTTCGACCGCCCATGAAGGTGAAGATCGACTACGAGAAGTGCTACAAGTCGGGCGAGTGCTACTACAACCATCCCGAGCTGTTTCGTATGGGGGACGAGGGCTACCCGGTGGTGCTGGTGGACCAGATCAGCGATGACGCCACGCGCAGGCACGCCGAGGAAGCAATCGAGGTCTGCCCGGCGGTGGCCATCACGCTGGAAGACTGAACCCCATCACCTGTGTGACGAGGCAAAACGCCCGACGCGGTCGCTGATGAGCGCGTCGGGCGCGGCTTTCTGGATGCTTCAGTTCCCGAAGTTGTAGGTCAGCGATCCGTACCAGGTTCGCGGCCTCACCGGCTGGCCGAAGCTCAGACCAAACGTGGCGAACGGCGTGGCCGACTGGTAGTAGAACTCGTCTGTCGCGTTGCGCACCCCGACGCCCACTTCCCAATCACCGCCGGGCGAGATGAAGGTCCCGCTGACGTTCAGGTTTTCGTAGTTGTCGATCAGCAGCTCGGGAATGTTTTCAGCGCGGCTGTAGTAGTCGTCCTTGGCCACATAGTCGGCGCGGAAGGCGAGGCGTGATCCGTTGTTGAGCGGAATCTCGTACTTTGCCATCAGGGACAGCGTCCAGTTCGGCGTGTTGGGCAGGTCGCTGGTCTCGTCGATGACGACGGTGTTCGAAATCAGCGTTCCCTTCAGGCTGTCGATGTCGTCATCGAGAATGCCCAGATTCAGCCCCAGGGTGAGGTTCTCCGTTACCAGCGCTGAGATCTCGAGCTCCACGCCGGAGATGGTCGCGTCTCCCAGGTTGGCCTTGGTCGAGGACGTCGTCACCTCGTCGCTGGACGCGTTGATCTGCATGTCCTCGTAGTCCATCAGGAACGCGGTGGCGTTCAGCCGCATGCGGCCGTCCAGAAGCGTGGTCTTGACCCCGATCTCGTAATTGTTGACGTACTCGGGATCGTAGTTGGGCAGCGGATCCGGAACCGCGCCGGTGAATCGGGCCGCGTAGCTGCCGTCCCGATAGCCTTCCGACCAGGTCGCGTAGACCATGACGTCTTCCTGGACCTGCCAGGCGAGCGACACCAGGGGGGTGAACTCTTCGGTGGTCAGCTTGCCGCCCTGGACGGAGATGGGTGCCGGCGCACGCCGCTCGGTGATCAGGGCGAAGTCTTTGTTGCTCTCCGTGTAGCGACCGCCTACCGTCAACGTCAGGGTCTCGGTGAGGTCGAAGTTCACCTGCCCGAACACGGCCCAGCTGTCGTTGTCGATGAAGCGGTCCAGGTACTGGAAAAAGAAGTCAGGCGGCGCAGCAAGCGGCGGTGCGAAGGAGATCTGGTTGAAGATGGCCTCGTGGCCTTCCTCGTCGAAGTAGTAGAAGCCGAGGAGGTAGTCCATGCGGTCGCTCATGGCAGTTCCGCTCAGCTGCAGCTCCTGGGACCATTGCTCCTGGGTGTACTCGTCGTGATTGTTCGCGAACAGGATGTAGGGCGAGAAATCCAGATCGTTGAAGAAGCCGATGTCGAACTCCCGATAGGAGGTGATGGACTTCAGCTCCACGGAGCCGATCTGCCAGGTGGCCGTGACGTTGCCGCCCCAGACCTCGACGCTTTGCTCGGGGTCTATCTGGGTCCCGGTATTGTCCACATAGCTCGAGTTGATCTTGTAGGGGTCGTCTGTGTTCCAGACCGGGCCGTAGCACGCGCTGTTGCTGGCCTGGCCGGTGCCGGTCGTACACCCAGGCGGTGCAACGCCGCTCCAGATCGCGTTCCAGAAGAAGGCGAACGGCTGGGCAGGAAGCCCGAGGGTAATGACGTCGCCGTCGAACCCGCCGATGCCGGCGATGGGCGAGATCGCGCCCGGCGTCTCCTCGGCCTTCGAGTAGTCCAGGGCGATGTCGAGGCTGAACGAATCCGTCAGCTCCGCCCGCAGGCTGCCCCGCAGCCCCCAGATGTCGTCGCTGCCGAGCTCCAGATCGTCGTGCTGAAGGGCCTGCACGTAGCCGTCGCGCTCGCGCACGAAGCCGCTCAGCCGGGCTGCGGCCCGATCGCCCAGGGGCAGGTTCACGCTGCCCTGGGCTTCGAGGTAACCCTCGTCTCCGCCGGCCACCTTCAACGAGCCGCCGAACTCGTCGCCCGGCTTCTTGGAGATGATGTTGACCGCGCCGCCGATGGTGTTGCGGCCGAACAGGGTGCCCTGGGGGCCCCTGAGCACTTCTACCCGCTCGATGTCTACGAGGTCGAATACGCTGCCGATGTTGCGGCCCATGTACACGCCGTCGAGATAGATGCCTACGGCAGGATCTTCGACCGGGATGAAGTCATTCTGGCCCATGCCGCGGATGAAGACGATGGGCGATTTGACGCCGCTGGTCCCGCCGGCCGCCTCGAAATGCACGTTGGGCACGAGCTTGCCGATGGCGTCGATCTTCATGCCGCCCTGCTCGACGAGTTCCTCTCCCGTCAGCACCGAAACGGCCACAGGGACCGTCTGCAGGCTCTCTTCGCGACGCCGGGCGGTGACGATGACTTCCTCATGCACCAGCGCGGACTCTTCCTCGGCGGCTGAGACCGGTCGACTCTCGAGCAGTCCGGCTGCCAGGCCCGCCAATACGAATGCAGCGGTTCCGCCGCAAGATCTGATATTCATAACCCCCTCCCCAGGAAGCTTTGTTGTCTATCGCCTCAGCACCCCGGTGTTCGTTCGCGAGGGTGCTCACCGTCTTCCATGCCAAGACCGGGACGCGCAAATTCCTTCCCTTGGCCGGATCGAGGGTCAATGATGTTGACTATTGAGCCTGCCGTCAACCGATGGTCCGATCCGGGAAGTGCCAGCCCATCGACTTCGGTGCCCGGGCCGGGTCAGTCGGCTGCCGGCGCTTCCTCTGCTTCCAGCACCATCAACAGATTGCCCGGCATGTGCCCGTAGATTCCGTAGCCGGAGCTCAGGACCACCAGCCCATCCCTGACCACAGGGGCCGAGCCGCCGCCGAACGATCCACCGAAGGCGCGGGCGCCCGACAGGGTCGCGATGGTTTCCGTGGTATCGCGCTCCCAGAGCAGAGCCCCCGTGGCGGCGTCGTGAACTCTCATGACACCGTCCATGCCGCCGGCCAGCACCAGGGCGCCGGCTGACGTGATGGCCTGAGATATGCCGGGATGGCAGAAATCGCGCCCGGTGCACAGGTCGGGGTTTTCGAAGGACCACAATTCTTGGCCCGTGCTCGGATCCAGCGCGTGCAGGCCGGGCCTTTCCGGATCCGGATACGTTCTGCCGTCTCTCATGTCGCTGATGGGCACGTAGAGCCGCTTGCCATCCGACGCCATGCCGAAATGAATCCCGCCCTGAATGCCGCCGCGACCCACACGGCTCTGCCAGACGAGTTTGCCCGTCTCCGGGTCCAACGCGTGGACCAGACCCGACTTCTGGCCGCCGATGACGAGATCGCCGGCTTTTTCCGTGGCCAGCAGCATCGTCGCGGCGCCGAAGTCGAAGTCCGGGCCGTCTTCCACGGGGCAGCTGTCGGGCCGGTCGGTGTCGCATGCCGAGTTCCAGGCGTCGTTCGGCGTCGCCTGGAATACCCACTTCACCTTTCCGGTTTCGAGGTCCATGGCGAAGATCGCGTCGCTGGTGAGGGTGGCAGGCGAGGACATGTTCTCTCCGGTGCCGACGTAGAGCTGATTGCGCTTTGCGTCGATGGACGGGCTGTTCCAGACCGTGGCCCCGGACGGTCCGTACATGTCCGTCTCGACCCGGTTCTGGCCCTGGACCGTGGGCTCTTCCTCGATGGTGTAGGTCTGCCAGAGCATCTCGCCGCTGGCGGCATCCACCGCCACCACCGAGCCCCTGCCGGTGCAGCACTCGTACGCCGGATCGGCCGCCAGGCTGACCTCCAGGGACGAAACCGGAACGAAGAGCCGTCCGTCATGCAGCGACGGTGTGCCGGTGATGGTGGCGTTGGGGTGCTCGTCGGCCCGCATGCGCCAGATCTCCGTGCCGTTGACGGCGTCGATGCCGTAGACGTTGCCCAGCACGTCGCCGAAGTAGGCTCTGGGCTTCGCCTCGGAATCGCCTGCGTTCCAGCTGTCGACCACGATGCCGGTGCGTACCTCGGCGGCGGACTCGTACGTCCAGCGAACGCAGCCGCTCGAGCGATCGAGCGCGTAGACCAGACCGTTGTGGCTGCCCACATAGATCGCGCCAGCGGCCAGGGTGGGCTGGGATCGGGCCCGGTTGGCGCCTGGAAACGCGAAGGCCCACTTGAGCCTGAGGTCGGCAAGACTGGCTTTGTCGAGGCCGGCATCCGCGGCGCTGATGGAACGCGTGTTGGTGCGCTGCAGCCCCCAGTTGGTCGTCCTCGGGGGATCGTTGAAGTCGAATTCCGCGGCCGCGCCGGAGCAGACTTCCACCGCGGTCGCCGCCTGGGTTCCCATCGGCACGCCGGCCAGATATTCCGATACCAGGCGCTTGTCCTCATCGTCCAGAAGGGCGCCTTGTTCCTTCATCAACCCGGTGCTGAGCGTCTCCAGAACCGCCTCGGGCGTCATCAGCCCGAGCATGAGCTTGTGAGGCGCCTTCTTGACTGCTCCGTCGTGACAGGCAGCGCAGTGCTGGGCGTAAACGGCTTTTCCGGGCATGGATTCGCGGGCGAAGATCTCGTCGGCATAATCCTGCGCGCCCCGCTCGCCGGGCTGGAGCTGCTCTGCCTCCTCCGTGGCGGCGGCCGGCGTTGCCGCCTGAGATGCTGATTCGGGCCCCTGTTCCGAACACCCCGACAGCAAGGCGGCCGCGAAGCAGAGCGCGACGCAAAGCGTACGTCTCACGTAAGTTCTCTCCCCATGGATTCCCAATCGAATATTGGTATCACAGTGGCATGGACAATGATAGTTTCCAGCCAGGAATGAGCGTGGAAGAGGGAGACAAGCGATGGACTCCGTTCGAGACAAAGTGGCTTTCATTACGGGTGCGGCAAGCGGCATCGGCTTCGGGCTCGCCAGCGTGTTTTCGCGGGAGGGGATGCGTGTGGTGATGGCCGACGTGGAGGAGAAGGCCCTCGAGCTTGCTGCGGGCGCGCTGGCGGAAGGCGGGGCGGAGGTCGTCCCCGTTCAGCTGGACGTGACCGACCGCGACGCCATGGCCCGGGCGCGAGATCGTGCTTTAGACGCCTACGGCGCTGTGCACCTGCTCTGCAACAACGCCGGGGTGAACGCGGCGGGCCCGCTCTACCGGGTGACGTACGAAGACTGGGATTGGGTGCTCGGCGTCAATCTCGGTGGCGTGGTGAATGGCGTGACTGCCTTTCTTCCGGAACTCATGCGGCACGGGCGGGACGCCCACGTCGTCAACACCGCTTCCGTGGGCGGCCTGGTGGGAATGCCGGGCCTGGGGATCTACAACGCGGCCAAGTTCGGCGTCGTCGGTCTGTCAGAAGCGCTCCACGCGGACCTCATGGAAAGCGGCGTCGGGGTCTCGGTGCTTTGCCCGGGCGTGGTCCGCACCGCGCTGACGACGAGCGACCGCAATCGCCCGGCTCACCTCACCAGCGGCCAGGCGACCGCGACCGGGGAGAGCGACGAGCCGAGCGCCAACGAGGCTTCCGCCATGGGAACCGAACCCCTGGACCTGGCAGAGCAGGTGCTCGAGGGGGTTCTGGAGAACCGCTTTTTCCTCTGCACCCATCCCGAGTTCCGTGAGATCGTCGCGGAGCGAAACGCCGTGCTGAATGCGTCGTTTACCGGAACCGCCGACCCCGCGTTGGTGGAAGCCATGCGAGGTCTGGTTCGTCCGATCGGTCGAGGCTAAAGCTCCCGGTACAGGGGGTGGCCGGGCGCGTCGATCTTCAGAATGTGTAGCGCGAAATCCTCGCCGGTGTTGGCCTCCAGCGCGTTGGGGAATCGATGGCTCCAGTCCAGGACGTACGTCCGTTTTGAGATGCGCCATTCGCCCCCGCGCTTCTTCAGCTCGTCCATGTACCGGCCGCCGTAGACGGTGTCCATGAGCTCGCCGTCGATCTCCGCGGTGCCGGCAGCGATCCCGTAGCATTCTGCGGTGGCGCGATCGCCGTCGACCTGGATCATGATGCTGGTGCTCATGTGCCATCTCCGCAGGGCTTCCTGCTCGTGCGGCATCACGGTCTTCACCCAGTCCTCGCCGTTGCCGGTGAAGAAGCCGAAGTCCACCTCCGCGTCGGGCCAGAAGCAGCTTGCCTGTCCCGGCGTATCCAGCCAGTCCTGGGTGCGCCCGTAGCGCAGCAGCACCTCCTCGCACGCCTTCTTGTCCAGCAGTTCCTGAAGCTGTTCTTCCATGCTCGCGTCCATCGTTTCGTCCTTCTGTGTTTCAGATCAGAGATCCCGGTAACCGTGAAAGTGGCGCTTCGGCCAGAGAAAGTCGATGCGCGTTCGGTGGATGAGCCACTGCCCGTCCACCTTCTTGTAAACATCGTCGTAGATGCCGAACAGAATGAGCGGGTTCTCGGCACCCTCGGCGGTGCGCAGATCAAGCAGGTACCAGCGGCCGTTGGCCGTCGTCTCGTCGATGAAACGAATCCACGGGTTGGTGACCGCGTGCATGACCTCGTGCTCGTCCCCCTCTGCCTCCGTGTACGTTGCGTAGTTGGCTCGGATCTGCTCTTTGCCTACCCAGTCTCCACCGTAGTCGGGTCCAAATTCGCAGATCGCATCATCCGTGAAGAGATCGGCCAGCTTGTCCACCTGTTTGCCGTCGAAGTAGTGGCTGTACATATGGCGCAGGTTCTTGATTTCCTCGAGCTCGAGCAGCTCCGCGATCGTCGTCATGGTTCCCTCCCAGGGCCTGTCTACCTTGACGTAGATTGGTGCGTATCGCAGGCGGGCGTCAAGCCGTTGCGTCGATCCCGCGCCGGGGTTAGTTTCTGGCAGCCGCGTCCGCAGCGGGGTTTCGACTAACGGGAAGAGAGGACGAATGAATGGAGCCGGTGAGGGTACTTCTGGTCACGAAAGGCCACGCGTTTGATCACGATGCTTTTCTGGCGATGTTCGAGGGGATGGACGAACTCGACGTGACGATGGTCGAGCAGCCGGCGGCGCAGGTCATCCTGCGCCCGGAGAACGTCGGGGACTACGGCGCCGTGCTCTTCTACGACATGTCGGGTATTCCCGGCATCGGTCTCATGCACGACGGGGCAGGGGACACGGGCATTCCGCCGGACGACTACCGACGCAGCATCGAGGCACTGATCGATGGCGGAACGGGCATCGTGATGCTCAATCACGGGACCGTCTCATGGCCGCTGTGGCCCTTGTGGCGATCCATATCGGGGTCTTCTTTCATGCTGACCGAAGGTGAGCTGAACGGCCAGCGCGTGCCGGGGTCCGGGTACCGGGGCGGTCATGGTCCGTATCCCAACCCGACCATCAGCCTGACGCCCGTCGATCCTTCTCATCCCGTGGCTGCGGGCCTGGGAAACGGCTTCACCGTGACGGACGAGATTTACCTCAAGACGGCTACGCTTGGTCCGAAGGTGACGCCGCTGTTCGAAAGCGACTACGAGTTCGTCGCGGCTAACTTCACGCCGCCGCCCCTCGCCCCGCCAGAGGAGCAGGCTGCGTGGTCGCACCCGGAAGGGAGTAACGTCGTGGTCTGGGCAAACGCGGCCGGAAACAGCCCGGTGGTGGCGGCCGACATCGGTGACAGCCCGGAGGCTTTCGGCAACGCCGATTTTCGTCGCCTGCTGCGCAACGCCCTGCAGTGGGTGGCGTCGCCGGAAGCCCGGCAGTGGGTGGCGAACCGGTAGGAGATCAAAACCGGATCGTCGCCCGGGGCATGTTCGGGCCCGGAGTTGGGGGCGAAAGTCAGCGGGCGGCCGGCAGCCGCAGAAGCATTTTGCCCCGGTTCGCGCCCTGATAGAGCTGCAGAAAGGCTTCCGGATAGTCGCCGATATCGCCGTCGACGACGTACTCCGGCAGCTTCAGCTGGCCATCTTTGATCCAGCGCGCCATCCTGCGGCGGGCTTCCTCGTAGCGGTCCGCGTAGTCGAAAACCACGAATCCCTGCATTCGCGCCCGCATGGTACCCAGCCATATGTAATTGTCCGGGCCGGTCATGTGCTCGGCGGCGTACTGAGAGGTGGAGCCACACAGGAGCACCACGCCCCGCATGCCGATCAGCCGCAGGCTCTCGTCGAGGATATCGCCGCCCACGTTGTCGAAGATCACGTCGATCCGTTCGGGTGCAGCCTCGGCCAGCTGGTCGTAGAGGTTACCGGCCTTGTAGTTGATGGCGTGATCGTATTTCAGTTCTTCGGTTAGCCAGCGGCACTTCTCGTCGCTGCTCGTGATACCGATGGTCCGCGCGCCGGCTAGCCGCGCGATCTGCCCGGCGATGGAGCCAACGGCGCCGGCCGCCCCGTTCACGACCACCGTCTGGCCTGGCTGGGGTTTGCACTCTTCGGTGATCGCGAAGTAAGCGGTCAGGCCGGAGACGCCAAACCCGCCAAGCCATGATCCGAGCGGCGCCTGGCTCGTGTCGCATCTTTCCAGGTCGCTGCCGTCGCTGATGGCGTAGTTCTGGACGCCGGAGGACGCCAGGACCAGATCGCCGACGGAGTAGTCAGGGTTGTTCGACTCGATTACTTCTCCGGCCATGGAGCCACGCACGAGGTCACCCGGCTCGACCCGGAACAGGAAATCCTTGCTGTCGCGGACAATGAGTCGCAGCGCGGCATCGAGCCCGAAGTAGTGAGCCCTGACCAGCACCTCACCGTCCCCGGGCCGGGGAATTTCGGTTTCGCGGACTTCGAAGTCCCCCGGACCAGCGAGACCCTCCGGGACCCGCTTCAGATGGAGTTGAAGATTGACGCCTTCGTTGCTGGCATGCTCCGCCATGGTGAACCCTCCCCGAAAAACTGTATCCTACTTCAGTTCGGGTCGGGGATGAAAAGCTTGGAAAAGCCGAGGGGATCGCGATGACGTTGGCTGATTGGTTGATCGTCCTGGGACTGGGCGGAATCTGGCACGGCGTGCAGATCATCTGGGTGGGCGGGCTGCCCAGGCAGGTGCGGCGCGGCGAGACACCGACCGCTCCCAAAGGTACGCCCGAGGCGTTCGGGTTGTTCTGGATCGATCAGTACGGGTACATCGGGCTCACGCTTGCGCTCGGTGGCGCGGCGGCCGTCGTGGCTGGACTTCTCAGCTCATGATTCCCGTCACTTTGCTTTACGCCGGGGTGATGGGGCTGATGAGCGTGTTTCTCGCCAACCTGGTGCTTCGTGCCCGTGTTCGACCGGGACAGCCGGAGTGGCGGGGCGACGCCACGCTTCGCGTGCAGGCCAACTTCGTCGAGAACGTTCCGCTGGCTGTGGTGCTGATGTACCTCGTCGAGCTGAGCGGCGTCGGCGCGGTCGCCATGCACGCGTTTGGCGTCTCGCTGGTGGCTCTGCGGGTTCTGCACGTCTGGGGCCTGGACCGGGCTCCCGGTGCCAACGTCAACTACCCCCGGCTCATTGGAGCTCAGGGCACTTTCGTGCTCCTGTCCGTTTTGGGCGTTACGGCCGTTTATCAGTTCCTGCGTGCAACCTAGGAGGAGTACGTGAACATCGGCAACATCACAGCCAAGTGGGCCGCGCTGGACCCGTCTCGCCCAGCGATCGTCGACATCCCCACGGGGCGCCGGGTCTCGTTTGGCGAGCTCGATGAGCGGGTGCGCCAGCTCGCCAACGGGTTCTGTGCCCAGGGGTTCGAAAAGGGCGCGCGAATTGGCGTGCTGGCCAGGAACAGCATCGAGTACTTCGAGGTTTATTACGCCTGCGCGCGTGCGGGATTGATTGCCCAGCCGCTCAACTGGCGCCTGGGGGTGGACGAGCTGGCTCGCATCCTCGAGGACGGCGGCCCAAGCGCCATCGTCACGTCCGCCGAGTTCCGCGGCGAGCGGGATGCGCTGCAGGGGCTGGTGGACGTGCCGCGGTGGCTCGAGTTCGGCGCTTCGAGCGACGGGAGCTTCGAGGATCTCGTGCGCGCGTCGAGCGCCGAGGAGCCGCAGCGGTCGGACTCGACCGGGGACGACGACCCGGTATTGATCCTGTACACGGGAGGGACCACGGGGCTGTCCAAAGGAGCCCTGCACTCGCACAGATCGCTTTTCATGGGCATGGTTAACCAGACGGTGGCCGAGCGCGTGGTGCCTACCGACGTCTACATGTTGACGGGCCAGATGTTTCACATCCCGGTGGGGCTGGCGATGAACTACATGGCCCACGGGTGCCCTGTGGTGCTGATGAACTTCGAGGCCAGGCAAGCGCTGGAAATCATTCAGGCAGAACGGGTGTCCGCCTTTCTCGGCATCACCACCATGCTCAACTGGATGATGGCGGTGGACGATTTCGCGAGCTACGACCTTTCGAGCCTCCGCAACATACAGTACGGGGGCGGGCCGATGCCGGGTACGGTCGTGAAGGCCGCGCTCGAGTCCTTCCCCTGCACGCTGATACAGGGATACGGGCAGACAGAGGGGATGACCATGACGTTCCTTTCCCAGGAGGACCATGCCGACGCGGTTGCCGGCAAGCACCCTGAGCGCCTCAACTCCTGCGGTCGCGAGGGCTTCGTGACGCGGGTCCAGGTGGTGAACGAGCAGGGCGAGCCGGTCCCGAAAGACGGCGCCACGGCCGGGGAGATCGTGGTGCGCTCGGACGCCAACATGCTCGGCTACTGGGGACGTCCGGATCTCACCGCCCAGACCATCCGCAACGGATGGATGTGGACGGGCGACGTCGCCACCTGGGACGAGGATGGATACGTCTTCATCGTCGACCGCGCCAAGGACATGATCATCTCCGGAGGGGAGAACATTTACTCGACCCAGGTCGAAGCGGCCATCCACAAACATCCGGCCGTGCTGGAGGCGGCGGTGATCGGTGTTCCCGACGACGAGTGGGGGGAAGCCGTGAAAGCGGTGGTGGTGCTCAAACCCGGAGAGACCGCTACCGAGCAGGAGATCATCGACACGGCCCGGGAGAACCTGGCCTCTTACCAGAAACCGAAATCCGTCGACTTCGTCGACAGCCTGCCGAAGGCTCCCACGGGCAAGATTCTCAAGCGTGAGCTGCGGGATCCCTACTGGAAGGACCAGGACCGGAACGTCTAGTCGACCTTGACGACGCCATCGGCCGCCAGCCTGCCGATGGCGCCCTCGTCGTAGCCGATCTCGGCCAACACCTGTGCCGTTTGCTGCCCGTGGGTCGGCGCGGGGATCAGGTCCTGAGAGCTCCCGAAAATTTCGGCGCTCGGTCGGGGCTGGCGCAGCCTTCCTGCAACCGGATGATCGACCTCGCGCAGCAGCCCGGCCGCCAGCACCTGTGGATCCTCGGCGACTTCGGTCGGATCGAGCACGGGTGCCACGGGCACGTCGGCCGTTCTCAGGCGGTCGAGCACTTCCTGGAGCCTGAAGGCGGCCACGGCCTCGCCCATGGCCTCGTACCAGTCCGCCACGTGCCCGGCACGCGCCGACGCGGTGACGAACCGGGCGTCCTCCGCCAGCTCCGGTCTTTCCAGCGCCTGGCTGAAGGCCCGCCACTGGGCGTCAGTGCCAGCGGTCACCGTGACCCATCCGTCGCGACAGGGGAACAGCCGATAGGAGGAAAGCAGGTTGGGCCTGTGGGTCGCATCCGCATCGAGGAGGGAAGCGTGCATCATGACGTCGGACCAGTTGAAGGCGATGTTGGCCTCCAGCATGCTGAGCTCGACGTGTAGCCCGCGACCCGTCATCGACCTCTGCAGCAGAGCCGCGGTCACGGCCTGGGCGGACGTCAGAGCGGCCACCTTGTCGGCCACCATGCCGCGCACCAGGCGCGGCCCCTCGTCGTAGCGCTGTGCTCCGGCCCAGCCGGACAGCGCCTGAATGACGGGGTCATAGACCGGGAGCTGGGCGTAGGGGCCGTGGGGGCCGAAGCCCGATGACGAGCAGTAGACGATGGCAGGTAGGCGGTCTCTGACCGTTTCGCTGTCGAAGCCGAGTCTTCCGATCACGCCAGGCCGAAAACCCTGCATCACCACGTCGGCGGTCTCCAGGAGTCTCCAGAGCACGCTCTTGCCGTCCTCATGCTGAAGGTCCAGGGCGATCGAGCGCTTGCCGGAGTTCGCGTTGATGAACCAGGCACTCATGCCGCCCTTCTCGCTGCCGTAGTGGCGCAGCTCGTCACCGCGCACCGGGTCTTCCACCTTGATGACCTCGGCCCCCTGGGTTGCAAGCAGGTGCGTGGCCCCGGGGACCGCGATCATCGTCGCCAGCTCGATGATCCGTATGCCGCTCAAGGGTCCTGACATGCAAACCTCCGATGCTGACGCCGTTTCAACCTGCGGGGCGGCGGCTGCCGGGCGCAGGCGGATCCTCGGGAGCACCGGCAAAGCATTGGGCAATGGCCATCCACTCCCTGGCCGGCTTGCCGGTTACCTCGAGTTTCGTATCGGCGACGTTGCGTACCTGGGTGACGACCTGGCAGAACTCCACCGCGCTGCCGGTGACGCTGCTGTCCGCGTTCGGATCACTCCACTCCCAGATAGCTCCGGAAGGGGCGGTCAGGCGAACGAAAGGCGGATCCCCGGGCAATTCCAGGCCCCGATTGACAAAAGTCCAGCCGAAAGTGCGCACGCCGATGGCTGCAATGTTCTTAATCCGGTCGGTGTGCATCCTTTCCAGCCGGAGACAATCGTAGATTTCCCACCCGTGGGCCCACGTCTCCATCTGGCGCGCGGTGGTGAACATCCGGGGTTTCATGCCGGGGCCCGCCCACGTCAGGCGTTCCTGAGGATCCAGGGCCTGGAGACGATCACACAACTCGTCCAGCAGAGTCTTCCAGCGCTCGAGAAGATCCGCGCCGGATACGCTGCCCAGCCATCGTCTGGTGTACTCGACGAACGGGAGCCCCGAGGACTGCATGTCTGCCATCAGCGCCTGGAACGCGGCGCCGCTTTCGATGGTGGTCATCCCCATGTGGTCAGAGAAGTGCAGATGAGCGATGACGTCGTAGATCGTCCAGTCTTTGAAGGTCGTTCTGCGCTGCCAGTCTTCCTCCGTCAGCTTGGACATCAGCTCGGCCAGCTCGGCGCCTTCGGCGCGCAGGTCGTCTACCTGCCTGGCAAGCTCGATTTGTTCCGCGGTGCTCATGATCTTGGATCCCGAAGCTGAGGGGCCATCATATACCAGGCGTGTTGGCGCGGCTCATCCGCCCGGCCCGGCTCAGGACGTCGCGTAGACGTCGCAAAGCGCTGGCCCTACCATGAAGCATCCGGCGAGATTCCGATTCGAGGGCCGACGCATGACCGAACCCGCTGCCGTCCGAGCCGAGATTCCAGATCCGTATTCCCTGCCTCTGGACACGCTCAACGTGGCCCAGCCGGCGCTGTTTCAAAACGACGCCCACTGGGGTTACTTCGAGCGGTTGCGCAACGAGGACCCTGTGCACTACTGCCCCCAGAGCGATTTCGGTCCCTTCTGGTCGGTGACGAAGTTCAAAGACATCTTCTATGTGGACACCCATCACGAGATCTTTTCATCCGAGGGCGGGATCACGTTGGGCCCGCCCGTCAACCAGCCTCCGGAGGAAGGATTCCGTCCGAGCATGTTCATCGCCATGGATCCTCCCAAGCACGATGTGCAGCGGGCGACCGTGACCCCCGTGGTTGCCCCGCGCAACCTGGCCAAGCTCGAGAGCGTCATTCGTGAGCGCGCCGGGCGGATTCTGGATTCTCTGCCGCGCGGCGAGACGTTCGACTGGGTAGACACGGTTTCCGTCGAGCTGACCACGCAGATGCTCGCGACGCTCTTCGACTTCCCGTTCGAGGAACGCCGCAAGCTCACGCGTTGGTCGGACGTTGCGACCGCGATACCGGGGGCAGGCATCGTCGACAGCAACGCGCAGCGGCGCGAGGAGCTGCTGGAGTGTCTGGATTACTTCACGCGTTTGTGGAACGAGCGGGTCAACTCCGAGCCCGGGAACGACCTCATCTCGATGCTTGCGCACGGGGAGGAAACGCGCCACATGCAGCCCATGGAGTTCCTGGGCAACCTGATACTTCTCATCGTGGGCGGCAACGACACCACGCGGAACTCGATCAGTGGCGGTGTTCTGGCACTCAACCAGAACCCCGACCAGTATCGCAAGCTCCGGGAAAATCCCGGCCTGATCCGCACCATGGTCCCGGAGATCATCCGCTGGCAGACGCCTCTGGCCTACATGCGACGTACGGCCAAGGTGGATACGGAGCTGCGCGGCAAGAAGATCCGCGCGGGTGACAAGGTGGTCATGTGGTACGTGTCCGGTAACCGCGACGGGGAGGTCATCGACCGGCCCGACGAGTTCATCATCGACCGGCCTAACGTCCGCCATCACCTAGCGTTCGGTTTCGGGATCCATCGCTGCATGGGTAACCGATTGGCGGAAATGCAGCTGCGAGTCGTCTGGGAAGAGATTCTGCAACGCTTTCACACCGTCGAGGTGGTCGGAGAGCCCGAGCGGACCTACTCGTCATTCGTCAAGGGCTACACGCGATTGCCGGTTCGTCTTCACGAGCATTGAGCTAGCTGCCGAAATCTAACGGTCCCGGTGACCGGTCGTTACTCGATGAATACGGTGGCCGGCTGCTCGAGATAGCCCTTCACCGCCTGAATCAGAGACGCCGCGTCGAAGCCGTCGACAAAGCGATGATCGAACGAGGACGAAAGGTTCATCATGAGCCGGGGCACGACCTCGTCATCCACCACCACCGGGCGCCTGACCGCCTTGTTGACGCCGATGATGGCGACTTCCGGCGCGTTGATGACGGGCGTCGACACGATGCCGCCGAGGCGTCCCAGACTGGTGACGGTGATGGTCGACCCCGTCAGGTCGGCCGGCCGCGCGGTGTTCGCCCGAGCCGCCTCGGACACCCGTGCCATCTCCGACGCCAGGTCCCAAAGCGTCCGCTCGCTGGCATTGCGAACCACAGGGACCTTCAGCCCGGCGGAAGTCTGGGTGGCGACGCCCAGATGGACCCGGTCGAAAAGCCGCAACGTGCCCGACTCGGCTGCGAAATGGGCGTTGCATTGCGGGTGTGCTTTCAGAGCACGGACGAGTGCCAGCGCGATGAACGGCAGATAGGTCAGGGCAGGGCGACCCTCTGCCCGATCAGCGTTCAGGTGCGACCGAAGGGATTCCAGGGCGGTGACATCCACTTCCTCGACGTAGGTGAAGTGCGGAATTTCGCGCACGGCTGCCTGAAGCCGCTTGGCGATGACGCGACGCACGCCGATGACCTTGACCTCGTTTACGGCACCCGTGCCGCTCGCCGGGGGCGCTGCTGTCTCCCGGCCGGCGATGGCCTGCTCGAGATCGCGCTGCAGTATCCGTCCGCGCGGTCCCGTGCCCGTGAGCGACTCCAGATCGACGCCGGCCTCCTTCGCCCGTCGTCGGATGGCGGGGGACGTGATCACGCGCCTTGCGCTCTCCACCGGCGTATCGGGCAGCGTGGCAACTTGGTCTGAATCGGCCGACGACGGGGACGAGGGTTCTGGATGAGTGACCGCGTCCTCGATAGGTGCCTCCACTGGCTCGGGCCGCATGGAGACATCAGGGGATTCCGGAAGGGCGATGGCGGACCCTACCGTGCTCGGGGCCTTCGTCGTCTCCTGGGAGGCTCCGGTCTCGATGGCGGCCAGCTCAGCGCCGACGGCGATCAAATCGCCCGGCATTCCGGACGTTCTGAGCACGGTCCCGGTGACCGGCGCGGGGACCTCCACGCTGGCTTTCTCGGTCATCACGTCAACCAGAAGATCGCCTTCGTTCACTTCATCGCCCGGGCGTACATGCCACTCGACGATCTCCGCCTCGACCGTTCCCTCGCCGAGATCGGGAAGCTTGAATACGTATTCGCTCATGGCGCCTCCAGTACCCGTTCCAGGGCGGCCGCGACGCGCTTCTGGCCCGGAAAATACTCCCACTCGAATGCATGGGGATACGGGGTATCCCAACCGGCAACTCGCTGGATGGGTGCTTCGAGGTGGTAAAAGCACTCTTCGCTAACCGTAGCGGCTAGCTCGGCGCCGTACCCGCTGAACCGCGTTGCTTCGTGGGCGATTACGCAGCGCCCCGTCTTCTCCACCGAGGTCTTGAGCGTTTCGACATCCAGCGGCGCCATGGTCCGCACGTCGATGATCTCGGCGTCGACTTCAGCGGCTTCCGCGGCCGCCGCGCAGACGTGAACCATGGTGCCGTAACAGAGGATGGTCACTTCGCTGCCGGGCCGTATCACCTCGGCGCGGCCGATGGGGATCGTGTAGTAGTCTTCCGGCACCTCGCCCTTGGGGTGCGTGCTCCACGGAACGGCCGGTTTGTTCGCGTCGCCGTCGAAGGGGCCGTTGTAGATTCGTTTGGGCTCGAAGAAAATCACCGGGTCGTCGTCCTCGATGGCGCTGATCAGGAGCCCCTTGGCATCGTAAGGGTTTGAGGGCATGACGACCTTCAGCCCGCAGACGTGGGTGAAGATTCCCTCCGGACTCTGGGAGTGGGTCTGCCCGCCGCGAATGCCGCCTCCGCAGGGCGTTCTGATCGTCACCGGGGCGAAGAAGTCGCCGCCGGTTCGATACCGCAGGCGCGCGAGCTCGCTGATGATCTGATCACAACCCGGGTAGATGTAGTCGGCAAACTGAATCTCGGCTACCGGCCGTAGTCCGTTGACGCCCATGCCGATGGCGCTGCCCACGATGCCTCCTTCGGCGATGGGCGTATCGATGACGCGGTGCTCGCCGTACTGCCTCTGCAGACCGTCGGTGACCCGGAAAACGCCGCCGAAGAAACCGACGTCCTGGCCAATGACGATCACGCCCGGGTCTCGACTCAGCATGATGTTCAGAGCCGAGTTTAGCGCCTGGATCATGTTCATCTGGGCCATGTCGGTGACCTCCTCATTCTTCCAGCGCGCGGAGCTGTTCGCGCTGGGCGAGCAGGTGGGCGGGAACATCCTTGAAAACGTCCTCGAACATCTCGCTGCGGTCGAGCCACGGACCCTCCGTCATGGAGCCGTAGCTCAGGGCTTCCTGCCAGGCCTCGTCGACAGCGGCCTGCAACTCCTCTACCAGCTGCTCGTGCTGGGCCTGTGACCAGTAACCTTCGCGAATCATGTGCTGTTTCAGACGCTCTATGGGATCTCCCAGCGGCCAGCTCCGTTCTTCGTCGCGGGGACGATACCGCGACGGGTCGTCGCTGGTGGAGTGGGCGGATGCCCGATAGGTCACGTGCTCGATGAGCGTCGGTCCCACACCGCGTCGTGCGCGTTCGGCGGCCCAGCTCGTTACCGAGTGCACGGCGAGAAAATCGTTCCCGTCTACCCGGATTCCCGGAATGCCGTAACCGGGCCCCCTGGCCGAGAAGGGGCGGCGTTCCCCGCCCGCGAAACCCTGAAAAGTCGAGATTGCCCATTGGTTGTTCACGATGTTGAGGATGACGGGGGCCAGGTAGACCGATGCGAACGTCATCGCATGGTGAAAGTCCGCCTCGGCGCTTGAGCCCTCGCCGATCCATGCGGCGGCCACATCGTCGTCGCCCTTGATGGCGGCGGCCATGGCCCAGCCCACGGCCTGAGGGAACTGGGTGGTCAGGTTGCCGGAAACCGAGAAGATGTTCCCTCGGGCCCAGTGATACATCACGGGCATCTGTCGACCTTTGCACATGTCACGGCTGTTCGACAGGCAATGGCACATGAGATCGACCAGGCTGCGGCCCCTGGCGATTTGCAGGCCTTGAGTGCGGTAGGAAGGGAACAGCATGTCGCTCGGCCTCAAGGCCATCGCCGGGGCGATGGCGACGGCTTCCTCTCCGGTGCACTTGATGTAGAACGAAATGCGACCCTGCCTCTGCATGCGCAGCATCCGGTCGTCGTACAGGCGTGTGAGAAGCATGTGTCGCAGGCCGATCTGAAGATCGTGGTCGTCCAGATGCGGATTCCAGGAGCCGACGGCGGCGTGGTCGTCGTCCAGAACGCGTACCATCTCGAAAGCGAGGCTGCGCTCTATGTCTCTGAGCCGGGTAGTGACGTCGGGCCGGGGCACTGCGCCTGCAGGGGAGATGTCGACGTAGCTGAAGTCTGGTTCCTGCCCCGGCCGAGCCGGGGGGTGCGGTATGTGCAGCCTGGGTTTGTTGCTCATTGTCTAAGGCCTCCGGGGCTTCTATCCGTGTGCATGATGGGCTGTGACGTCATGATCGGGTGCAGGCCATCGCCCTCGGCGATGCTTTGCGCTGCGCCGGCGCTACCCAGAATTTCCGCGTCGCGATTGACCGCATGATGACGGGTTACGTCCGTGTTGCCCCCTCATGATTCTACTACTGTTCAGGCCTGGGGCGATTGCCTATGCTACCAATGGGCGGAGGAGGCGACTTGGCTAAAGATTCAGAGTCGGCGGGCGGGTCGCGTGTCCGGATGTTTCATGGATGGTGGATCGTCGCCGTCGCGTTCTGCGCGCAGCTGCTCGCGCTGGGCTGTTCCGTTGCCGTCTACGGGCTGTTCATTCCCGTGCTCACTGACGAGTTCGGCGCATCGTTCATGACGGCAAATCTCGGGTTGTCGATGCTCGGCGTGGTGATGGCGCTGGCCGGCGCCCTGGTCGGTCCGCTGCTCGACCGTCGTTCCATCCGGGGGATCATGGTTGGTGGCGCGGCGATCAGCGGGCTTGCCTTTCTGCTCATGTCGTATGCGACCGAGCTCTGGCAACTGGCCGTCCTGTTTGGCGTTGCCGTGGCCTTCGGGGCCGCCATGTTCGGGCCGCTGGCCGCCAACACCGTCATTGCCAAGTGGTTCAGCCGCAACCGCGGGCGCGCGGTTGGGATCGCCAGCATGGGCCCGCCCACTGGCGGTTTGCTCCTCTCGCCCCTGGTCGGCGTCATGATGTCATCCTACGGATGGCGACCGACTTTGCTGGTCTTTGCCGGGTTGCACGCCATCCTCATACCCTTTCTTTGGTTTGCGATTCGCAACCGGCCCGAGGATATGAATCTACTGCCCGACGGCGCTCGCGCGATGGGCTCGGGCGCAACCGTGGGCAGGGGGTGGACCACGGCGGACGTGTTTCGATCCCGGAATTTCTGGGTCCTAGCCCTGGCCTTCGGCGCGGTTGGCGCCGTGGCCGGGGCGTTCAATGCGAACGTCATCCCTTACGCCCGCGACATCGGAATAGGCCTCACCGAAGCCTCGCTTTTCATCTCCGCCATTGGCGGCACGGCCATCGTGGGCACCGTGGTGTTTGGAACCCTGGCTGACCGGATGAACATCACAAGGCTGCTGCTGGTCTCCTTTCTCATGCAGGCGTTGGCTTTCTTCACGCTGCGCTCGGTAGCGCCCGGGTATGGTTTGCTCATGCTCGTCGTCCTGGTTTTCGGCCTGGCCGCAGGGGCGCTCATGCCGCTCATGGTTGCGGCGGTGGGGCGTGCTTTCGGCCCGGTGTCGTTCGGGCGGGTCATGGGCTTCATCGGGCCTGTGACCCTGCCGTTCGCTTTCGTGGGCCCGCCGCTTACGGGCTGGATCCGTCAGACGACGGGATCCTACCTGCCGGCGTTCGATCTGTTTTTCGCCGTGTTCGTGGTGTGCTGCGGCATCGTAATGATGCTCAAAGTGCCGCGCGCCACGGAGTCAGCCGAGGAAAACCTGAGGACGGGGTGAACGGCTGATGCAGAAGAAGAGGGCGCGGGGGGGCTGGCCGCCGCGCTCCTGCTCAGGGCATGTCAGGGCATGGTTTCGCCGAAGAAACGGGTCAATCTGGTCTGCCAGGAGATGATCCATGGAGGCGTGGACACGCCGGTGCCTGCCATGGTTGCGCTGGGGTGGGCCCGAACGATCTTCTGGAAGACGGGCACCTGGTCGGGCGCCAGATCACAGTAGAAGACGTGCTTGCCTTGCTCGAGCGTCGCTTTGAATTGCTTGAAATGGCGATTGAGCGTCTGAATTCCGACGAAACCGCCCTCCCATGTGCAGAAGCCGAGGACGATGATGGCGAGGAAGATGAATGGTATCCAGCCTGCCGCCGTCTGGTGCCAACCGAGCAACGCCGTTGCGCCCAGAACCGATGCGCTCAGCACCGCACCGAGGATGGCGCCGATGATCATCGAGTTCACCACGTCCCGCTTCATGATGGATTGGACATCATGCAGGTGGACGTGCTTTTCGGCCTCTGTGTCGTCGAGCGTGAAGACGTGAATCTGCGGTGTTGAAACGCCCTGTGCCTCGAGCTCCTCTTCGAGGTGCTCGAGATCGTCGAGATCGTCACTGATGAGGAAGTGCCGCTGCATCTTCATCTTATCTCCCCTCCTAACTGGCTTTACTCAGTCACCCTGAAAGAATATGACGCGGGTCAGTTCGGTGTAGTCGCCTTCGATCACCATCAGGCCGATGAGTATGAGGAGGCAAAGTGGTGGCACGAGAATGGCCGTGATCAGTGCCAGCCTCTCCCAGGCCATGTGCATGAAAATGGCCACGATGAACCCGGCCTTCAGAAACATGAATATCAGGATGAGCGACCAGCGCAGCATTCCCTGAAACTGCATGTAGTCGACCCCGTAAGAAAAGGCGCTGAAGAGAAAGAGCAGGAACCAGATCCACAGATAGATCTTGATCGGGTGCTGCTGTCCCTCACCGTGCGCGTCGTGAGTTGCCGCTTGCGTATCCGCCATGTTGATTTCCTACCAGAGATAGAAGAACGCGAAGATGAATACCCAGACCAGGTCGACGAAGTGCCAGTACAGCCCGGAGATCTCGACCATGTCGTAGTTGCCCTTTTTGTCGTAGAAGCCGTTGGCGACCCGCCTGGCAACGACAACAAGGTAGATCACGCCGGCAGACACGTGCAGTCCGTGGAAGCCCGTGATCATGAAGAAGCTGGAGCCGAACTGAGCTGCGCCCCAGGGATTACCCCAGGGACGAACGCCCTCTGAAATCAGCTTAGTCCACTCGAACGCCTGCATCCCGACGAAGGTCGCTCCGAACCCAGCAGTGGCGAGCATCAGCGCCACGGTCTTTTTCTTGTCGCGTCGGTATCCGAAGTTGACGGCCATGGCCATGGTGCCGCTGCTGCTGATGAGCACGAAGGTCATGATGGCGATGAGCAGGAGCGGGACGCTCACGCCGAACACGTCCAGGCCGAATACCTGGCTCGGGTTCGGCCACGGGATGGTCGTGGAGATTCTCACCTTCATGTAGCTGGTCAGAAAACAGGAGAAGATGAAGGTATCGCTGAGCAGGAAGATCCACATCATCGCCTTGCCCCAGGGCACGGGAAACGCCTGCTTATCCGCGGACCAATCCCCGACGATGCCCTGCCAGCCTTCGCCCTCTCCGAAGGCGGGAACGCCGGCTGCTGCTACGTTGTTTGCCATATTCGTACCATTCTCAGGTTGAAATCAGGATCCAAAGGATTGCCAGCCACACCAGGGCCAGAAAGTGCCAGTACGTGGTGCACAGCTCTACGCTCAGTCGGATCTGGTAGGGCTCCGCTCCGTTCCAGACCTTCAGAGTCGTTCTGGCCCAGACCACCAGGCCGCCGATCAGGTGCAGGCCGTGGACGGCGGTGAGCAGGTAAAAGAACGCGTTGGCCGGGTTGGTTGCGGCAAAGTAACCGGCCGAGCGAAGTTCTTCCCAGGCCATGTACTGGCCGACAAGGAAGCCGATGGTGAGCAGCCCAGCGGCCAGCAGGCCCGCATTTACGGCGCCCGCCCGGCTGCGCTGAACGGAGTAGCGCGTGTACTGAAGCGCAACGCTGCTCAGCAGGATGACGACGGTGTTGATCCAGAGCAGATCCGGCTCCGGTAACGGCCGCCAGTCGTCGAGTTCCATGCGGATGTAGTAGGCCACGCAGAACAGCGAGAACACCACCAGGACGACGGTCAGAAAGACTCGCAGCCCGATCTTGGCGGAGGGCGTACCCATGACGAGTGCGCCGGAACGCAGGTCGGCGACGACGTCCTCCTCTGGTGCCAGCCACGACTTTTCCGTTATCTGCTTGAGAAATTTCATCGCAGATCACCCATGGGCCGGATGCGTTTCCGAGTGCGGCACGTTCTGCGGGATGTAATCCTGATCGACGCCGGGGACGCTGTAGTCGTAGGCCCATCGGTGAACCACGGGCAGGTTGTCACGCCAGTTCCCGTGAATCGGCGGGGTATCCGGGGTCTGCCATTCCAGCGTCGTTGCCTCCCAGGGATTGCCGCCGGCCGGCTTGCCCTTGCGGAGGCTCACGATGGCGTTGTACAGGAAGATCAGCTGAGCCACGCCGACGATGAGGGCGGCCACGGAGATTCCCGCGTTGAGCGCGTTCGCCGATTCGGGCATGAACTCTGCGTTACCCATGGCGTAGTACCTGCGCGGGACGCCGAGGAAGCCCAGGTAGTGCATCGGGTAGTAGATGGAGTACGTGCCGATGAACGTGATCCAGAAATGCATCTTGCCCAGGGTCTCGTCCATCATTCGCCCGGTCATCTTCGGGTACCAGTGATAGATGGCGCCGAACACCACGAGTATGGGAGAGACGCCCATTACCATGTGGAAGTGCGCGACCACGAAGTACGTGTCGGACAGCGGCAGGTCCACGGTGACGTTGCCCAGGAACAGGCCGGTCAGCCCTCCGTTGATGAACGTGAAGACGAAGCCGATGGCGAACAGCATGGGCGTGGTGAGGCGAATGTTGCCCCGCCACAACGTCAGCACCCAGTTGTAGACCTTGATGGCCGTGGGGACCGCGATAATCAGCGTCGTGGTGGCGAAGAAGAACCCGAAGTACGGATGCATGCCGCTCACGTACATGTGGTGCGCCCAGACGATGAAGCTCAACCCGCCGATGGCGATGATCGCCCACACCATCATCCTATAGCCGAAGATATTCTTGCGCGCGTGGGTGCTCAGAAGGTCGGACACGATGCCGAACGCCGGCAGCGCCACGATGTACACCTCGGGGTGTCCGAAGAACCAGAAAAGATGCTGGAACAGGATCGGGCTGCCGCCTTCGTAGCTGAGCTGGTCGCCGAGAGAGACGACGGCCGGCATGAAGAAGCTGGTGCCCAGCAGACGGTCCAGCAGCATCATGATGGCGCTCACGAGGAGAGCAGGGAAGGCGAGCAGACCAAGCACGGTGGCCATCACGATTCCCCAAACCGACAGCGGCATCCGCATGAGCGTCATGCCGCGGGTGCGTGCCTGCAGAGCCGTGGTGATGTAGTTCAGACCACCCATTGTGAAGGCCACGATGAACAGCGCGAGGGAGCCGAGCATCAGCACGATGCCCATGTCCACGCCCGGCGTGCCCGGCAGGATGGCCTGCGGCGGGTAAAGCGTCCATCCTGCTCCGGTCGGCCCGTCGGGGGCGAAGAAGCTGAGCATCAGCACGATGACGGACAGCAGGTATACCCAGTAGCTCAGCATGTTCATATATGGGAAAACCATGTCCCGTGCGCCGAGCATCAGCGGGATCAGGTAGTTCCCGAAGCCGCCCAGGAAAAGGGCGGTCAGCAGATAGATCACCATGATCATGCCGTGCATGGTGATGTACTGATAGTAGGCGCCCGGATCGATGAACGAGAACTGGTCCGGGAAACCCAGCTGCAGCCGCATCAGGCCGGAGAGCACCAGAGCCACCAGCCCCACGAAGATGGCGGTGAGCCCGTACTGGATCGCGATGACCTTGTGGTCCTGGCTCCAGATGTACTTGGTGATGAATGTATCCGGATCGTGAAGGTGCTCGTCACGATCCGCAATTGCGACATATGCCATCAGATCCTCCGGCTGCCGTTGTGCTGGTTGCTCTTCAGTATTTTGCTCATCTCGTCGTCTGTCCTGCCTACCCTGCGATCATGATCACCGTGAGGCGGTGGTCACCGCTGCGCCAGGGGGCAGGGAATTGATGTACGCGACCACATCGTTGATCGATTCGTCGCCGTACAGCTGCTTGGACATGAAGCCCATCTGCTCGCCGTACTTGTCTTCCGGATGGGAGCCTCGGATGCCGGTCTGGAAGTTCTTCAACTGCCTGACCAGATACCAGTCGCTCATCCCCACGTAGCGCGGAGCGTTGGTGGCGTGCTTGCCCATCCCGTCGGCCCCGTGGCACAGCACGCAGCCTTCATAGAGTTCCGCGCCGTGCTCCAGGTCGCCGGTGACGGTATGTTGCGCCGGCACGTCGGGCAGGCTCCGGATGTAGGCCACCACGTTGTCGACGGCCTGCTGATTCACGAGCGTCGCGACCATGGGCGCCATCTGGCGTCCATAGACGTCGTCCGGATGGGTCCCGCGGTGGCCGCGTTTGTAGGCGCCGATCTGCCGGCGCAGATACCACGTGCTCTGGCCGGTCAGCTTCGGGCCGTTCATCATGGGATTGCCTTCGCCCTGCATGCCGTGACAGGCGGCGCAGACCGCGTAGGCAGCCTGGCCGGCCACGGGATCGCCATGGCCACGCGCCTGGGTTTCCGCAAACGTAGGCTGTTGCGCCAGCCAGGCGTCGAAGTCGGCCTGGTCCTGCACGGTGATGCGGCCGCGCATGGTGTAGTGGCCGACGCCGCAAAGCTCCTCGCAGAGAATGTCGTAGGTGCCGTTCTTCTCAGGGATCAACCAGACATACGAGACGAGTCCGGGTACCAGGTCCATCTTCACCCGGAACTGGGGAACGGTGAAGTTGTGCAGAACGTCCTTCGCGCGCAGCAGCGCTTTCATGGGCCGCCCGCTGGGGATGTGCACCACCGGGTCGTAGATGATCTTGTCATCCAGGCCGTTGGGGTCCTCTGGGTTCACGCCGAGCGGATTGTCCTGCGTGATCAGCGTCACCTTGGAGGTGCCCAGCTTGCCGTCCTCTCCCGGGAAGCGGTAGGTCCAGTGCCATTGCTGACCGACGACCTCCATCTCCCATGCATCCTCCGGAACCTCGACGAACTCGCCCCACACGAACAGCCCCGGGGCCAGCATCGCAACTACCCCGATCGTCGTCAGCCCGGTGAGCCACCACTCGAGCTTCTTGTTTTCGGGCTCGTAGTCGGCGCGACGATCCTTGCTGTACCGGTATCGGAAGACCGCCCACGCCATGAAGGCGTTGACGGCGACGAAGACGAAGCCGGTCACCCAGAAGGTGATGTCGATGGTGTAGTCGATGGTGTCCCAGTTCGAGGCGAGCTCCGTCAGATACCACGGGCTCCACAGATGGAACGCGACCGATCCAATGATCAGGATTACGAGTACTATCGCCAACGCCATCTAATAGCCCCTCTACTATATTGCGTCTATATTGCGTCGATTATCACTTGCGGCCCGTCAATGTCCCTCCCCGAGGGACCGGCCACAACTGGAATGTCCTACGTGCCGAACGTACCTCTTTTGTCTCGTTCGATCATTTCTGCCAAGAGCGCTTTGATGGCAGAGAAATTCTGTTTGTTCATCGTCGGCAGCGGCGGGCGCACATTTCCGTCACCGTCGATCAGGTAGGTGGCCGGCAGCGTGACCGCTCCGAAGCGGTCCGCCGTGGAGCCGCTCACGTCACTTGCAACAGGGTAGTTGACCGCCAACTGCTCCAGCAGCCGCCTCCCGTCGCCCGGGTTCATGTCGATATTCACGGTGACGACGGCAAATTCCCCACCGCCAAGCTGCTCATTGAGCTCGGTGAGCAGGGGCAGCGATTCCCGGCACTTGATGCACCAGGCCGACCAGAAGTCGAGATAGACCGTTTTGCCTCGGTAATCGGAGAGCCGGATGGATTGGTCGCGATCGAGCAGGTTCGGTAGTGTGAAGTCGGGCGCGAGCTGTGTCGGTGCACCGGCGTCGTCGTCCGCATGCAGCGGCAGGGCGACAAAGATGGAGCAGAGGAGGTAGCAGGCGAACCGCGCCGCGCGGCGGTTTGTCCACTGTAAATGCGTTGCAACTCTCACGCTCTGAGCATCACTCAGGCTCCCCATCTCTGTCGTAGTCTCTCAGGAACCGGAGAGTAGAGCAAGACGACAGGACGCATGAAGCGCCCTGTCGTTGTGGGCTGAAATTCAGCCCGGCGTGGCGGCTTCGCGCCGGATCAACCGCGGCCGCTCGTCCGGTCCGCGTTATCGAGGGCGACGCGGACTTGCGCATCCTCGCCCTTGCTCAGGGCGGTCAGGGCCGGATTGTGGATGGAGGCGACGATGTCCGCGGTCACCTCAGCCCGGCAACGCGACATCGCGCTCAGATTGCGTGTGGGGAAATATCCGGGGCAATACTCCCGCGCGGTCTTGGCGATTCTCGCGTACATCTCCTTGACGCTTTCGACGTCGGCGAAGTCGGCGTTGGTGTATGTGAACCGGTAATCGTTGGTTCCGGCCGAAGCGGCCCCAGCGATCACGAGGGCGAATGCGGCAAAGAGAGTTCTACTCATGATTTTCAATCCTTTTCCCGTTGGCTTGGTACGTTTCGATGGCCTACGTATCTATAGATGCAGCAGCGTCCGAAACCGTTGCGTCCCTCAGGCAATTTCGCCGAAAATTTTTTTTGATCTCATCAAAAACAATGGGTTACCAGCGTTACGCAGACTCGCTCGAAAGCTCTATACTGTCCTCCTCGCGGTTTCCGGAACGTTGTCGTGACATCGAGAAGGCCCACCTCGGACAAGCCCGTCGTCGGCGGCGGGGTAAAAAAGGTGCTCTACACCGTGGAGACGGTTCGCCGTATGGGTCTCGCCCGCGCGGCGAAAGCGCTCAGCGCGAACAACGCGTGTAAAGCCTGCGGGCTCGGCATGGGCGGTCAGCGTGGGGGCATGACCAACGAGCTGGGCGACTTCCCGGCGGTGTGCAACAAGAGCGTTCAGGCGCAATCCACCGATATCCAGCCGGCGATTCCCCTCGAAGCGTTCTCGCACACGCTTAGCGAGCTTCGTGAACTCGACGAGCGGGAACTGGCGAGCCTCGGTCGGCTCGGTCAGCCGCTGTTCAAGGAAGCGGGAGCGGAGCGTTTCCGCTGCGTCGACTGGTCCTGGGCCTTGGCGCGGGCGGCCGCCCGCCTGGGCGCCACCGACCCCGCCCGGACGTTCTTCTACAGCTCCGGCCGATCGTCCAACGAGGCAGGCTTCATCTTTCAGCTGCTGGCGAGGGCGTACGGCACCAACAACGTCAACAACTGCTCCTATTACTGTCATCAGGCCACCAACGTCGCGCTGGATGCCTCCATCGGCACTGGTACCTCAACTGTGGAACTCGCGGACCTGACGGGCTGCGACCTGATCTTTCTCATCGGGGCCAACCCCGCGTCGAATCACCCGCGTCTGCTGCACATGCTCAAAAGCTGTCGAGACCGTGGTGGTCGCGTGGTGGTCATCAATCCTGCAAAGGAACCGGGGCTGGTGCGGTTTGCCGTGCCCAAGAGTGCCAGGTCGATGCTCTCAGGAGGGTCTTGGATTGCCAGTGAGTATCTGCAGCCGCGCATCGGCTCCGACGTGGCGCTGCTCAAGGGCATTGCAAAGGCCGTGGTGGAGCAGGGAGCGGCGGCCAGCGACTTCATTGACCGCCACACCGAAGGCTTCGAAGCTTATGCTGCCGACCTTGGCGCCACTCGCTGGTCCGACGTCGAAGCGGCCACGGGGATAGCGCGGGCGGAGATCGAGCGGGTAGCGGCCGCATATGCCGGCTCTGACAACGCGGTTTTCGCCTGGGGGATGGGGCTGACCCACCATCTCAACGGCGTCGACAACGTGGAGTCCGTTGCCAACCTCGCGCTTCTGCGCGGCATGGTAGGCAAGCGGTACGCCGGCCTGCTGCCCCTGCGCGGCCACAGCAACGTTCAGGGAATCGGCACCATCGGCGTCAAACCCGTGCTCCCGGAGGAAGTTCTGGCTCGAATGGAGTCGGCGTTTGGCGTTCAGTTTCCGGACAAGCCGGGTCTGGACACCATGGCTGCTCTTCAGGCTGCCGATCGGGGCGAGATTGACGCCGCGCTGGTCATGGGGGGCAACCTATATGGCGCCACGCCGCAGTCACGCTGGGCAGAAGGCGCGCTCGCCAGGATCGGCTTCAAGATGTTCATGACCACCACTCTCAATCGGGGCCATCTCTACGGGCTCGGCGAGGGTGAAGCGCTCGTTCTGCCGGTCACCGCTCGGGACGAGGAGTGGGAGCCGACCACTCAGGAGTCCATGTTCAACTACGTGCGCCTGTCCGACGGCGGTATCGATCGTCTGCCCGACGTGCGTCCCGAGACGTGGATTCTCTGCGAGCTGGCTGAGCGTCTCCTGCCTGGCTCGCCCGTCCCGTTCGAAAAACTGCGCGCGCACTCGAGCATTCGCGAGGCCATTGCAGCGACCGTGCCCGGTATGGAGGAGCTTGCGAGCATCGACGTTGCCCGGCGCGAGTTTCATGTGCGCGGACGTGTTCTCCACGATCCGGTGTTCCGTACCGAATCGGGACGCGGCCGTTTTCTGGTGAGGAGCATCTCGAGTCCGGCGCAAGATGATGCTTTTCCGTTTACTCTGTCCACGGTCCGCAGCGAAGGTCAATTCAACACGATCGTCTACGAGCAGGAAGACGTTTACCGGCAGACGAAGAACCGGTGGTGCGTGATGATGTGCCCTGCCGACATGGAGAGGCTGTCCCTGCAACGAGGCGACCGAGTGACCGTGAGGTCTGCTCACGGTGTCATGCACGGCGCGCTGGTGGAACCTTTCGATCTGCCTGCGGGAAATCTCATGGCCTACTTTCCGGAAGCAAACGTGCTGACCGGGACGTCGGTGGATCCTCGCAGCAAGACCCCGTCGTTCAAGGCCACACCGGTCTGCATAGAACGGTCTTTGACTACGCCGCTGCGGGTGGAGCCCAGTCGCGGCGAGAACGCCCCCTAGTGACGGGCGTCCTCGAGTATCTAGCGGGGTTCGGCAACGAGCATCAGACCGAGGCGCTTCCCGGTGCGCTCCCCGTCGGCCGCTTCAGCCCCCAGCAGCCGGCGCTCGGCCTGTACGCGGAGCAGCTGAGCTCGACGGCGTTCACGGTGCCCCGGGCCCTCAATCGCCGCACGTGGTTCTATCGAATCCGGCCATCGGTAATGCACGGCGACTTCCGCCCGATGCAAACCGGGCTTCTGCGCACTTCGCCCGTTGACCAGGGCGCGCCGCTCCCCGATCAGATGCGCTGGGATCCGCTAGAGGTGCCGGAGGAGCCGGCCGACTTCCTGGACGGTCTGATCACCATGGCGGTGAACGGAAACGCGGCCACTCAGGCCGGTGTGGGCGTGCACGTCTATCTTGCGACTACGTCCATGGGTCGTCGCTACCTCTACGATGCCGACGGTGAGTTGCTGATCGTTCCCCAGCTGGGATCGCTTTTGGTTCGCACGGAGTGCGGTGCCCTGGATGTCTCCCCGGGCGAGATCTGCGTCGTCCCGCGCGGCTTGAAGTTCGCCGTCGATGTGCCGAACCCACCCGTTCGCGGCTACGTCTGCGAGAACTACGGCTGGCCGTTTCTGCTCCCTGAGCGCGGTCCGGTGGGCGCGAACGGATATGCCAACGACCGGGACTTTCTCTACCCCACGGCACGGTTTGAGGACGTGGACGGTCACCACGAGCTCGTGTGCAAGTTATCGGGAAATCTGTTCGTCGCGGAGATGGATCATTCGCCTCTGGACGTCGTGGCCTGGACAGGCAACTCGGCGCCGTACAAGTACGATCTGGGCCGATTCAACGTCATGGGCTCGGTGAGCTTCGATCATCCCGATCCGTCCATCTACACGGTGCTCACCTCGCCCTCCGAGACCGCGGGCATGGCGAACGCGGACTTCGTGATCTTTCCGCCGCGCTGGATCGTCGCCGAAGACACCTTTCGTCCGCCCTGGTACCACCGCAACGTCATGAGCGAGTTCATGGGGCTGGTGCGGGGTTTGTACGACGCCAAAGAGACCGGCTTCGTGCCCGGCGGGTGCAGCCTGCACAACAGCATGGCGGCTCACGGTCCCGATGTGGAGGCCTTCGAGAAGGCGAGCTCGGCGGATCTGAAGCCGCAGAAGTTAGCCGACACGCTGGCGTTCATGTTCGAGTCCCGCTATCCCTACACGGCTACCGCGTTCGCCATGGAAAGCCCGGCCCTGCAGAGCGATTACCGAGCCTGCTGGGCGGCGCTGCCTCGGATGTTCGAGCCGCAGTGATGCGCACGGGGATGGCGGCCGGCCCACGGGCGGGGTGAGATGCCGATGGTGCCGACGGAGACGGAAATTCGTGAATTCGACCTGCGCAACCCGCCGGCCGGGTTCGTAGAGGATCCCTTTTTCTGGTACGAAGCGCTTCGCGCCGGCGGTCCCGTCCGCCGGATGCCCGACGGGTCGATGCTGGTTACCGGATATGACGCGTGCTCGGACATCTATCGGAACGAGGCGTTCATTTCGGACAAACGAAACCTCTTCCGGCCGAAGTTCGGAGACTCGCCGCTGTACGAGCATCACACGACGAGTCTGGTCTTCAACGACCCTCCGTACCACACGCGGGTTCGGCGGACCATCGTGGAGGCGTTGAAGCCGCGCTCGATCCAGCCGACCCTAGACATGCTCGCCCGGCGCATTCAGGAACTGCTCGCATCGATGGGGGAGGCGGGAGAGGCGGACCTCATTGAAGCGTACGCGTCCCGGATTCCGGTGGAAGTCATCTGCAGCCTGCTCACGGTGCCGACGCAGGACAGGGACGACCTGCGGCGCTGGTCGCTGGCCATTCTGGGTGCGCTGGAGCCCGCTATCTCCGAATCCGAGGCAGAGCAAGGCAACCGCGCGGTAACGGAATTTCTGGGGTATCTCAGGACGCTGATCGCCGAGCGTCGGCGCCGCCCCCTCGCCGAGGACAGCGTTCTGTCCTCGCTCCTGGCTCAGCAGGATCGGGGCGAGGTGAGCGAGCTCGAACTGCTGCACAACTGCATCTTTCTTCTGAACGCCGGACACGAGACCACGACCAATCTGATCGGCAATGGCGTTCACATGCTGCTGACCCACGACTCCGAAAGGGACCTGCTGGTTGCGCATCCTTCACGAATCAAGTCGGCGGTGGAGGAGATCCTGCGCTATCAAAGCCCCAACCAGCTCGGGAACCGTGAGGTGACGGGGAACGTAACGATGTGTGGGCAACGCTTTGCGCCGGGTGATCAGGTGACCCTGTGCATCGCAGCGGCGAATCGCGACCCGCGCAAATTTCCGGATGCCCATCGTTTCCTGATCGATCGCGCGCCGAATCCCCACCTGGCCTTTGCCGCGGGTCCCCATACCTGCGCGGGCATGGCCCTTGCGCGAATCGAGGGAAAGCTTGCGCTCAGCGGATTTTTCCAGGCGTTTCCCGAAGCGACCCTTCAGGCGCGGCCACGGTATCGTGATCGGATCCGCTTCCGCGGCCTGGAAGCGCTCCACGTCCGCTTGCAGTGAACGCGGCACAAGGGGCCTTGGCGGCTTGCAGGCCCGGAAGCGTTATATACTCTGCCTACGTGACGCGGAATCTGATGGACGATCATGACTGAAGCTTTCGATGTTGTCGGCGATTGGCAGGTGGCACGGCTGGCTGGCGCCCTGGGCGCGGAGGTTCGCGGAATCGATCTGAGACAGGTGACGTCGGAGGAGGTGGACCGGATCCGGAGCCTGTTGCTCGACCACCTGGTCCTGTTCTTTCCCGATCAGAACATCAGCGTAGACGACCACGTCTCGTTCGGACGGTATTTCGGTGAGCTCGAGGGCCATCCCCATCTGGATAACCCGTTCACCGAGCACCCCGAGCTCTTCGAGCTGGCAGCGAGCCGCGGCGGCGTCGCCGACGAGTGGCACACGGACATCACTTTTCGGGACGAGCCCGCGCTTATGTCGATTCTGCACATGGTGCGATGCCCAACCGTTGGCGGGGACACCATGTGGTCGAGCCTTTACGCGGCGTTCGAGGAACTCTCGGAACCCATGCGCGATCTCTGCGAGGGCCTCACGGCCCTGCATGACGCGCTGCCCCATGGCCGCCCGGAGCAGACGGCCATTCATCCGGTGGTCCGCGTGCATCCGGAAACCGGGCGCAAGGCGCTTTACGTGAACGAGCATTTCACCCGGCGAATCGTGGAGATGAACGCCAGGGAAAGTGACATGCTGCTGGGCTATCTCACGAAGTGGGTGCAGAACCCCCGTTTCACCGTGCGCTACCGCTGGGCGGAGGGAACCATCGCCATGTGGGACAACCGCTGCACCCAGCACTTCGTTCTGAACGATTTCGAAGGGGAACGCGTCATTCAGCGGGTGACCGTGATGGGAGACCGGCCGGAAGGCAGCGGGGCGCGTTGGGCTCCGGCGGTCCGCACGGGCCGGCACTCTGCCACCAGCCGTTACGACGCCCAGCTCGTTCGCCATCTGCGCAGCCGGGAGGATCAGGCTTAGCGCCGGCCGCGCCTGGGCCGCTTCCGGTGCAGGGTCGTTCGCCTCTTTCGCCTTGGGGCACCCGCCGCGCGATGGTCTTCACGTCACCGGGCTGCGGTTCTACGAAACGCTGCTGTTGTGCCCTTCCCACCAGGGCGCGCGCAGCTCCCGCTTGAGGATCTTGCCGGTTCCCGTGCGAGGGATCGCGTCGCGATATTCGATCGAGCGCGGAACCTTGTAGCCCGCCAGGTGCTCCCGGGCGAATGCCTGAATGGCCTCCTCGTTCAATCCAGAGCCGCTGCGTTTCACGACGACGGCGTGCACGCTCTCTCCCCACTCCTCGCTGGGGATTCCGAACACGGCGACGTCGAGTATGTCGGGGTGATGCTCCAGCGCGGCTTCGATCTCCGCCGGATAGACGTTGACCCCGCCGGAGATGATCATGTCCTTCTTGCGATCACAGATGTAGTAGAAGCCTTCGTCGTCGCGATAGGCGATGTCGCCCACCGTCTGCATGTCGCCGCGGCGGTCTTCCAGATACTTGTCCTCTGCCTTGTGATAGGTGGAGAACACGCTCGGCGAGCGGATGAACACCTCGCCGGGGACTTTTGGTTCCGTGACCTCCCGGCCTTCCTCGTCGATGAGAATGATCTCCACACCGGGCGCGGCCTGACCGCAGGACCCCGGCTTTCTGAGCTGGTCCGCGGGCAGCATGATGGTGTTCACGCCAAGCTCGGTGGACCCGTAAACCTCGAACAGGCTGTCGGCCGGAAAGTGCTCGAGGTAGGCCTTTTTCAGCGCGAAGCTCCACGGAGCCGCGTTGGCGATGGTGATGCGCACGCTCGAGAGGTCATAGCGCTTGATGGTCTCGGGCGGCAACTGCGTGGCTAGCCTTACGGGCGTCGGCGCGCTGAAGGTGAAGGAGACCCCATACTTGTCGATGAGTCGCAGCCAGTCCTCGGCGTCGAATTTGCGCTGCAGGACGATGGTGTTGCCGAAGGCGAACGCAAACGCCATGAAGCCGCTGGGTCCGGAGTGATAGAGCGGCCCGGTGGTCAGGTAGACGTCGTCGCCCCTGAGCTGCATCAGTTCCATCAGCGCGGCAATCAGGGCCGGATCGCCGGTGTCCTTGCGCACCGCGCCTTTCGGACGACCGGTGGTCCCGGAGGTGTAGATCATGGTGCCGGAGGTCGTCGGGTCGACTTTCACTGCGAGTTCCTCGGTGCCCTCTTGAGCCAGGCGCTCCTCGGCCGACGTCTGTCCCGGTCCAGCCGGACCGTCGAATATCAGGACCTCCCGAACCTGGGGGATGTCGTCCCGAATCTCGGCGAACAGGTCGGCGTACCCGGCATCTGCGAAAACCGTCACGGCGTCGGAGTTATCCACCACGTAGGCGGCTTCCTCTGCGGTCAGCCGGTAGTTCAGCGGCACGGCGACTGCGCCGATCTTGCGCGCGGCGATGCCGGCCGCGACCACCCATGCAGAATTGGGCCCGCACCAGATCAACCGGTTGCCGGCTTCCACGCCGGCGTTCTGAAAGACCCGTGCGAGGGCGTTCGTGCGCTCTTCCAGCTCTGAGTACGTCCACTTCAGCAGGGTTCCGTCGGGCCGGTCGTCGATCAGCGCTGGCTTATCCGGTTGGCTGCGCGCCAGCTCGGTCAACGGATCCGTCATCTCGCTCTCCTCGTGCCCCGAATGAGTTTCCCGGGCTGATGGTAGCCGGGCGTTCGTGGTCGTGCATCCGCAGCCATTCGTAACCGACGGGCAGCAGGCGTAGAATTCTCCGGGAACGAACGAACTTCGGGGAGTGTGCTTATGGCCAGCAATCCGCAATCTGGGGATGTCTCTGACATCCAGCTGTTCGACGTAGAAACCCTCAAGGACCCCTGGGATGCCTATGCCCGCCTGCGCGATCACGCCCCCGTTTTCTTCGTACCTGGTTTTGATATCCATGTTGTGACGCGATACGACCTCGTGCGCGAGGTCATCAAGGACACGGAAACCTACTCGAGCAAGTTCGACTTGTTCCTCAACCGTTCCCGGGAGCTGATGTTTGCATCGGCACCGCCCGAGGTGCAGGCGGAGCTCATCCGTCTCAACGACGAGATGATCCAGATCCCACCCACGATGCTCACGCTCGACGAGCCCGAGCATACGAAGTATCGGTCGCTGGTATCGCAGCTGTTCACCGTCAGTCAGATCCGCAAGGCCGAGGACGCCGTTCAGGCCGTCATCGACGAGACGCTGGAAACGTTCGTTGACCGCCGCTCGGTGGACTTCATGGACGCGTTTGCGTTTCCCGTGCCGCTGAGGATCATCGCCGATCGGCTGGGTATTCCCGAGGACGACCGAGCGTTCTTCGATGACGCGGCCACCGCCGCGGCGGCCGGTCTCCGGCTCAGCCCCATCACGCCCGAAGAAATGGTCCGCCGGGCCCAGCTGGGGGTGGATCTGCAGAAGCTGCTGGTCCGGATAATCGAAGAGCGACGGACCGACCCTCTCGAGGACATGATCAGCATCCTCGCGAACAGCAAGCTGGAGGCCGAGGATCGTTACCTCACTCATGGCGAGTGTCTGAGCATCCTCAACCAGTTTCTCGTGGCGGGACACGAAACCACGACGAGCACGTTCGGCTGGGGAATGCTGCTGCTGTGCCGCAACCCCGAGGCCCAGCGGGCGCTGCGCGCCGATCCGTCACTCACGCGGACCTTCGTGGAGGAGGCCCTGCGGCTGGAAGCACCCGTCCAGGGGCTCCCGCGCCTGGTGACGAAGGATACCGAACTCGGCGGCGTCGAGCTGGAGGCAGGCAAGCTGATCATGATCCGCTACGGTGCGGCCAATCGCGACGGTCGTCAGTTCGAGAATCCGGACGAGCTCGACCTGCACCGCAAGAAAGCGGGCATGCAGCTGGCGTTCGGTTCCGGGGTTCATCACTGCATCGGCGCCCCGCTGGCCCGGCAGGAGCTGAATCTGGGTTTTCCGACCCTGCTACGGCACATGAGCGAGATTCGTCTATCGGCCGATCATCCGCCCCCGGAGGCGGAGGCCAGCTTCATTCTCCGCAACCTGCCGGAGCTGCACATCGACTACGACTTGATCGAGCCCTGATCGCCGAGACGCCGGATCATCATGAAAGCGGCGCTCATGGAAAATGGTCGGATCTGGGTAGACACCGTCCCCGATCCCGAGCCTCGACTCGGAGAGGTGCTGGTCAAGTCCGCGGGTTGCGGGATATGCGGATCTGACCTCCATGCCTACCGTCACACGGAGGAGTTCGTGGCGACCAGCCGCGAGTCCGGGGGCGCTTTCCGCCTGACCACCATGAATCCGGTGGTCCTGGGCCACGAGTTCTGCGCTGAGGTCGTTGACTACGGACCCGGGACGCAGCGCCGCCTTCCCGTTGGCACCTTGGTCTGTGCCATTCCCGCGCTTCCGCGGGGCGGCGGTTTCGAGCCCATCGGTTACTCGGAGGACGCGCCGGGGGGGTTCGCCGAATACTTTCTGCTCAACGAGCGATTGATGATGCCCGTACCCCCTGGGCTATCCTGGGAGCTTGCCGCGCTGACGGAGCCCATGGCCGTCGGCCACCACGCCATCAACAAAGCAAGGCTCGATGGCGAAGCGGTTCTCGTCATCGGCGCCGGTCCCGTAGGTCTTGCAGTGATCGCAAACCTCAAGCAGAGGGGCGTCGGGCCGGTGGTGGTCGCCGAGCTCTCACCGGGTCGGCGAGCTCTGGCCGAGCGCCTGGGGGCCGACGTCGTGGTGGATCCCGCCGCGGGCTCGCCTTACGCGGTCCCGGAGGTCTCCCGCGCGAAGGGCCTGGTGATCTTCGAGTGCGTGGGCGTGCCGGGCATGATCGGGCAGATATTCCTCGACGCTCCGCGGGAAGCCAAGATCGTGGTGGTAGGCGTCTGCCTTCAGCAGGACGTCAGTCGTCCCCTGATCGCAATCAACAAGGAGCTGAACGTTCAGTACGTGCTTGGGTACAGCATTGACGAGTTCACGGAATCCCTGAACATGATCGCCGACGGCACGCTGGACGTGGAGGCGATGATCACGCACCGGATCGCTCTGGAGGATGTGCCTCGGGCCTTCGACGATCTGGGCAGTCCGGAAGTCCAGGGCAAAGTGCTCGTTCAGCCCTGGGCCTGAGCTCGATGCCTGCGAACTAGGGGTAAACCGAGGCTGTTATCCCGACGGGATTCTAGCTATCGTTGCGGTTTTTCCACTCGGAGCACCTAGAGGGAGACGTATGCCCAAGATCACCTTCATCACCCACGACGGCGTCGAGCACGTCGTCGACGCCAGCAACGGGGCGTCTGTCATGAATGCAGCCATCGACAATCTCGTCCCCGGCATCGATGCGGACTGCGGGGGTGAGTGCTCCTGCGCGACGTGTCACGTCTATGTCGACCCGAGCTGGACGGACGTGGTCGGCGGCCCCGGCGATCGCGAGGAAGAAATGCTCGATCTCAATCCCGAGCGCGAGTCCAACTCCAGACTGTCTTGTCAGATCCCGGTCCGCGACGAGCTCGAAGGGCTGGTCGTCCGGGTACCCGAGTTTCAGATGTAAAACGGTGGCGTATGAGTGAAGCAATCTACGAAAATCCAAACGTTCTAGAGCAGGACCCGTGGCAGCTCCCCCTGGAGGACATCAATCCCGCCCAGGCTGAGCTCTTCGAGAACGACTGCCACTGGGCATATTTTGAGCGGCTTCGCCGCGATAACCCCGTTCATTACTGCCGGGACAGTATTTTCGGACCTTACTGGTCCGTGACGAAGTACGCCGACATCAAGTACGTCGATACGAATCACGAGATCTTTTCCTCGGAGCCTACGATCGTTCTGGACGATCAGGACGAGGACTTTCCGCTGCCCATGTTCATCGCCATGGATCCGCCGAAGCACGATCGCCAGCGAAAAGAAGTTGCCGGGGTTGCGGGGCCGCGAAACCTTGCTGCTCTGGAACCGACCATCCGCCAACGCGTGTGCTCGATCCTCGATTCCCTGCCGGTACGCGAAAAGTTCAACTGGGTGGACCTGGTCTCCATCGAGCTGACGACCCAGATGCTGGCAACGTTGTTTGATTTTCCGTTCGAGGATCGACGCAAGCTGACCCGCTGGTCGGATGTGGCGACTGCCCCCATCGGGGTTCTGGTGGATACCGACGAGGCCCGCCAGGCCGAGTTGCTCGAATGCCTGGAGTATTTCACGGGATTGTGGAACGAGCGGGTCAACCAGCCGCCCGGCAACGATCTGGTCTCGATGCTCGCCCATGGAGAGTCCACCAAGAACATGGAGCCGATGGAGTACCTCGGCAACCTGGTCCTGCTGATCGTCGGAGGCAACGACACGACGCGAAACTCCATCAGCGGCGGCGTGCTGGCTCTCAATCAGAATCCTGATCAGTACGAGAAACTGCGCGACGACTTGAGCCTCATTCCGAACATGTGCTCCGAGATCATTCGCTGGCAGACGCCGCTGGCCTATATGCGTCGAGTTGCCGTTGAAGATACGGACCTTGGCGGCCAGCGGATCAAGGCGGGAGACAAGGTGGCCATGTGGTACGTGTCGGGCAACCGCGACCCGGACATGTTCGACGACCCGGATGCCTTCATCATCGATCGGGCGAACGCGCGCAAGCACATCGCGTTCGGTTTCGGCATCCATCGGTGCATGGGCAACCGGGTGGCGGAGATGCAGCTGCGCATTCTCTGGGAAGAGATACTGCGCCGGTTCCACACCGTCGAGCTCGTGGGCGAGCCGGTTAGGGTCAAGTCGTCGTTCGTCAAGGGGTATCTCGACCTGCCGGTGATTCTCCACCCCAATTGAGAGCCCGTTCCCCAGGAGAGCACGGTCGCCGACTTCGAAAAGTTGCCAAGGATTGCAGGTGATTGAGGACGACAGCCAGATGAGTGAACCCGACACGTCCTGCTCGCTGGTCGTTAGCCGTGAGCTCTTCGTGCCCCGCGAGCTCGTTTTCGACGTCTGGACCCATGCCGATCACCTGGAGAACTGGTACTCGCCGGGCCCCGATTTCGACAGGCATGCCGAGGTCGACGCCCGTGAGGGCGGCGCTTATCTGCTGACCTGGACCGGGTTGGACGGGCGCGCTTACGGGCAACGAGGCCGTTTCGATAGCTTTCACGTCCCGGACAAGCTCAGTTACACCTCGATATTCGAAGTCGACGGCGAGGAGCGGATCAGCACGCGGACCCACGTCAGCTTTGCCGACCTTGGTGGCGGTACCCGGATCGACATCGTGGTCGATGGCTACCCGGACGGCGGCTCGAGAGACGCGCACCAGGCAAGCTGGGCGCTTTTCCTCGATCAGCTGGAGGCGTACTTTTCAGTCATCTGAGGCCCGCCGGGATCAGCTGGTGGAGGCGAAGAAGACCAAAAGGGTCATGTCCTCCTCAATCTCGAAAAATGAATGTTCCTCCGTCGCCTGAACGTAGAGGACGGATCCCGGCCGCACCTCGTATATCTCGTCGCCTACCTTCAGCCGGGCTCGGCCGTCGACGACGAAGTACATCTCGTCCTCGTCGTGAGGGGTCTGCATGTCCTGAGAGCCTGCGGCCAGGTGATACAGACCACAAGAGACCGAGGGCACCCGCAGAAACTCTTTGTACTCCACCGCGCCGCCCTTGAGTTTCGACTTGAGATCGTCGACGTGAAAGACCTGCCAGGCGCTCGTGTTCATGTTTCCCCCGTTGAAGGCATTCCGGATGCTCGAAGACTTCAGGGCAATTGTACAGGGTTTACGGTGCAGGTTCGGCTGTGGGCTCGGGGGCCTGCAAACCGAGCAGCTCGTGGAGCTCGACACGCTCCGGTCCAGGCTGCAGACGCATGGTCGCGTTACGCTTGCGCCCGCGCAGCATGTAGCGCAGCACGGTGCGCCGGATACGCCAGTCGTTCAGGAACTCTCCGGGCTTTTCGAGCAGATGGAACGAACGCAAGGCGCCGCGCAGCACGTGGGCCTGCTCCCGGGAAGCGGCGCTCAGCGCGTCGCCGAATGCCAGCGCGAACCAGCGGCGCAAGGTCCGCGGCGGTTCGAGCAGCCCGCCCGCCATGCTCGCCGTTGCGCGTTTGATGCCGCGGCGATCCTCGCCCAGGCTCGCGTCGTAAATGGGCCTTAGCTCGCTCACCGTGCGTTGATGAAAGGCCAGCGCTCGCTCGACCGGGTCTGATGTCTCGGCGAGCACGTCAGTAAGAATGCTGGCATGCAGGAGCCCGGTGCTGCATCCGCGTCCGTACAAAGGGTTCGTGCGCACGGCGGCGTCGCCAATGGCGAAAAAATTCGCGGCCAGCGGTTGGCCGTCGCGGACGAAGTTTCGCCATACGGCGTTGATGTCGCCGATGCCGAATGGATCGGTGGTGGCCTCTGCGCGGCCATCGGCCAGCCAGGGTTCGAGGCCTGGAATGCTCAAGCAGATCCTGTCGAACAGGTCGCCGCTGCGGACGGCCTTTCTGATGGCGGTCTCGGGCGTGGGCACGCACAGAATGATAGCGAAGTGGCCGTTGTCGCCAGGGAACACGCCGAACTTGAGGTACCCCAGATCGCCCGCCCCGGAACGGTCGCTTCGGGCAGGCTCCGATCGGCCCTCCTTCAGGCGGTAATGCCGCGTGTAGTAGACGAGCTCCGCATCATGTTTTTCCTCGGGGATGGTGCAACCCCGTTGTGCGAACCACCGCGGAAAGCGGGTTCGCCGTCCGCTCGCGTCGATGACGACGTCTGCTTGAAACGGTGTCACCTCGCCTTCGTGCTCACGCTGAATCATGAGCCCCTTAACCTGCAGACGGCCCCCTTCCGAGTCTGTAATGAGGTCCGTGACCTTACAGGGATTCACGATCCTGATCCCGGGAAGAGCGCCCACGTACTGGCGAATGATGGTCTCTATGGTGGCTCGGCGACAGAGCAGGACCCAGAGCTTCTCGTCACCCCTCACGGGTCGGTAACTCTCTCGCAGCTCCGCCGGGAGCATCTCCTGTAAATCGACCCGTCTCGCTCCAGCAGCGTAAAAGGCATCGAGAAGCTCAGGGTAGCGCTCCTCGATCAGGTTGCACATCAGGCCCAGAAACGCATGCGGGTGTCGGAACTGCGCGGCGCCCCGACGCTCCCAGCTGAAAAAAGCCTCCTCTGCGCTGCCTGCAGGTGGCGAGACGTCCTTGTCGAACACGGTGATGTCGTGCCCTTGCCCCGCGAGCGTCATGGCCGTGCACATCCCGCAGATGCCCGAACCGACGATGGCGATGCTCTGGCCCACAGGGTTGTTGCGTCAGATCGTGTCAGAGACGCCGCGGACGAACAGCGGTTCCATCCCTAGGGCGTTCACGTCGCAACGCATGGCGTCCGGATCCGGCGCCTCGGCAGGCTGGCTCGCGGCCTCCAGGATCAGCGGAAGTATGGTCGCGTCGCTGGAGGTGTTGAGGAAGAGGCCGGGGCGGGAGAGGACGAAGTGCACGGCTCGCTGAAGGCTTTCCCGGTCGCGCAGGGGCATGTACCAGCTGAAACGCTTGTCCGCGTCGTCGTCCGTCCACCGCCGGCGCGCCACCGACTTGATCGTCTGCACCGCGACGTTTCGGGATTTGCAGATCTTCAGCAGCGCTTCCACGTCTGCCGCGTAGTCAGATTGCTGCATCATCGTGAAGTTGTAGGGCAGGAGCACGGAGTCGAAGTCGAACTGCTCGAGGCTTTTCAGATGCATCGCGGCGACGCGGGTACCGTGACCGGTGACGCCGATGAAGCGGACCAGGCCTTCGGCTCTGGCGTCTATCAGTGCCTCCAGGGCGCCCCCGGGGGCCATTGCGGTTTCCCACTCCTGCTCGTCGACCAGATTGTGCATCTGAATGAGATCGACCTGATCCACGCCTAAGCGCTCCAGCGACCTTTCGAGCTGTGCACGGGCTGCGGAGCCCGTCCGCTGGTCGGTTTTGGTGGCGAGAAAGAAGCTCGCCCGATTTGCTGCCAGCCAGGGCGCCAGCCGCAGCTCGGAATCGCCGTAGCTTGCCGCCGTGTCGATGTGATTGACCCCATGCTCCAGCAGGGTGGCCAGGACGCCCTCGGCGCGCTCCGGGCTCATGCTTCCCAGCGCGGCCGCGCCGAATAGGGTCCTGGTGCTCTCGTGGCCCGTGCGGCCAAAAGGAATTTTCTCGATCATGTCGATCCGCTGCTTGCTCGAGTGACTGTAATCATGGCCCAACGGTCCAGGACGGTGCAACGAGCCCTCCGGGTCAGGCGGGCAGGTTGACCACCTTGACCATGCCTTCGTTCAGAGATCCGGACCGGAAACCTCGCAGGTCCACGGCAACGAACCGGTAGCCGCAGGCGCGAATGGCCGACTCGATGTCCGCCGCACGATCGAGCGCGGCGGGTATCTCGTCGGGCAGCAGTTCGAGCCGCGCCACGTCCCCGTGATGCCGGATACGGAACTGCGTAAAACCGAAAGACGCCAGCACATCCTCGGCCTGTTCGACCTGTGCCAATCGGTTCTCGTCGATGGCCGTTCCGTAGGGAAAACGACTCGAAAGGCAGGCGGATTGGGGTTTCTGAGCATTGTCCAATCCGAGCTCGTCGGCTAAAGCCCGGATATCGGCCTTTCCGAAACCGGCCTCGACCAGCGGGGCGGTCACGCCGTGATCGTCTGCCGCTTTGAGGCCCGGCCGGTGATCGCCCAGATCGTCGCAATTCGTCCCGCTGAAGATCATGGCGTAACCCTCTTCCCGGGCGATGGCCGTCAGCGCGGCGTACAGAGACGATTTGCAGTGGAAGCAGCGGTCGATGGGATTGGCCCGATAATCCGGCTTGCTGAGCTCATCGGTGACGATGACGCGATGCTGCATACCCCATTTGTCGGCCAGCTCGACGGCAAGATGAAGGTCGCTCCGCTTCAGGCTCTTTGAGCCGGAAGTTACCGCCAGCGCCCTGGGCCCCAGAACTTCAGCGGTAACGTACGCGACGAGCGAGCTGTCGACGCCGCCCGAGAACGCGACGATCGCGCTATCAAACGCCGCGATTCGACGTTTCAGCTTCTCGTATTTCGCACCAAGTTTGGCGTCCACGTGCAGTCTCTCAGAGGCGGTTGATCATGTTGGCGAGGAAACCCGCGCCAAAGCCGTTGTCGATGTTAACGACGCCGACGCCGGATGCACAGCTCGTCAGCATTCCGAGCAGGGCGGCAACCCCGTCGAACGCGGCGCCGTAACCGACGCTCGTGGGCACGGCGATCACGGGTTTATCCACCAGCCCTCCGATCACGCTGGGCAGAGCGCCCTCCATCCCCGCAACCACAACGACCACCCGAGCGGCGCGGATGGCGTCGATCCGGCTCAGCAACCTGTGCAGGCCGGCCACGCCGACGTCGCTGATGCGGATAACCGGGCTGTCGTAGAACTCGGCGGTCAGCGCGGCTTCCTCGGCCACCCGGTAGTCGGACGTGCCGGCGGTGACGACGGCGATCTTCGTGGGCGCGGGGTCGGGCTCGCTCTGCTTCAGCATCACCAGCTCCGCATCACGGTGGTAGCGTGCGTGCGGCACTCGGGCCTCGAGGAGCTCGTAAGCCTCGGCGCTCACCCGGGTGGCGAGAACGTCACCGCCCGTCTCGGCCAGGGCGGCGAAGGTGTCGGCAATCTGCTGCGGGGTCTTGTGCTGGCCGTATATGACCTCTGCCGCGCCGGTTCTACGCCGACGGTCATGGTCGATGGTGCTGTGCTGCAGGTCCTGAAAGAACGCCGCGCGAATGCCCGACAACGCTTCATCCAGCGCAACCGTGCCCTCGCGATATGCCTCCAGCAGAGCCGCAAGCTCGTCGTGCTGCGCGCTCATGAGTCACCGAGCTCCCGCCGGGCTTCGACCTCTATCATATGCCTGACGTCCAGGTAGCTCATGGCGTGGCGTTCCGCCAGGGCAACCAGATCGTCGTGCTCGACTTTCCAGGTCCGACGTCCGTCGGGGCGGGTGACGAGCTTGATGCGGACCTCGCCCAGAGAGGTGGTCATCCGCCGGGCCTCCCGGGGGAGCATCCGCTTCTCGACGCGGTGAACGCGGGCACCGATGGTGGTAGAGCCGGCGAACAGGGCTTCCAACGTGGCGTCGAAGCGCTCCTCGCCGACCAGCACGGTGACTTTGGTCCCGGGACGGGACTTCTTCATGATGACCGGCGTGAGGAAGACGTCCTTAGCGCCAGCGTCGAGCAGGTCCTGAACGAGTGGCTGAAAGGCTTCGGCGCTCATGTCGTCTATGTTGCACTCCACCTCGAGATTCGACTCGACCTCGTACGGCTCGGCCGCCGCAGCGGCTTCCTCTTCACCGAGCATGACGCGCAGGACGTTGGGCACGGAGAAGTCCTTCTGGCCGATGCCATAGCCGAGTTTTGCGACTCGAAAATTGCGTGGCGCTTGGAAGTCGTCGACGATCTCCCTGAGGATGGCTGCCCCGGTCGGGGTGGTAGCCTCTCCGTCCACACGCCCGAAGTGGCAGGGCACGCCTTCGAGCAGAAGCGCGGTGGCGGGCGCAGGGACGGGCATGATGCCGTGCGCGCAGCGAACGACGCCGCTGCCCACCTCGATGGGGCCGCACATCACCCGGTCGACGGCAAGTTGGTGAATGCACACAGCCGCAGCGACGATGTCGACGATCGAGTCGGTCGCCCCGACCTCGTGGAAGTGCACCTTGTCTGGCGTGGTGCCGTGGACCAGAGCCTCGGCGTCTGCGATTCGCTGAAAGATACCGAGGGCCGTGGTGGCCACGGGCTCCTCGTAGCCTGCGCTCTCGATGATGGAGCGAACGTCTGCGAGGTGCCGGGCCGGAGGTTGCGGTCTGGCGGGGTCGATGACCACGGTAGCCTTCGTTCCTGCGATACCCATCTTGCTGGCAGGTTCGATCTGCAGTCGAAACTCGTCAGCTAGGCAGAGCTTGTCGAGCTCGGTTGCCAGGTAGTCGACCGGCACGCCCACATCCACCATGGCACCGATGTGCATATCTCCGCTGATGCCGCTGAAGCAGTCGTAGTAGAGCGTCCTCATTGAAATCAGGCCAGCATGCGGTGCGTGGGCGCACACAGGGCGCTGACGTCGAGCCCATAGATGCAGGCGCTCGCGCATGGCTCACCCGAGCAGGACAAGCAGGCGGCGGCGTCCGTGGTGAGAGCCGCGTACTCGCGCCGCGCGAAGTCGACGTCCTGGTAGTCGGTTGCGTACATTCGCATCCGAAGCACGTCGGGGATCGGCACGTCGTAGGGGCACGAGCTCTCGCACGCGCTGCACGCCTGCCGACAGTAGGTAACGCTGTTTAGCTGCGCGTAACGACGCAGCAGGGCAAGGTCTTTCGGCCCGGGGGCTCCGGTCCCTGACGCCGCCAGGAACTCGTCTATGCGGTCAGTGGACGTCATGCTGATGATGAGACCGTCCACGTGGGGATTGCTGAGCGTCCAGCGGAAGGCGGCCTGGGCGAAAGTGGATCCGTCCCGCTCGTAGGGGCGCATGTCATTGAGCCTTGCGCCCACGAGCGTCTTCATCGCGATGACGCCGATGTCGTCCCTCTTGGCTCGAGCAAGCGTCGCAGGCAGGTCGGGCTGGGTAGCCACCAGATCCCACGATCGCGTCAACCCTTCGTAGAACGCCGGGTCCTGGCCGAAATTGTGGGCGACGAGGATCACGTCAACCAGGTCTTCGTCCAGGGCATGCTGAAGGCACTCGTTGAGCCTCCCCCCGTGTCCGGAAATGCCGGTGAAGCGGATTTTCCCCTGGGCTTTTGCTCGCTCTGCGAACTCGAACCATGCGTCGTTCTCGAGGCGCTGAACATCGTTGACCGCGTGATTGAAGTAGACGTCGACGTAGTCCGTCTTCAGGCGCTTCAGGCTGCCTTCGAGTGCCTGCATGATCCGGTCAGCGGAGTCATAGGCCCCGGCCATGGTCTTGGTGGCGATGTAGTGACGGTCGCGCATCCCGCTGAGGGCTTCGCCGATGACCATTTCGGACTGTCCGCCCGTATAGCTGTCCGCCGTATCGAAGTAGTTGACGCCGCGGTCCACGGCGTGCCGGACCACGTCGGTCTCCCCGCGACGCAGGCGGCTGGCGCCGAAAGAAATGTCGGATATCTGCAACCCGGTGCGTCCGAGTTTCGCGTAGTGGCGAACGCGACCGTTTTCCGGTGCTTGTGCCGCCCCTCGGGCAAATGGCAGGCCGGCCATGGTTCCCGTCAAGGCCCCCGATCGGAGAAAGGCCCTTCGTGCCCACCGGCCATCGTTGGCTTCGCTGCGCTGCATGTCGTTCTCCGTAAAGCTGCCGCTAGGTTAACGCCAGGTCGCTACGCCTGTCGATCAGACACTGTTCGCGACGGTCGGCTGTTCAATTGACCCTTGTCAACGATTCATGCAGTCTCAAAGGGTAGCAGATGGATCGGAGCTCAACAGAAAGTCGATTGAGCGGAAAGGCTCCTTCGCTGATGGCGGGCTCGAAGCGGCGTCCGAAACAGGCGATGAGATTGTTTGGGGGGCATTACAGATGTTGATCCGTGCGTTGGTGCTCGTAACCATGCTGGCGGGATCCTCCAGCTGGGCTGCGGACCCCGGTAAGGAGCCCGCGGGTCCGGATCCGCTGTTTGCGAGCAACGACCTGCTAGAGATCACGTTGTCCGGTCCGTTTCAGTCCATCGCTCGGGACAATGACGACAAGCAGCAGCAGCGACCGGGCACGCTGACGTTCAGCGACGCAACAGGTGAGCACACGGTGCCGGTGCGTTTGCGTGCCCGTGGCAAGTCGAGGCGTGTGAGGGATGTGTGTTCTTTCCCGCCCATTCGCCTCAACCTCGCAAAGAAAGACGTCAAAGATACCCTGTTCGAGAAGCAGGACAAGCTCAAGCTCGTGGCCTACTGCAAGACATCGGCCTCCTACGAGCAGTTGGTCCTTAAGGAATACCTGGCGTATCGAATCCTAAACCTGCTCACGGATACGTCTTTTCGGGTGCGCCTGATGCGTGTCAACTACGTGGATACCGATCGCAAGGATAAGGTGACGACCAAGCCAAGCTTCGTCATCGAGCATGAAGACCGCGTTGCCCGCCGTCTGGGGTTGGAGCCGTTGTCGGTGGCGAAGGTTGCTCCATCCGCCCATGAGCCGGCTGCTGCCGCGCTCGCGGAGTTGTACCAGTATCTGATCAGCAACACCGACTTTTCTTTTCTTGCAGGACCTGTTGGCGAAGCCTGCTGCCACAACTCGGTGCTGTTCTCCAATGCCGCTGGAGAGGTCATTCCCATCCCTTATGATTTTGACGTGTCGGGGCTGGTCGATGCGCCGTACGCTGTGCCGCCGGATGGGCTCGGCCAGCGTAACGTAAGAGATCGCAAGTACAGGGGATTCTGTCGCGGAACCGAGTATCTCGATGCCGCGGTGGAGACGATTCAGTCCAAGCGTCAGGCCATTTACGCGCTGGTTGATGAGGTAGAGGGATTTTCGGATCGCACCCGCCGCGACCTGTCGCGGTTCATTGACGAGTTTTATGGCGATCTGGACGACTCCGAGTCGTTTGAAGAGAACATAGCGGAAGCCTGTCGGAGTCTGCGCTAGCTCAGATCGGCAAGCAGCCATTCCCCGACCAGGCTAGACACTCTGGGGTGGACGAGGTAGCCGAGCGCGTTGTGCGGATTCGAGCGCCCGTATCGAAGCGCCAGATTGTAGATCCGGAAGTCGCGTATTCGACTGACCAGGTGGTAGTCGAGCATCTGGCTGAAGTCGTTGGCAACGGTCTCGTCATGGCAGGTGAAATCGTCCTCTGCAGCGACGTTGTACCAGTTGAGAATGTTGCAGGGGTACCGGCGCTCGCCGGCTTCAGAGGCGCCGGCGAGTTGTCGTTTGACGAACTCATCTCCGAGGGGAGAGCCCATGGTGATCCAGGTGTCGATCTTTGCGCTCGGGTCGGCATCTTGGCCGCGCGAGAGTTCCCAGAAGGCGTCATACGCCGCGATCGTGCCGAGGCAATGGGAAATGACGAGAATGTCGGAATCTTCGTCCTTGGCTTTTCGGATCTCGTTCAAGAGCCTCGCGCAGATTTGGGAGCTGAAACCGTCCCGATCGTCCCAGTAAGCGACGACCTCCGGCATTCGCCGGCCGATGACTTTGTCGGTCAGCCGCAGTGTGGAGAGAATCGGTGCGCCGATGTCGGCCAAAAACTCCTCCAGCGAGCTGCGACCAGGAAGGGCTTCGTAACGGGCGCGTCGAAACTTCTTGGCTGTGTGCAGCGCTTTCAGGGAGTCCAGCGCGTTGGTCAGGTCCGCAAGGTCGAGGGCCTCGTCATAGGCTTTTCCGCGCCCGGCCCTGATGGCGTTGGTCAGGTCGCCATAATAGACCATCTGGATCTTCGCCATATCCAGCGCAACGCTTGTCGACTGGCTTTCCGCGTCACGTTGCAGGCCGGTCCGTAGAGATTCGACCCAGAGTGACTCGAGCGCTTGCCTTGCAGGCTTCCAGCCGCGGCCGTGGACCATGATGATGGTCTTGGGCGGCTTAATTTCTGCCTCGATAAGTTCCAAGTCGGCCCCTTTTATTTCCGCCCTCGTCAGCTAGAACGAGGGTTCCGCTGCCCGTCACCTCGATGCCCTCAGTTTGTCGATGATAGCGTTCCATGGGAAGCGATAATACGGCGACGACGTGGGCTTCAGGTGTCACCTCAAGGAGCCTTCGCTGCCGAGCGGAGACCAGTAGCAGATTACCGTTGCGTGGCGAAACGCTGATTCCGGAAGCGCTGAATCGGCCACCCGTGGACGATTGATTGATCAGGATGCTCATGTCGCGCTCCAGGCGCCGAGTCTGCGGAGACCACTGCAGCACGACGACCTTGTCCTCGAACTCCACCTTGCGAACCTCTTTACACGCGATCAGCAGCATGTCCGTTTGCGGGCGGTAGGCCAGGCCCTCAACCTCACACAGATCCCCCGCGCCTGAATTGAAGGTCTGGTATGGCATCGTCGACCCGTCGCCGCCGATCTGTGAGCGGTAGAGGATCCCGTTGCTGGTAATCAGGTATAGCTCGCTGTCGCGTACGGCGATGCCTTCGAAATCGCCCTTGACCGGCCTGCTGTCCGACGAGATTCCCAGCCTGAACGACTTCACCAGCTTGCCGTCCCGGTAGTCGATCTGGTAAATCTCGGCTCTCTCGTCGCCGTGCGTAAACAGCCGCCCGTCCGCGGTGGCGGCAAGGCCCGAGATTTCCCTCAGGGACTTCGGCAGTTTCCACTGCTGAAAGGTATCGGTGGCGAAGCGGTAACCGCCGAACGCGAAGGTTTCGTCATGGGAACCACATCCGGGAAGGAAACTGAAGGCTATACAGGCTGCCAGACTGGCAAAAGCCCTAAGGATCTTCTTCACGACGGTCTCGTCCCGTCAGAAATGAGAAGAAGCTGGTATTCATATCCGCGCCGTAGTCCGACATCCACATGAGCATGGTGGCGTAGACGAAGGCAATGGAGACCACCGTCGAAATTTCGATAGCGGCAATGCCGCCGCCGAGACCAATGGTTATGGCGGCAAATATATAGAGCGTGTAAGAGGGCTGTGTCAGCGTGAATCTGAATCGCACCGCAGCCACGACGCCGGCCAGGCTGAACGCCAGCGCGATGCTGTTCTGTACGATCATGGCAATGCCGGCAACGATGATGGGCAGCATGATCATCGTCTGCGCAAACGAGCGATCCACGGCGCTCTTCGGCGTGGTGATGAAGTACACCCAGGAGATGGGCAGCATCAACAGGGTGGCCCCGATCATGCCCAGGGCCAGCCGGGCCATATGGGGTGCCTCGACGATGGCGGTTCTGATGATCTCGACGGGCTCGAAAGAGGCGCCGCCCCGCTCGATGAGTTCTGAGATGCCGTCGACCGGGAGGTATACCCGCAGACCGGGCAGATAGCTGGATGCCGCCATGAAGCCGCCCAGGAGGACGACGTAGTAAACCGTGATGATGAAGACGGGCGCAGATGCTCGTGTCGACTTGCGCATTACAGAGCCTGGAGCTGCCAGTCTTTGATCATTCGGTCCCTCCGCTTGAGCAACGCGCGAATCTGCCGTTTGCTCAGCTGGTCGCCTAAGGCAGCCGTGAGGCTGTCTTCGTTCATGGCTGCCATGCGCGCGGCCATGGCTGCCGGTAGGATCTTTTCTACCGCCGCCAGGTAGGCGGGCAGGTCGGTGCCGTTGCCAAAGCTCGCCTCGTGGCCGATGAGCGTCAGCTGCCAGTCTTCCTGGTCGTAGATCATCGTATCGGTAGTACGCTGCTCGTTGCGAATCAGCGCGTCGAAAGCGTACATCAGCTGGTAGTCATTGCCGAAGCTGCACCAGTTCGAACGGCTCAGTCCCTGGTTTGCCCGCTCGGTCTCCGAAACGCGCTTCTCCGGCAGGGCGATGAGCACGCCTTTGGCGCCCTCGACGGTGCGGCTGACCGTTACGGGCACGACGTTGAGCTCGAGCAGGCGGGACAGGCGGTAAGCGCCGACCTTGCGATCGTTGTCTGAACCCTGGCCGCGTTCGAACGCGAACTCGTACCGTTTGCCTTCGTCGAGCAGCGTGACGGTGGTAAACCGCTGGCCCGTCCCGGCGGTGCTGACTTCTGCGATGGCTGCATTGCTCATGACGGCCTCCAGCCGCGGCTGATCCAGCCCGTAGCGTGCCAGCGGGTCGATGACGTCAGGAGCATCGGCGCGGGTTTCACTCAGAGGGTAGAGAATCTCGATATCGTCGCCGGTCAGCACCACCGGGGCGGGTTGGCCACTGTAGTAAGAGCGGAGCATGCCGGTATCGGCAAGGATCGCGCGACCGTCCATTCGCTGCTGAACGCGGCGGTTCGACGTGGGGGTATGACCCACGACCACGCGCTTTGCTCCCAGGGCTTTCAGCGCAGCCTTCAACACCGTCTCTTCGAGGGAGGCGTGGCACATGGCGGTGCCTCGATACCAGTTCGGTCCTCGGGATCCGAAGAGGGGGCCTCTTACGAGCTCAATGAAACGCGTGCCCGCTCGGGAAAGATCGCCGTCGTCTCCCTCGGCGGCGGCTTCCAGCCGCGCCAGCACCGCATCGTCCTGCAGCAGCAGATCGCGCTCGGCGCTGACCCATCCTGCATCGGCCAGCCGGCCGCCCAACGCCATGATCTCGCCAAGGTCCCTTTGGTACTGCCGGTTGATCTCTTCGAGCGTCTGATCGGCGATCAGCGCGGGGAGCCCGCCGTGGACGAATGCGGTCTCGTTGACGACCACCATCAGCGGCAGCTGCAGCAGCCAGTCTCCGTAGCTGCCGGCCGCGGCAAATCCCGCCCGGTGACCAAAGTATCCGGCCGGGTACCGCTCGTCGAACTCCACAGATGGGTCCTTGCCGGAAGCGGGGTCCGCCGCGGCGACAAACGCCTCGCGCGCCGCCTCGCGCACCGACGGATCTTCATCGTCTGCAAACGCCGCAAACTCATCGGCGGCCACGTAGCGCATGTCGCCGGTCAGATTCATGAGCTCGTGATTGCCCAGGACGACGTGCACCCGGCCGCCTGCTCCCTTGGCCTGCCTCTGCAATCTCATCAGCAGATCCATGGTCTGCCGGGAATGCGCGCCCCGATCGAGCAGATCGCCGAGGCTCACCAGATGCGTGTCGCCGGCGGCCCAGTTGAGCTCGGCGTCGACCACGCCAGCGGATTCCAATGCGGTGACCATCTGGTCGTGCGCGCCGTGGACGTCTCCGAACGCAACGACGCGAGACACGCCGGCCCAGTGATTGGGACCGATTTCCCTGGCCGCCGTCCAGCCCGGTGGCGTCATGAGCGTCACGCTCAGAAAAAGAGCGATCAGGCAAGTGGGTTTGTGCAGCGTGCTCAAAGCAGAAGTCCGACCCGAGTCGCCCCCATTTCACGAAAAGCCGGCTCCATTTGCAACGACGGACGCCGGGCGAACTCGCCTTGAGCCATTCTCCCAGAGCGTGGATACTCGCGCCATCATGCATCCGAACGAAGCACTGTTTGCCAACGAGTCGTTCTATCTCGCTTTCGCGGCCGGCGACTCGGATGCCATGGAGCAGCTCTGGTCACGGCAGCACCCGCTTGTCTGCATTCATCCCGGGTGGCCGGCGCTTGTAGGCCGTGAGTCGGTCATCGACAGCTGGCGACAGATCCTCGCTAATCCCGATCAGCCCGAGGTGGAGTTCTACGGCGCCCGGGCGGTGGAGTTCGGCAGTGGCATTGCGGTGGTCTGTTACGAGGTTCTGCCAGGGACGGTGCTGGTCGCCATGAACCTGTTCATCGCTGAGAACGGCGAAGCGCGCCTAGTCCACCATCAGTCGGGGCCCTGCGGAGACCCGCCGCCGCGCGACGCGGTCGTTCGCCGCCTGGACGCCTGACTCCTAGGCCTTCCCCCGCGGGACCTCGAAGCCGAAGATACTTGCCGCGTTGAGACCCAAGATCTTTGCTCTCTCGGAATCCGTCAGGTGGCCCATGGTTCGCTCGATGGCCTCGGCCGAATGAGGCCATGTGCCCTCGTGGTGGGGATAGTCGTTTGCCCACAGAAAATTGTCGATCAGCCGATGCTCGCGGGCGAGGTCCAGCCCGGGCTGATCCTCCTGGAAGCTGGCGAAGCCGTTCTGCCGGAAGTAGTCGCTGGGTAGCATCTTGAGCTTCGGCCTCACCCACATGTGGTGTTTTTTGTAGGCTTCGTCCAGCGCCGCGAGGGTCCAGGGCACCCACCCGATGCCCGCCTCTATGGTTCCGAACCGGAGCTTCGGGAAACGATCGATCACGCCGGACGCGCAGATGTTGGCGATGGGCTCCATGGTCGGGGCCAGCGAATGCACGGCGTAGTTGATGACGGCGCCGCCATTGCCGCGAGCCGTGCGCGGATCGCGCCCGGTGGAAACGTGGAAGGTGACCGGCAGACCCGCATCCTGCACGCATGCCCACAGCGGATCGAAATCCGGCAGGTTGTAGTTGAGCGCCTCGTGATCCGGAGCGCCCCACACCGGTTTGCAGGGAAGGGTCACGCCGCGAAAGCCCAACCTGGCGCAGCGCTGAATCTCCTCGACTGCTCCGGGTATGTCGGCGCTCGCCACGCAGGCCATGGGCGCGAGCCGATCGTTGTAAGGGCCGAAAACTTCCCATGCCCAATCGTTGAACACCCGGCACATGGCCTGGCTGAAGGCGGCATCCGGTGTGGCCCACATGGTCAGCCCTTTGTTCGGAAACAGGATTTCGCAATCGACGCCGTCCGCTGCAAGATCGGCCAGACGCTCTTCGGGTGTATGGCCGGATTGGTTGCGCAGAGCGTCCTCACCTTCGAACTTGATGTTCTGCAGCCGCAGAGGCCGAAAGCCCTCCGTCTTCTGGAACTTTTGGCCCTTAGCGTCCATGGCGACACCGGGCAGGCGATCGCGGTACTTCGCGTCCATGCGCGTTCGCCACAGATCCGATGGCTCCTGCACATGGCCGTCTGCGGAGACGACGAAGTAACGATCGGGGTCGGTTGCACGTGCGGTGCGCGTCCAGCCTTGGCTGCCTGGAGTCTCGAGCCGCCAGGCGTTGTTCGGATCGGGGTCAGGAATGGTGACGGGCATCGACGGGCTCCGTAGGGGATTACGAGCTAATACTACCCGTATCGGGTAACGCGGACGACCGGCTGTGGGGGACCGGAAGGCCCTCCCTGAGAGGCGGACCGGATACTCAGAAACGGCGCGTGAAGCGGATGCCGTTGGTCGATATGCTCATCTGGTCAGCCTCGTCCTGCCAGACGAAACCCAGACCCGAGTCGACCCCCTTCTGACGGCCGAAATACCACCTGTCGGACAGTCTCCACCCGGTTACCTCGGTGTAATCGTCGAGCTGATACTGGCTGATGTCGAACCCGAACGTTTCCTCGAACTGCAGGGAGTCAACGGCTTCTTCGTCGGCGATGGCATTTGCGGCGCAACCCATTGCCAGAACGACGGCCATTGATCCGATCAGATGTTTTGACGTTTTAGCCATGGTGCAAATGTGTCACAGAAGGCTGCGGAAACGTCCCAAATACCATGGATTTGCGATGAGCAGAAAATGATTGAGAAAAAATTCGTAACCTCATGAAAATAATGAATTAATTTATAAAAATGGAGGTTGTAAAAGTTTGTTAACTGGCTGCGCGACGTCCGGTGGCCTCATCGTTTTGCGGGAGCGCGGGACCGAGTTGGCGCTGGAACGTGAATCGCGGTGTCGCATGCAGTATCGTTCCGCCTGGTTCCGGGGAAGTGCGATGTCAAAGGAAAACGAGCTCGCGGAGATCCGCAATGCCGTCAGGCAGCTGTGTGCGCAGTATGGCGAGGATTACTGGCTGGAACTCGATCGAATCAACGGCTATCCCACCGAGTTCGTCAAAGAGCTGACCACGTCGGGGTTCCTCACCGTGCTGATTCCGGAGGAGTACGGGGGAGCCGGGCTCGGCGTGCTCGAGGCCGCGGCGGTTATGGAAGAGGTCTGCCGATCGGGCGCCCACGCAGGCGCGTGCCACGCTCAGATGTACGTGATGGGTTCGGTACTGCGTCACGGAAACGACGAGCAGAAACGGAAATACCTGCCCAAAATCGCTTCCGGGGAGCTGCGCCTGCAGAGCTTCGGAGTGACCGAGCCGACCACGGGTACGGATACCACCAGCCTGAAAACCACGGCACGCCTTGACGGCGATTCCTACGTGGTCAACGGGCAGAAAGTCTGGATCAGCCGGATTCAGCACTCAGATCTGATGGTGCTTCTGGCGCGCACTACGCCCAAGGAAGAGGTGACCAAGAAGACCGAGGGGCTCTCCGCATTCATCGTCGACGTCAAGGCTGCCGAGGGCAACGGCCTGACCATCCGCCCGATTGAATCCATGATCAACCATCACTCCTGCGAGCTCTTCTTCGATGATCTCGTCATACCTCGTGAGAGCCTGCTCGGTGAGGAAGGCCGCGGATTCAAGGTGATTCTCGACGGCATGAACGCTGAACGCATCCTCATAGCCGCCGAGTGCATCGGCGATGGGCGCTATTTCATCGACAAAGCCTGCGCGTACGCCAGGGAGCGGATGGTGTTCGATCGACCCATCGGGCAGAACCAGGGCGTCCAGTTTCCCATCGCGCGCTGCTATGCGGACGTGGAGGCGGCTTCCCTGATGGTGGACAAGGCCGCCCGGATGTTCGATGCCGGTCAGCCGTGCGGCGCTGAGGCAAACATGGCGAAGATGCTCGCGTCTGAAAGCTCGTGGCGAGCCGGCGATGTGTGCATGCAGACCCACGGCGGCTTCGCTTTCGCCAAGGAGTATCACATCGAGCGCAAGTTCCGCGAGACCCGGCTCTACCAGATCGCGCCGATATCCACGAACCTCATTTTGAGCTTTATCGGCGAGCATGTGCTCGATCTGCCGCGCTCCTTCTGAGTGTTCATGTCCAGTGCCGGAGAGCCGGGCGTGCCGTCGCCACGCCGCGGTGGTCCTCAAGAGGCCGTGTGCCCGGGAGGTCGAAGATTTTTAGTCCGTTAGGGAGAAATCCATGAGCGCAGCCAGTGTTGAGTACAAGGCGGTCCTTTACGAGCAGCCGACTGAGCGTATCGCACGCATCGTTCTGAATCGCCCGGAGATGGCCAACGCCCAGAACCTGCAGATGCTCTACGATCTCAACGCGGCGCTCGATCAGGCAGCCTCGGACGATGCCGTGAGGGTGATCATCGTGGCGGCCGCCGGCAAGCATTTCTCGTCCGGGCACGGTCCCATGGGCGGGGAGGGTGACGTTTCCCTCAAAGACGTTGCATTGAGCACGTCCAGAGGATTCAAACAGCCCGGCATCGAGGGGCACTGGGCGTTCGAAGAGGAAGTCTTTTTCAACCTCTGCTGGCGCTGGCGGAATATACCCAAACCCACCATTGCCCAGGTGCAGGGGAAGGTGATCGCCGGCGGGCTCATGCTGGTCTGGCCTTTCGATCTGGTGGTGGCCAGCGAGGAAGCCACCTTTCAGGATCCCGTCGTGGCCTTCGGGGTCAACGGGGTGGAGTATTTCGGGCATCCCTGGGAATTCGGAGTGCGCAAGGCCAAGGAAATGCTGTTTACCGGGCGCGCCATAACAGCGCGCGTGGCGAAGGAACTGGGGATGGTCAACCGCGTGGTGCCGCTCGAGGATCTCGCCGACGAGACTCTCGACATGGCCAGGGAGATAGCCGAGCAGCCAATGATGGGGCTCAAGACGGCCAAGGAGTCGATCAATCAGGCTCAGAACGAACAGGGCCTGTTCAGCGCTCTGCGCAGCGCCATGACTCTCCAGCAGCTGTCCCATGCCAACAACAACATGGTGCACGGTATGGGCGTGGTGCCCGAGGGTGCCCGGCAGGTGAGGGATCTCATCAAGAAACCGCCTTTAGATGAATGACCGCGGCGGCGCAGGAGCCGGCAACCCGTCAGCTTGGCGCTGACGAGTGACGGCGGCACAGTGGAAACGGGTTAGAGGAGCAAGATGACCATGGCCGGATCGAAAACGGCGAACGAGATTTTCGACCTTTCGGAAAAGGTGGCGATCATCACTGGCGGAAGCCGGGGACTGGGTCTGAACATGGCCTGGGCCTTCGCCGCGGCGGGTGCCCGGGTGATCGTTGCCAGCCGAAAGCAGGAGGTCTGCGACGCGGCAGCGCAGGAGATCCAGGCCGGCACGGGTCAGGAGTGCCTGGGAGCGGCCTACCACGCGGGCTCCTGGCAGGACGGTGACCGGCTGGCAGAACTGGTATATGCCCGTTTCGGGCGGGTGGACGTCCTCGTCAACAATGCCGGCATGTCGCCTCTGTATCGCTCCCTGCCGGACGTGAGCGAAGCGCTTTACGATAAGGTTCTCGACGTGAATCTCAGGGGCCCTTTCCGGCTCTCGGCGCTGATCGGCGCGCGCATGGCCGAGGGCGACGGCGGATCGATCATCAACGTCAGCAGCACCGCTGCTGTCCAGCCGACGCCGACCGAATTGCCCTACGCCATGGCCAAGGCGGGGATCAACGCGTTCACGCTTGGCCTCGCCCGGGCGTACGCGCCGAAGGTGCGGGTCAACTGCATCATGCCGGGGCCCTTTCTGACGGACATCAGCAAAGCGTGGGACATGGATGCGTTCAACGAGCGCGCAAAGACGACGATTCCGCTGCAGCGCGGCGGGGAGCCCGATGAGATCGTCGGGGCTGCGCTGTACTTCGCCTCGGCTGCCTCCAGCTACACGACCGGGTCCGTACTCAAGGTGGACGGTGGCAGCGCATACCCTGCAGCCTGAGTGCGGTCGGGCCTTGGTTGCGGGACCTGGCGATTGCCGCAGCGGGGCCTGGCGGCCGTCAGCTCACCAGCGATCGTCCGATCACCATCCGCATGATCTGGTTGGTGCCTTCCAGAATCTCATGGACGCGGAGATCTCGGACGAAGCGCTCGACCGGATAGTCCATGAGGTAGCCGTACCCGCCGTGGAGCTGCAGGGCGTCGTTGGCGATCTTGGAGCCCGAATCCGTGGCGATCAGCTTCGCCATCGCGGCAAACTCGGTCTTGTCGGCCGCGTTCTCCGTCACCTTCTGAGCGGCCATGTGGGTTAGCGCACGTGCTGCCGCCAGCTGGGTGGCCATGTCGGCGAGCATGAACTGAGTGTTCTGAAAGTCGGCGATGGCGGAGCCGAACTGCCGGCGTTCTTTCACGTAGCCAATGGCCTCGTCGAGGCAGCGCTGCGCGCCACCGATCGAGCAGGCGGCGATGTTGAGCCGGCCGCCGTCCAGCCCGGCCATGGCGATCTTAAAGCCTTCGCCCTCTTCGCCCACCCGGTTGGAAACAGGCACTCGCACGTCCTCGAAGTTCACCATCGCCGTCGGCTGAGAATGCCAGCCGAGCTTCCGCTCCTGGGCGCCGAAGCTCAGGCCGGGCGTGTCCTTCTCGACGACGATGCAGGAAATCCCGCGATGTCCCTCGTCTCCCGTGCGCAGCATGCACACGTAAATTTCGTTCTCGCCACCGCCTGAAATGAAGGCCTTGCTGCCGTTGATGACGTAGTGATCGCCATCGCGCACGGCTCTCGTTTTCAGCGATGCGGCGTCCGACCCGGCTCCTGGTTCGGTGAGGCAGTAGCTCGCCGCCTTCTCCATGGTTACCAGGTCGGGAACGAAGCGCTTTCTGACGTCGTCGGAGCCGAACTGGTCGATCATCCAGGCGGCCATGTTGTGGATCGAGATGAAAGCCGATGTGGAGGGACAGCCGTAGGCCATTGCTTCTATGATGAGGGCGGCCTCGATGCGTCCAAGGCCAATGCCTTCGGAGGCTTCCGATACGTAGATTCCTCCGAACCCTAGCTCGGCGGCCGCGCGGATGGTTTCCCGCGGGAAGATGTGCTTTTCGTCCCACTCGGCCGCGTTGGGCGTAATCTGCTCCGCCGTGAAGCGTTCGGCCAGATCCTTGATGGCGAGTTGATCTTCGGTGAGGTTGTAGTTCATCGGGTTTGGATCCGTCGGGTCGCGGGCAGCGGGGGATTCTAATGCATTGCACAGCCCTCAGATACCGATGCGACGCGCAACCGTTCAGATGCCCCGGGGTTGCGCGCGATATCCCTAGCAGGGAGGATCGTCCGAGGTCGATGAGGGGCAGCTGTCGGGGGATCGAGCGCTCAGGGCCCTCATCCTTAGGTGGTCTCGCCCATGCTGATCCGGCGGCATGAGCAGGGCAATGGAGAGCTAGGCTGATGATGTGGAACGACTCCGAGTCGGAGATATTCGCGCAGATGGCTGGTCGACTCGCTGCAGCATTTGCCGACCTTCCAGCCTTCAGCGCCGGGCTCCTCGACCGTGATGCGGTCGAGGTTCTGCGGGAGACCGCGCAGCGTCTCGCAGACAACTACCCGTACTTCCACCCGCTGTACGCGGGGCAGATGCTGAAGCCGCCGCATCCGGTGGCCCGGCTCGCATACGGTCTTGCCATGCTCATCAATCCGAACAACCACGCGCTGGATGGAGGCCGCGCCAGCTCCGAGATGGAGCGGGCGGCCGTGGCGGAACTGGCAGCCATGTTCGGTTGGCAGACCCATCTCGGACATCTCACCAGCGGTGGAACGATGGCCAACCTGGAAGCGCTGTGGATCGCCGGCGCGCTGCAGCCCGGTGGGGTCGTGCTCGCCTCGGAGCAGGCGCACTATACCCATGAGCGCCTGAGCGGCGTGCTGAGGCTGCCGTTCGAGCCGATCGCCGCAGATGCCTCGGGGAAGATGCGGATGGATGCGCTGGAGGATCGGCTCCGCCGCGGTGGCGTGGGTACGGTGGTCGCTACCGTTGGCACCACGGGCTTCGGAGCCGTAGATCCTCTCGCCGACATCGTTGAATTACGGCACCGCTATGGGTTTCGGCTGCACGCCGATGCCGCTTACGGTGGCTATTTCGTTCTCGCCGGCAACCTTCAGGCAGAGACCCGTCGGCATTTCGATGCCATGGGTGCAGTCGATTCCATCGTGGTGGATCCGCACAAGCATGGACTGCAGCCTTACGGCTGCGGCAGCGTGCTGTTTCGCGATCCGGCGGTGGGCGCGTTTTACAAGCATGACTCGCCTTACACGTACTTCACCTCCGACGCGCTGCATCTCGGGGAGATAAGCCTGGAATGCTCGCGGGCGGGGGCGGCGGCCGTCGCGCTGTGGGCAACCCATCGGTTGCTGCCCCCGAGGCCGGGTGGCGAGTTCGCCCGGGGGCTCGAGCGCTGTCGCGACGCCGCTGAAGCTCTCCACGGCCGACTCGCCGGTCACCACAGGTTCCTGCCCCTCGTTCAGCCGGAGCTCGACATCGTCGCATGGGCGGTGTTGGGGGCAGATGCCGAGGAGGCCAGCGCGGCGGGCCGGCGCCTGTTTGAGGAAGCCGGTGAGCTCGGGCTGCACCTGGCGCTGGTCCAGGCGCCGGGGTCGATGATTGCTCACCGCTGGCCCGAGGGCGCGGACATTCCCGAGGGACCGGTGACCTGTCTGCGGTCGGTGCTCATGAAGCCGGAACATCTGGATTGGCTGGACCGAATCTGGTCACTGCTGGAGGATCTGGCCGGCTGAAACTCCATTCACGCGGAAGGAGAAAGGGGTTTTGGGTCTCATTTTGCGCCCGTTGCGCGTTCACCGGAGCGGATGGACTTTCCTGTGAGAGTGACGTAGGGTTTTCTGCGGCTCCGATGCTCAGCACGGAGACCGTGGCGCCCCGCATTGACGTCGGCGCCAGGCAGAGATTTGAACCGCCATAGGCAATTGGACTTGATCCCGATGAAAGGACAGGTACCTGAAGCAGAACGGCGTGCGCCGCTCGTGCGGGTACTGCATCGGTGATCGCAACCGGAGGGCCCCGCAGTGAATGTGCTTGATTTTCCCGCGCGCAAACTTAATCGAGAAAAAATCTCGATGGTCACCTGTTATGACTTCTGGTCTGCTCAGATCCTGGAGCAGACCGAGGTGGATTGTCTGCTGGTCGGTGACAGCCTGGCGATGGTCATGCACGGATTCGACTCGACGGTGCATGCGGATACCGCGCTGATGGCGTTGCACGTCGCCGCCGTGCGTCGGGGCGCGCCGTCGAAATTCATCGTCGCCGACATGCCGTTTCTTGCCGCCCGCAAGGGGCTGCAGCCCGCGATGGACGCCGTCCAGACGCTGATGCAGGCCGGCGCAAACGCCGTGAAGATCGAGGGCGAAGCGGGGCAGGCCGAGCTGATGACGCACATCGTGCAGTCGGGCGTTCCGGTCATGGGACACCTCGGGCTCACCCCTCAGTCGGTACACACCATCGGCGGGCACAAGGTGCAGGGCCGGACCGACGAGGCCGCCGAGCAGCTGCGGTCCTCTGCCGAGGCGCTGGCCGCGGCCGGTTGCTTTGCGCTGGTTCTCGAGTGCGTGCCCTCGCGGCTCGCCGCAAAGGTCACCCGGGCCATCGACATTCCGACGATCGGTATTGGAGCCGGACCGGAAACGGATGGGCAGGTGCTCGTTCTGCAGGATCTGCTCGGCATGAATCCCGATTTCAAGCCCAAGTTTCTGCGTCATTACGCCAACGGGTTCGAGTCGGTGAGCGGCGCCGTCAACCGGTTTCACGCCGACACCCAGCGCGGCTGCTTTCCGTCGAAATCGGAGTCCTACGCGTGAAAGTCCTCTCCAGCCTCGGGGATTGGCGGGCGTTCCGCGCCGGGCTCGTCGGCGAGATCGGGTTCGTGCCGACCATGGGCGCGCTCCATGAAGGTCATGCCCAGCTGCTCCAGCGCAGTCGGGAAGCGAACGACCACACGGTTGTGAGCATCTATGTGAACCCCACTCAGTTCAACAATCCCGCCGATCTCGACAGCTACCCTGGGACGCTCGGCGAGGACCTTTGCCGCGCCCGGGAGCTCGGCGTGAACGCGGTGCTGATACCGAGCTACGACGAGCTCTATCCCGATGAC
>DATCZA010000060.1:0-9336 GCA_036526135.1 Pseudomonadales bacterium | reverse complement strand
CCGCCCGGCACGCGCAGGTGCACGTAGGTGTCGGTGCCGATGAGCGCTTCGGACCAGAACGCGCCGTTGCCGTTGCGGCCTGAGCCCGTATAGGGCCCGTAGGCCTGGCCGCGCTCGTTGAAGACGAAGAGCTCGGCGCCTTCGGGCAGATTGACCCCTGTGAAGTGCAGCCGGCTCGCGGTGGCGCCCTCGGCTCGCACGAGCGCCGTCCAGGTGAGGCCGCCGCCGCTCGCAAGGAGCTGGCCGCCGGCAAACGACTTTGGCCGCGTGGGCGCGGCACCCATGCCGGCGAAGTCCACGCCGTGGGCGACGGGCTTGACCACGCCGATGCGCTGGCGTCGCTCTGCCGGGACCTGGCGATTGCCCTGGGACACCGTTTCGCTCAAAGCCCGGAGATCCTCGTCGTTGAGCCGAACCCGGACCCCCGGCTCCGTCACCACGAGCTTTTCGACCCAGAGCTGGTCGTAGAGCGCGCGCCTCTCAGCCGCACGCTGAACGGGGTCGAAACCGTTGGTCACGGGTTCGGAGGGTGCTGATCGGTAGCTCGCGGCGCTGGCGTTGCCGGCAAGGGTGGCGGCGAGCAGGATACTCAGAAACAGGAAAGTAAAACGCATACCTGACAAAACTGATGATTGCAATGATCCAAATGTAGCAGACCTCGCCACGAGTTGGGGCATCGTTTTGTGACGATTTGCAAGGTTTCGAGGCTGCGAATCTGCAGCGTATCATCACCAGGGGAAGAGAGACGTCGACCGGCGGTCCGGAAGCGGACGGCCTTTGGGTTAGACGCGCTGTTCCCGCATGAGTGACGAAAGATGAACGGGACAAATGGGGGGAACCAATGAAAGTCTCAACGATCATCACCGCGATCGCCATGCTGTTCGTGCTGTCCTGCACGACGGTGGCCCAGGAGACGGGCCGCATCAGCGAGGCCTTCGCGTGTAATTTCAAGGACGGCAAAGGCAGCAAGGACCTGTGGGCCGCCGTGGACTTCTGGAACGAGCAGATGGATGCCATGGGAGCTGGCCCGCTGGACGACTACTTCGCGGCGATCCTGACGCCGTACCGGGCAACCACGGGGGCTGATTTCTTCTGGCTCGGATCCTCGTCAAATCTCAATTCGTTCGCCGCCGGGGGGCATGCCTACGTCAACAGCCCCCAGGGTCAGGCGGCCGACGCGCGCTTCGAGGAGATTTCGCGGTGCGATTCCAACGTCTTCTTGTCTGAGACTCTCTACGACGGCCTCGGCGCGCCGGACGACGTGGATCCTTCCGCGTTTCTGGAGACCTTCGCGTGCACCCTGAATGAAGACGCTACCATGGACGACGTGACGGCCGCCGAGGAGGGCTGGATTGCTCACGCCAAATCCGCAGGTGCGAAAGTCGACGTGATCCGCTGGACGCCGCTCTACGCCAACACGTCGGCGGACGTCTACTACCTGGTGGTCAGCGCGGACATGCCGTCTTTCGGCGCGTACCGCACGGCCTGGTTGACGTCTGAAGGTGGCCAGGCTGCCGATCGGGCGTTCGATGAGATCACCAACTGCGAATCCGGGTTGATGATCGGCACGCGCATCCGCGTGCCGGCGCCGGTCGATTAACGCCGGCGGGTTTCGATTCTCCTCGACGAAAGGCGGGCCGCGGCCTCGGCGGCCCGCGAACTAGGGGGAAAGCCCGATAGGGTCCCGCTGCGGATCCAGCACCATCATGACTGGCTGGGTCACATCATCGGCAATACCTGAGCCTGCTCAGCTGCCGGCCGGCGCCAGATGCTGGTGGCTGAAGGGTACGGTCAGCAGCCGGCCGAAAAAGGCGAGCTCCGGGTCGGCGCTGTCGGACAGCCGATCGCGCAGGCGAAGAAGCATCTGAGCCGCCTCGGTCTCCTCCCAGAACCAGTTCTCGATCTCTCTGCTCGATGGGGTCAGGCCGGTGCGGCCCGGCTGTGCCGTGGCGGCTTCGGTGTAGTACGCCCTCAGATCGCCGACGAGATGATGGAGCTGCTTCCTGCTCTCTCCGGCCTCTTCGAAAGAGCCCGCGCCTTGCGGGTCGAGTAGGCCATTCAGACGTATGGCAACCTCGGCGATGTCCATCCCGCTGGCTCCGACCGTGGTCCGCCCGTGGCGTTCGCGCGCGAGCTCGTACCAGGGCTGGATCGCGGCGATCTCGTCCAGCAGAGCCGCCTCGGGATCGGGGTCGTGCGCTCCGGCAGGCAGGCCTATGGGGCATACCCAGGCGTCCGCGGCCGTTGCTGCTGATGAGGGCGCATCGTCCGGAAAAATCTCCAGAACAGGGCCATCGGTTCGCTCCAGCAGCGCCAGGGCTGAGCGGAGCACGCGGGTCTGGAATGCCGGGTCCTCGGGGTCTCCCAGGGGGCGCCCGAGCTGGAACGGGACCCACAGCGCCCTGGGGGGGCGGATCTTTTCCGTATGGAGCCTGATGAGGCTGATCTGCGTGGTGGCCACGCCCGCGCGTTCCAGGTAGTGAGCGAGGACACCCACGGTGCCCGTGCAGGCGGGTCAAACGGGTGTGAGGAGCACGGCGTCGACGCGGTCCTGTTTCAGCAGCCCGGCTACCTGGCCTGCGGCTGCCTCCATCTTCAGCGGGTTCGAGGATCCCAGGAACGCGTAGTGATAGTCGGCAACGGATCCGATCTCTCCCCGCTGCGCGAGCTCCTCCAGCCGGTCGATGGGGAACACCACGTTGTAGTCCCGTTGAAACCCGGATCGGTCGAAATTGACGGAGATGTGCCCGATGGTCAGGGAGTCGGCAGCGTCCCTCGGGATCACCCGGTAATCGCTGGCGTGAGCGGAGAAGGGGCGCTCGCCAGCCCGCTGAATGGCGGCGGTGGTGACGATGGCCACCCGTCGTTTGGACAGGGCTGGACCCGAAAGCGGCGTCGTCGGCTCGAAATCCGGGGTCTTCATCTTCTGCAGGATCTGCCAGAGCTTCGGGTCGACGTTTTCAGCGGTGGCCATGGCCCTCGTCCCTCAACCGTTCGAAGTCGCGCGCCGGGGGCCTCGGGCTCAGATCGCGAACCAGTAGCTCCCGATGGCGTCCTCGTAATGATAGTTCATTACGCGCGGCCACAGGGCCGGCGCCATCTCCTGCTCCCACGCGTCGAGGTCGGTGACGAGCTCGGCAACGACGGCGGGCTGGTCCTCCGCCAGGTCGTGCTGCTCGCCGGGATCGTCAGCGAGGTTGAACAGCTGCAGCTGACCGTCTCGCCGGTTCTGGACCAGCTTCCACGAGCCCCTGCGCACGGTCCGGTTGAATTCGCTGCGCCAGAACAGTGATCTTTCGGTGTCCGAGTCCGGTTCGGTCAGCAGGTCCACAGAGTCGTAGGTTCTGTCCGAGGGGAGTTCCAGCCCGCAGTGACGGAGAATGGTTGCGAACAGGTCGGTCAGGATGACGGGTCTGCGGACGGATCGCGGTGCCAGGACGTCGCGCTGGGCCAGAATGAGAGGCACCGCGAGACCGCCGTCGAAGTGGGTGAACTTGCCGCCGCGCAAAGGGCCGTTGTCCGTGGCGCCGGTATACGCCGCCCCGCCGTTGTCGCTGGTGAAGACGATGAGCGTGTCGTCGAGCATTCCCTGGGATTCCAGGTATCGGACAAGCTCGCCCACGGCCCAGTCGAGCCGCTGGATCATCGCGAGGTAAACGCGCTCGTTGTGGTCTGCGGCACCCCGCACCGCGAGAAAGTCCTCGCTGCGCGCCTGGAAAGGCGTGTGCGGCGCGCTGAACGGCACGTAGGCGAAGAAGGGCCTTTCCTCGGCCCTGGCGTCGGATACGAAGCGCTTCGTCTCTTCGACGATGGCGTCGGTCAGGTAACGGGCCTCTGCAATCGGCTCGCCGTTGCGGGTGATGGCGGACGGACCCTCCCTGCCCATGTTCCAGATGTGCTCCTCCCAGAAGAGCTCGTGGCGGTGCTCGACGATGCCGGGCGCGCCTTCGTTGGCGTAAAGCGAGAAGGCTTCGGTGAAGCCGTACTGCTGCTCGAAACCGAAGGCCTGCGGGTGGTTTTCCGGGCCGTATCCCAGATGCCACTTGCCAAAGATGCCGGTGGCGTAGCCGGCCGCGTCGAGGGCGTCCCCAAGGCTGATCTCGCTGGCCGGAAGCCCCTGCCGCAATCGCTGCTCAGCGTTGGGATAGGTGTCGAGAAGAAACGGCTGCATCTCGTCGGTGTCGATGAGGTAGCGGAATCCCAGGTACTCGCCGAGGTTGCGCACGTAGCGCTGCATGGGCTGAGACTCGAAACCGAAGCGGTTCTGGTAGCGTCCCGTGAGCAGCGCCGCTCGAGACGGCGCGCAGATGGCGGCGGTGGCGAAGGCGCTGAGGAACTGCACCCCGTCCCGCGCCAGGGCGTCGATGTTGGGGGTGTGCGCGGCGGTGTGGCCGTACGCGGACAGGTCGTATCGCCCCAGATCGTCGGTGACGATTAACAGGACGTTGGGTCGCTTGTCGAAAGTCTCCGCCGCGAGCGCTGACAGATAGCTCGTCTTGCCCGCTGCAAGTTTTGGGTCGGGGCCGAACTCCCAGCGTTCCGAGTCGGGAATCGGCCATCCCAGAGCGACCCCCAGAGCCCCGACACCAAGGACCAGCCCGAGCGTCAGCCGTTTTCTGCTCCCCTTGCTCATGACCAATGGGCGCTATATGTCACCGAAGTCGCCGTGACGGCCCTTGCCGTCCGCGAACCGGGCAGCGCCCTTGTGGGTCTCGCCGGATCGGATGACCTCCAGTCCCAGACGCGTCTCCTCCCTGAGCGCATCTTCCAGTGGCATCGACCACTGGCGATAGGAAGAAAGCCGGTCGTTGCGCAGGCACAGCTGGGGAAATTCCGTGAGGCTCCGGGCCAGCTTCATGGCCGCTTCGAGGGCTTCACCCGGCGGCGCGATGCGGTTGGCCAGACCCATGGCTTTCGCCTCGTCCCCCGAGACGCCCCGGCCCGTGAGGATCAGATCCAGCGCGTGGCTGTGGCCGATGAGCCGGGACAGCCGGATGGTGCCGCCGTCCACCAGCGGTACGCCCCAGCGCCGGCAGTAGACGCCGAAGACGGCATCGGAGGCTGCCACCCGCATGTCGCACCACAGTGCCAGCTCCAGGCCGCCGGCCACGGCGAACCCCTCGACCGCCGCGATGACGGGCTTGGAGAGCAGCATGCGCGTGCATCCGAGGGGCCCGTTGCCGGTCTCGCGCAATCGGGGCCCGGCGCCGGCGGCGACGGCTTTCAGATCTGCGCCCGCGCAGAAAACGCCATCGCCTCCGGTGAGCACGGCGACGTCTGACGCGTCGTTCGCGTCGAATGCCGAAAACGCCTCGGCCAGGGCGTCGGCGGTGGGACCGTCCACGGCGTTGCGAACTTCGGGGCGGTCGATGGTGACCACGGTGACGCGGCCGACCTGTCTAACGTCTACGGTCATCACTCTCCCCCTTTCCGGCGGCTTCAGGCCACGTCGAATTCCAGGGGCAGGCTCCAGGGCTCGATGCGGATGGCGATGGGCGTGGGTTTCGAGCCGGTCTTGAAACGGGGGTTGCGGATGACCTCCATGAGCATGCGGGTGCCGATGACGGTCTCCGCCCGCGCCAGCTGATAGCCCACGCAGAAATGCTTGCCGAGGCCAAAGCCGAGATGCCCGGCCATGCCCTGCTGGTGGTAGCCGGAGCGCAGCTCCTTGCCGAAGTAGAGATCCTCACGAAACAGATCGAAACGATCCGGATCCCTGAACACTCGCTCGTCCCGGTTGGCCCCGTAGATGGACAGCTGCACGTACGCGCCGGCGGGGATCACCTTGCCGTGGAGCTCCACGTCCCGTTTCGCCCGTCGCGCCTGGGCGCTTGCCGGGGGATGAATGCGCATCATCTCCGAGAAGGCCTGGTCCAGCAGATCGGGGTCTGCCTGCACGGCCTTCCACTGCTCCGGGTTGGCCAGCAGCTGGTACCAGAGATTGGCGATGGCCTTGTCCGTGGTCTCCGCGCCGGCCACCAGGATCAGGCTGGCAAAGGACTTGATCTCCTCCTTGGTCATCCTCTGGCCGTCCACCACCGCAACGGCTAGGCGCGAGAGCAGGTCGTCGGCGGGGTTGCGACTACGGGCATCGATGAGCGGATCTAAGTAGGCGTGATACTCGGCGTTGGCCGCCACGCCGAGAGCCCGCAGCTCCGGCCCCCCGTTGATGCCGTTCATCATGGCCGGATACCACTGGTGAAACATCTCGTGGGCTTCCTGGGGGAGGTCGAGGACGTCGAGGATGACGTTCAGCGGCAGCCGGGTGGCAAAGTCGTCGACGATGTCGATCTCGCCCACGGCGGCGGCCTGGCCCGCGATCCGGCGGGCGTGCAACTCGGTGAAGGCATTGATGAGAGCCATGGCGTTGCGCCCGACGGTGGGCAGCAGGGCCTTGAGCTTCTTGCCGACGAACTGCGGCGCGACGATGTTGCGCAGCTTGGTGTGGTCGTCGCCGTCGTACTCCATGAGCGTTGGGCCAAACACCGCGCCGATTGATTCCCCGTTGGGAGATGCGGAAAAGTTCTCGGTATCCCGGAAGCCGTTCACCACGTCCTCGTAGCGGGTGATGATCCAGTGATCGGTGCCTGGAACGTTATAGACCGGGTAGTGATCGCGCAGCAGCTTCAGCGTCGGGTAGGGATCCGCCGCGTACTCCGCGCTGGCGAAGACGGCTGGATCGATGGTTGGCCGGTTTCCGCTCATGGTGGCGTCCTGTTCATCGCAAGATTCGATTAGGATTGATGATTGCACAAACAGCGGGAGGCTGCCCCAGGACCTGTTCGAGCATGCGCAGAAAAACGACGAAGCTGCTGTTCATCACTGGAGGTTGGTTGAGCCTCGCTCTCGGCATCGCCGGGATCCCGCTGCCGTTGCTGCCCACCACGCCTTTCCTGCTGCTGGCCGCCTTCTGCTTCGCCGAAGGATCCGATCGTCTGCACGACTGGCTCGTCAATCACGTTCACTTCGGACCGCCCATCCGGCGCTGGCGCGAACACCGCGCGGTTTCCCGCCGAACCAAATGGATGGGCAGCTTGAGTCTGCTGGCCGTTCTGGCCGTGAGCCTCGGGTTCGGTGCGCCGCTGTGGCTGCTGGCGGTGCAGGGATGCGTCGTGGTTGGCGGCGGGGCGTTCCTGTGGACCCTTCCGGAGCCGCCGGCAGAGGAGCAGTAGAGCAGGGGCCGGGGGACGGAGCGGGCGTTCTGCCCGCTCCGAGCCCGGTTGGCTCAATCGCCGAGCATCACCGCCAGGGTCGCGCCGTACTGGCGCGGCTGGGTGGGGGCGGCGAATGCGAACAGCGTGGCCACGGGCGTACCGCCCAGGCGCTCGATGTTGTCCGACAGGTTCTTGCCCCACACCGAGAACCGGTAGCGGCGGTTGGCCGACTCCCAAACGGCCTGGGCGTCGATGGTGGTCAGCTCGTCCCGGTAGAAGCCCACGTCGTTGGGCGTGGTGAGCACCATGTCGTCCGTGTAGGAGAACCGGGCGCCGATGGTCAGGTTGCCCATGTCGGCCAGGTCGAACTCGTAGCTCGCACCGATGCTCATATCCCACTTGGGCGCCCGCACCAGATCGAGATCGCTGTTGTCGGTCTCCACGCCGTCGCCCGTAAGGTCAGCGACGAAGCCCTTGTACTCGATGTCCAGGTAGCCGATGTTGCCATTGATGTTCAGCCCGGCCACGGGGACGAAGCTGAAGCTGAGTTCGGCCCCGAAAGACTCCGCCCCCGCGGCGTTGTCCACGAAGGTCTCCTGGCCGGTGGAGGTGTTCGCCTCCCGGATCACGCCCCGCTGCAGGTCCTTGTACTCGGCAAAGAAGACGTTGGCATTCAGGCGCAGCCGGTTGTCGAAAAGCTCGCTGCGGATGCCGAACTCGTAGTTGTCCACCTGCTCGTCGTCATAGGGGCTCTGGAACACGTCCAGCGTGCCCGCGTTGTTGACGAAGCCGCCGGACTTGAAGGCGCGCTGCCAGAAGCCGAACAGCATCACGTCGTCGGTGACCCGGTACTCCAGGCCCACCCGCGGCGAGAACGAGTTCCAGTCCTCGCTGACGGGTCCGAAGCGCACGGACGGGTCGATGTCGGTGACGTCGGTGGGGTCGTTGCCCGAGAAGGGTACGCCGTTACACAGGGCCGTTGCCGGCGTCTCACCCTCCGGGCAGACGCTGTCGTTGATGGCCATGCCCAGCACGTCCTTCTTCTTCTCGAAGCTGTAGCGGCCGCCCAGGTTCAGCGTCCACTGATCGGTCAGGTGCCAGTCGATCTGGGCGTAGCCGGCGATGGAGTAGCGCTCCTGCTCGTTGCTGCCCCAGCTGACCGCCGGGTTCTCGCGGCCGAAGCCGCCGCCACCGAAGAGTTCGCTGTCCAGGAAGATCCACAGGAACTGCTGCACGGCGTACTCGTCCGAGAGGTAGAAAAGGCCGCCCAGGAAGTCGATGTTGTCATTGAAGGTGTTGGCGTAGCGCGCCTCCACCTGGGTGGACTTGAAGTCCTGGACCCGGCTGCTGGAGAAGAGGTTCCAGTTGAAGCCGTCGGTGTCGCTGACGATGTCTTCCTCCACGTCCCGATGGTTCACCACCAGGGTGAACGTGCCGGCATCGGTCTCGTAGCTGGTGTCCAGAGTGATGCCCCAGATGTCCTGCTTGGTCTGGTTCGGCGACATGTTGAAGCCCACCTCGTAGGGGTCGCTGCCGTCGCCCTCGATGCCGAAACGCTGATCGCCGAAGGGGTCCTTGCAGGGGAACCCAAAGAGCCCCGTGTGCACGTCGGGATTTCCTGACGGCCCGTTCCCCAGGGGCGGCGGCAGGCTGCCCGGCTCGTAGCACTGAGACCAGTTGCCGGTACCGTCGCCCTTGTCTTCCCAGTACTCGCCGATGATGTCGATGCGCCAGGCGTCGTTGGGCTCGAAGCGCAGGCTGGGCCGGATCAGGATCGAGCGCTCGCCGTTTTCGCCGTCGCCCTTCTTGTCCTCGTCGACCCGGGTCACCAGATTCACGCCGTCGTAGCTTTCGAGAACCACGCCGTCGTTCTTGTAGAAACCGTCCAGCTCATGGTAGTTGGCGGCAAGCCGGAACGCGGCTTTGTCGCCGAGCGGCAGGTTGCCCACGATGCCCGTGTTGCGCCGCCCGTGGTTGCCCACGTCGACGTGAAGCTCGAGCTCGCGGCGTTCCAGGTCGGGCCGCTTGGTGCGCACCACGATGGCGCCCGCGAAGGCGTTCCTGCCGTACAGGGTTCCCTGAGGGCCGCGCAGGGCGGTGACCGACTCGATGTCGAACAGGTCGAGCAGGGAGACGGCGTTTCTGGAGTAGTACACATCGTCCACGAACACGGCCACCACCG
>DATCZA010000059.1:0-45330 GCA_036526135.1 Pseudomonadales bacterium | reverse complement strand
GGGGACGCTGCCATGAAGGCCGCACACGAGGCCGCTGAAGCGGCCGCTGACACCGTGCCGCTCGATCAGGTGACGCTCCACCCGCCGGTGCTGACACCGGGAAAGATACTCGCCATCGGGCTCAACTACGGCGACCACATCGAGGAGAGCGGCATGGGCAAACCCAAGCATCAGGTGTGGTTCAACAAGCAGCACAACTGCGTCAACGGACCCTATGGCGACATCGCGCTGCCGTCGGTCTCCGAGATGCTCGACTACGAGGCCGAGCTGGTGGTGGTGATCGGCAAGCGCTGCAAGCACGTGCCGCGAGAGCGCGCGGCGGAAGTCATCGCCGGCTACTGCTGCGGCAACGACGTGAGCGTTCGCGACTGGCAGATGCGCGCCCAGACCATGCAGATCGGTAAGTCATTCGACACCCACGGCCCCACCGGGCCATGGCTGGTCACGCCGGATGAGGTGGGCGACCCCCACGACCTGGACATCCGCGCCGAGGTCAACGGGGAACTCCGCCAGAACTCGAATACGAAGCACCTGATCTACGACTGTTACGACGCCGTAGCGCATCTGACCCAGGCGTTCACCCTGGACCCGGGCGACCTGCTGTTCATGGGCACGCCGGCCGGTGTCGGGGCGGCGATGAAGCCCCCGCAGTTTCTCAAGGCCGGAGACGTGGTCAGGGTGGAAATCGAGAAGCTCGGCTACCTCGAAAACCGGGTGGTCCCCGAAGCAGCCGAGTGCGTGATCGAGTGACCTAGCGGGGATCGAGCCCGCGCTTGGCGCGCTCGGCGTTCATGCGCTCCTTGTCGACGCCGAGCCGCGGGCCGAGGTCTTCCTCTTTGACCGTCCCGGCCATGTGCCCGCCGGCCAGCTTGCCGTTGTACATGATCTTCTTCACCGGCGTGACGGCAAGCACGGTCCGCAACGGCGAGTCGAGCAGGTTGTAGAAGAACTGCTCGCCCTCCGGGCTGTTGGGATTGAGCTTCTGCGACAGCGCGGTGTAGAACCACTTCTTGGTTTCCTCGTCGTCGAAGAACTCTCCGGTGCCCTTGAAGGTGATGGCACCGCCCGGCAGCTCCTCTGAAGCGCCCGGCGGGTAGCCGCAGCTGCTGACGTTGACGGAAACGCGGTTATCGCGGCGGATGGCAACCGTTCTATGGCGATGCGCGGCAAAGGTCAGCCAGATCTTGCCGTCGTGCCACACGAACGCGTGGGTGACCCCTACCGGCCAGCCGTCCTTGGTTGCCCACATGAGCACGCATTCGACGGAGTTGTTCATCAGCTGGTCGACTTCCTCGTCCGTAAACGGGTAAATCGAGACGATCTCGTGATCGTGAGTTTGCGCTTGAGCCATAAGTTCCCCCTGGAGTAACTGCCGTCCCCGATCCCGGGGAAAAAGAGCGGCTAGAATAATGCAATCGCTCGATCGGCGATACCGACGAGCCCCACCGGCCTGCTCGCGCCGATCGGAAACAGCAACGTCATTCCGCTTAAACTTCAACCGGTAAAGGAGCATCCACGGTAACGACCATGAGCAACCTGCGCCGATCGACCCAACTCTACGAACGCGCCAAGGCCGTCATTCCCGGGGGCATCCCCGGCATCCGGGCGCCGGAAAATTTCGTCCCGGGTGCTTACCCCATACTTCTGGCCGGAGGCCGCGGCGGTCACGTCACGGACGTGGACGGCAACGACTATGTGGACTTGCTGCTGGGGTACGGACCCGTGATCCTCGGGCACGCCGAGCAGGCCGTGGACAGCGCGGCCCACGAACGCGCCGCCCACGGCTTCTGCCTGGATCTCCCCGAACCCGTCATGATCGAGCTGGCCGAGCAGCTCGTATCCATGGTGCCCTCTGCAGAGCAGGCGCTGCTGCTGAAGACGGGCTCCGATGCCACGAGCGCTGCGATCCGCATCGCCAGGACCCACACGGGCAGGTCCGTGGTCCTGCGCTGCGGGTACCACGGCTGGCACGACTGGTGTCTTCAGGGAGATCCCGGCGTGCCGTCCGGCACCACCGACACGGTCATCGCGTTCCCCTACAACGACCTCGACCGCCTGGCCGCTCTGCTGACGGCCCACTCGGGCGACGTGGCGACCATCATGCTCACCCCGGTGGGTCACGAGTTCGACCGCCAGATCGAGCAACCCGAACCAGGTTTTCTGGAGGGGGTGCGCAGCCTGGCCGACCAGCACGGCGTGGTGCTCGCCTTCGACGAGGTTCGCACGGGCTTCCGCGTCCACCCGGGCGGCGCCCAGGGCCTCTACGGCGTCATCCCCGACCTGACCGCTCTGGGCAAGGCCATGTCGAACGGTTACGCGGTGACGGCCCTGGTCGGCCGGCGGGACGTCATGCAGAGCGCCCGGAGCACGTTCATCTCATCCACCTACTTCCCCAACGGCATGGAGATGGCGGCGGCTCTCGAGACCCTGAAGCTGATCGCCGAGCACGACGTGCTTACCGGCATCGCCGCTACCGGCGCTGCGCTCGCCGGAGGGCTGTCGGAAATCGTCGCCCGGCACGGCCTGCCCGTCTCCCTGTCACCCTACGACGAGATGCCCTTCCTCCATTTCGACCCGGACCTGGCATCAGGCCAGCCCGAGCGACGAGACGCTTTCTACGGCGCCATGGCCCGGAGCGGCGTATTCGCCCACCCGCGCCATCACGGATTTCTCTGCTGGCGCCACAGCGCCGACGACGTGACGCGCGTGCTGGAGGCGGTGGATGCCGCCGCGGCGGCGCTGGGAAGCTAGTCCGGCCCCCCTGGCGGGCGGGCGATGCCCGACCAGTTTCCCGCCAGCCGGTCGTCCGCCGCCAGGCGGACGTCCACGGGCAGGCCGGTGAGATGGGACATTCCGGAAAACGGGTCCACGTGGGCAGCACCCGAGCTTGCGAGTATGTTCACGTTCACGCCGAGGCTGCCGGCCGCAACGCGCTGGCCGCTGGCCTGATGGCCCCAGCCGTGGGGGACCGCCACCACGCCGGCCAGCAGATCGTCCGACGTCCGGACCGGCAGGCGGATGGCGCCCGCGGAGCTGCGCACGTCGGCCAGGTCGTCGGGCTTCAAGCCCAGGGCGGCGGCGTCCGTGGGGTTCATGAAGACGTAGTTGCGGCCCTGGTCGCCGCGCAGAAACCCCTCGTAGTTGTGAGTCCAGGAATTGTGCGTGGTGACCTCCCGTTTGGTTATCAGCCGGAAGGGAAACTCGCTGGCAGACCCTTGCTCGCGAGCCGAGGCGAGGGTGGCCTGGAGCTTCGAGACGAGCTCCGCGGGCGCAAGCTCCACCCGCGCCGAGTCGGTGTAGACCCGCGCGCCCAGGAAATCGCCTCCGACGTTGGGAGGCCGCAGCCGACCGTGACCGAGCAGCCGTCGGAAGGACGGCTGCCGCGAGAGCTTGAGGATCAGGTTCAGCAGCAGGCGCTGGGGCACCTCGTCGCGGCCGGTGAGCGCGCGGTTGCAGAATTTCAGCGCCCGCATCACACGGTGAAAGCCCGGCGAGCCGAACAGAGGCGCCCCTGCCCGGGTGCCTAGCTCCGTGTAGATGGTTGCCTCGTCGCGGGCCTCACCCGGGGCGTCGACCACGGGGTTCGTCGCCTGCAGGTAGGGCCGCGCCTGCATCCCGAGCACCAGCGGGAACACGAACGGCAGATCCGGACGTTCCAGGGGGGACGTGCAGGGAAGCATGTAATGAGCGGCCGCGCCGGTCTCGGTGGGCAGGATATCCAGCGTCACCAGCAGCTCGAGCTCGCCAAAGGCCTGCTTGAGGCGTTCGCTGTCGGCCATGGTGAGCAGGGGATTGCCGCCCGTGACGATCAGCGCCCGGATCTGCCCGGGGCCGGGCGTCAGAATCTCGTCGGCGAGAATACCGCCGGGAAAGGCATCGTTCGTCTTGCGAAAGCCACCGACGCGCGAGCGGTCGTCCTTCACCAGCAGACCGTACTTCTTGCCGAACCGGGCGAAGTCGAAGATGCCGTTGCCAACGAGGGTGCCGCCGCGCGCGTCGAGGTTCCCGCTGACCGCGTTGATAACCTCCTGGATCCAGAAGCACAGGGAACCGTGCGCTCCCATGTTGACGCCGGTGGACGAGTAAAGGGCGGCCCCATCGGCGGCAACGTAGTCGGCGACGAGCTGGCGAAGCACTTCCGCGCTGACGCCAGTGTGTTGCGCCGCACGCTCGGCCGTCCAGGGCTCGACCAGCTCGCGCACCTCTTCGAACCCGTTCATGTGAGCGTCGACCCGATCCTCGCGCACTCCGCCCGCCGCGATCAGCTCATGGAGGAAGGCGAGGTAGAAGTAGAGATCGCTGTTGGGCCGGATGAAGACGTGCTCGCCTGCCGCTTTGGCCGTCTCCGTGCGCCGCGGATCGACCACCACGACCCTGCCGCCGCGCTCCCGGATGGCGTTGAGGTGCCGGCGCGGGTTGGGGACCTGCAGAAAGCTCCACTTGGAAACCATGGGATTCGCGCCGACGATCACGAGCAGCTTCGTGTTGAGCAGATCCGGGAACGGCTGCGTGAACGGAAAGCCGTATATGCGCTCGGCCACCGCGAACTTGTTGGCGCAGTCCTGGGTCGCGGAGGAGTACATGTTCCGCGAGCCCAACCCATCCATGAAGCCCTGGGCAAATACGGGGTGAAGCACGCCGAACCCCGCCGCGGTGCCCACGTACATGGCGATGGCATCGGGCCCGTGCTCGTCCCGAATGCGCGCGAGCTCGCCGCCGATGTCGCCGAGGGCCTCGTTCCACGAGACGTCGCGCCAGTCGCCGCCCACCCTCTTGCGAGGGCGCAGCAAACGGTCGGGGGAGCCGTATAGGTGATGCTGGCGAAGGCCCTTCGGGCAGGCGAACCCGCCGGTTGCCACATGATCGCCGTCCGGACGGACGTCCGTGACCACGCCATCCCGGGTGCTGACACGCAATCCGCACAGCGACTCGCAAATGCGGCAGAAGGTGAGGTGCGAGCGCTCGCCGGCGGTAACCGCCCCGTCTGTGGTCATGAGTCAGCGCTGCCGGTCAGTCGTAGCGGATCGGGTCCTTGCCGTCCCAGTTCTCGGCGGCCTTCGCGATCTGCGCGAAGCGCTCGATGATTCCCGGTCCCCGCGTGACCACCTCGAGCATGCAGCCCATCAACGGCCGCGTATCGTAGTAGGCGAACTCGATGTCCATTACGGCGCCGCGATTGGCTGTCGGGTAGCCGAGACTCTCGAAGTACTCGGAGTCCGCGTCGATGTCGTCGGTCCAGACGCACATATGGTGAAACGCGTCGGTCCCGGCAGGCACGCTGTCGCGATAGGCGCAGCGGTCGACCTTGGGCTGGATAATTTCCACCTGCACCGGGCCCGCCTGGGCGATGGCGACGATCATGTCGAGCTTGGCCGGCTCTCCCCGGTAGATGATCTGCTCGAAGGCGTTGTCGTACTCGTTGACGAAAAACGGGCCGACGCCCATCTGCTCCACCCATTTCATGCAGGCGGCTTCGACGTCGTCGACCACCCACGCATTCTGAAAAATGCTGCGGTCCGTTGGCTTGTCCAGCATCTCCTCCCTCCAGATTCGAGTGCGCGCTGAGAGTAGCACATCGAAGCGCCGCACGCGGCGGCCAAGCGCGGGGGCACGTCATCGTGAACCACCGCTGCAGCGCCAGGTTTGAAACTGCCGGCGTACGTAGTAGCTTGGGCTCAATTGAACGGGCAATCCTCGAGCTGAGGAGGACGGGTTCCATGATCGACGTCGTTCGCACGCCGGAAGAACGTTTCAGGGGGCTCCCCGACTTTCCCTACGACCCTCGCTACGCTGCGTGGAGCGGCCTGCGGGTCGCCCACATCGACGAGGGCCCCGCGGACGCCCCGGTCGCGCTGCTGCTGCACGGCGAGCCGACCTGGAGCTACCTGTACCGCAAGATGATCCCGCCGCTGCTGGAGGCCGGCTATCGCTGCGTGGCTCCCGATCACGTGGGGTTCGGCCGCTCTGACAAGCCCGTGGAGGACGACTGGTACGTGATCGAGCGGCACGTGGAGCGGATCACCTTCCTCATCGAGTCCCTGGACCTCACGGACATCACCCTGTTCTGTCAGGACTGGGGCGGCCCCACGGGCTTAAGACAGGCCGTGGACATGCCCGAACGCTTCGAGCGGCTGGTGATCATGAACACCTGGCTGCATCACGAAGGCTACGAGTACTCACCGGCCGTCCGCTTCTGGCGGGAGGCCGCCACGAACCGGGCCTGGCTCGGCTGGACGGGCGGCGACCTGCCCTGCGGCGCCATCGTCGCCGGCACGCTGGCCCGCAGCGGGCTGGACCGAGCGGCCGTGAAGCGCGCTTACGACGCGCCATTCGCTGAGGGCGGCCGCTCCAAGGCAGGCGCGCGCCGGTTCCCATGGTGCCTTCCATTCGGCGAGCCGGAGGCCGGCAACGCCGCTGATCAGGCGCGCTGCTTCGAAGCGCTAAAAAGCTGGGCCAAGCCCGCCCATTTCATTTTCGGCGAGAGGGACCCGATATTCACCACGGGCTGGGCCAGGCAATGGTCGGCGCTGCTGCCCAACGCCACCCTCGATCTGATCCCCGACGCCAGCCACTTCGTGCAGGAGGAGGCCGGCGAGGAGATCGTCGCCGCATTTCTGGAGCGCACGCGCTCGACGTGATCGGCACCGCGCGTCTAGCATGGCCTGGCCTGACGAACCCAGACGAGCCTTCAGGGAGATCTCATGATCGACATCAACGACCGCATGGCCATTCTCGACCTTTGTGCGAGCTACAACTACCTCTTCGACACCTGCGCCGCGAAGGAGTGGGCGGCCACGTTCACCGCCGACGGCGTCTTCGAAGGCCCGGCCGGACGGGCGGAGGGTCCGGAGGACCTCGCCGAGTTCTGCCGGAACACCAACGCGCAGTACCCGGGCGCCATGCACTTCACCGACAACCACCTCTTCGAGCAGGACGGCGACACGGTCAGGCACAAGTGCTTCCTGAGCATGCAGGTTCCCTCCCCCGAGGGCACCCAGACCCTACTGCTCACCTACGAGGACGAGCTGAGACGGGTGGACGGCGAGTGGCGCTTCGCCTCACGCCTGTGCCAGCCGCTGAGCGCATAGCCTGACGACCACTAAGGGCTGGAAGTGGAGCACGCCGCCGGATCCGCGTCCGTCTTGGCGTGGCGGCCGGCGAAGTCCCACATCATCGCCTCCATGCCGCCAAAGCCCGGACAGGAGTGCCCCCCCTGGAAGAAGCAGGTCGCGACCTCGGAGGCATGGCCAGGCGTTTCACCCTCGTCCTGGGCCTGCCAGACCTGGCAATCGAGACTGTTCGAGTAGGCGCGCGCGTAGGCGTCGGCTTCTTCGACAGGCAGCGGCGCCGCATCGTGCATCGATGCCCACTCGTACCCGATGTCGCTCGCCGGCACGTAAAGCCAGCCGTTGAAGCTCGTGTCGAGAGCAACCTGGGGCGACGTCCCAGGAAAGTTGGCACGACCGGGCACCGTCCGGTCCGTCTCTCCCCAGAACCCCAGCAGGTGACGGGGCCGGTCCACGAGCTCGCTTGCGGGGTCGTACTGCCGGAAACCCGGATGGGGCGCGCCCACCTGAGGCATGAAGCCGGCAAACCGGGTGCGCGTTCGCGCATCCTTGGCGAGCTCGTAGACCATCATCCCGCCGTTGGAGCAGCCGGTCACCCAGATCATGCTGCGGTCCACGCAGTAAAGCGCCTCGATCTCGTCGAGCAGCGCCGCGATCTGGCCCACCGAGTCGCGACAGGTGGTCCAGTGGCAGGTGTAGTCGCCGTTGTACTCAGCGCCCCAGGTATTGTCACCCTGACTGCCGTCCCAGACGGGGCAGTTCCCCGGCTCGGCTCCCGCTCCGTAGAGGGTCCTGCAGCTGTCGTAGCAGTAGTCGTGGCCGGCGTTGTCGAGATCCACGCAGGTGGACGGCCCATTCGCCGAGTCCAGCTCGGGCGGCCCGGCATCGCAGTCGGAGGCGAGGTATCCGTCCCCGAGCGCGCACACGGGCAGCCGGGCGCTGCGATAGCCGTTCCAGGAATTCCGGCCGCCGTCGCCGTAGCCGGTGGGGGTCACCAGGATGTAGCCGTTGTTCTTGGCATGACGGGCGGCCGACGCCGGCAGGGATCGAAAGCTCCCACCCCAGCCGTGCAGGTAGACGAGCACCGGGAACCCGCCGGGGGAGTTGACGTCGTAGCTCGACGGCAGCCGGACCTCGTAGGGGCTGGTGACCTCGCCCGAGACGGGATCGTTGACTTTCAGATCACGCACGTAGGACCGGCCGGCTTTTGCCTGGGCCGGGGAGAGCCCCGCGCCGCTGCAGCCACACGATGGCACCCCAGTGGAAGGCGGCGGTTCCGGGGGCTCGCCGGGATCGTCCGCGCAGTCCAGGGGGCAACTTTTGGATTCGCGCTGCTCACAGATGCCGTTGCCGCAGATTGGGTTCGGCTTGGCGGCGAACGCCTGCAGCCCGGCTAAGGAGAATCCGGAAAAGATCATGGCGAGGATCAGGCCCTGACTGCCTGCCCGGCTCGGATTGACCGTCCATTGCGTGTGCCGGGATTTCCTCATGTCCACCTCCTCGTCGCTAATGTCAATTTACTGTCTAGACTAACTCAATTAACGCCCCGTTCCGAGACACTCCTTCGCCTGGATTACATCTTTCCTACATCGACCGTCCGCAACCCTTTCCATCACCCCGAACACCGCGGTTTCCGGGGGAATGGGGAGCACGTCACAGTCCAACATTCTCATTACCTGCGCTACCAAGACGGCGCATTCGGCTCACCTATCCGCACATGCCGGGCAATGCCGCTCCCTACCATAGTCGTACCCCAGACAGTGGAGATTGCCCGTGGTCAATCACCCCAGAATCGGCTCGCTGAGGCTCGTCAAGCTCCTGATGGTGCTGACCCCAGCCGCCGCCTTTGCCGCCCCGGCCGACCATCCCGTGTTCGGCCAAGGACAACCGGCCAACGTCTCCGAGCTGCCCCCCGGCATGCTCAAGGAGCGTCTCGAGAGCTTGCCCCCCACAGCCCGCCAGAGCGCGTTGAGATGGCTCCAGGACTTCAGCTTCCCCGCGGCCGACGCCGCTCACATGAGCGCCGATGACGCCGGCGGCATCTACTACGTTGACGAAGCGCCCGACGGCGTTGAGGAAGCCGAAGGCGCGGCCGCCGAGCCGCCGACCAGCGGGGCTTTGAGCGCGGCTGAGACTTTCGCCCTGCACAGCAAGCCCGGCGCCTCCAAGGTGCTCTTTCTCGACTTCGACGGCCACGTCATCGAAGGCACGGCCTGGAACGCCAACAGCAGCCGGCCCGACACCTACTATGCCCGCCCGTTCGACACCGACGGTTCGCCGTCGAGCTTCGGCTCGGCGGAGCTGGAAACCATTCACGAGGTCTGGCACCGGGTGGCGGAGGACTTCGCCGCCTTCGACGTGGACGTAACCACCGAGGATCCGGGCAGCTTCGGCCCGTCCGTCGGGCACGTGCTCGTCACCAAGGACGACGACGAGCTCGGCAACGCCATGCCCAGCGCGGGCGCCGGCGGGGTCGCCTACGTGGGCGTGTTCGGCCGCTCGAACTACACCTACTACCAGCCCGCGCTCGTCTACTACGACAACCTGGGCAACGGGCATCCCCCGTACGTGGCGGAAGCCTCCTCTCACGAGTTCGGCCACAACTTGAGCCTCTCCCACGACGGGACGAGCACCACCAGCTACTTCCAGGGACTCGGAAGCACCTCGAGCTTCGTCTCGTGGGCACCCATCATGGGGGTGGGCTACTACCGCCAGGTGACCCAGTGGAGCAACGGCGAGTACGCGGACGCCAACAACACCCAGGATGACCTGTCCATCATCACCGGCCATCTCGGCCCCCGTGGTGATGACCACGGCGACGACATCCTCTCGGCCAGCCTTCTCGTCACCGATGGCGCGGGCACCATTTCTCACAGCAACCCGCAATCGGATCCGGGCAACTTCAATCCGGAAAACAAAGGCATCATCGACCAGCAGGGCGACGTCGACGTCTTCGGGCTCCAGGTCGGTACCGGCACGGTCGACATCACGGTGACGCCCGCATGGGACGCCTTCACCCGCAGCATGCGCCGGGGCGCGAACCTGGACATCCAGGCCCGGCTGCTGGACGACACCGGCACCGTCATCGCCACGTCCGATCCCGGCGACGACACCGATGCGAGCATTCAGGTTCAGCTGGACGCCGGCTACTACTACCTCGCCGTTACCGGCGTCGGGAACAGCTCGGTCCCCTACTCCGACTACGCGAGCCAGGGCATGTACTTCATATCGGGGCAGGCGGTCACCGGCGAGCCCAACGGCGCGCCCACCGCCAACGGCGACACGGCCGGAACGGCCGAGGACTTCGCCGTGGACGTCGCGGTGCTGGCCAACGACAGCGATCCGGACGGCGATGCGCTCTCGATCCTGTCCGTCAGCTCGCCAGCAAACGGCACCACCGACATCAGCGGCACCATGGTCATCTACACGCCCAACGCAAACTTCGCCGGCAACGACGCCTTTACCTACTCGGTCGGCGACGGCCGGGGCGGCTCGGACTCCGCAACGGTGACCGTGACCGTGACCGGGATGAACGACGCGCCGAGCGCGGTGAACGACGCTGCCGGCACGGCGTCCGACACCCCGATATCCGTCGCGGTGCTGAGCAACGACACGGACGTCGACGGCGACGCCTTGAGCGTGGTCGGGGTCGGCGCGGCCGGCAACGGCACGGTCAGCCACGACGGCTCCGCCGTGCAGTACACGCCCGCAGCCGGGTTCTCCGGAACGGATACGTTCGGCTACACCGTCAGCGACGGTCAGGCAACCGCATCCGCCACGGTGACGGTCACCGTCTCCGCCCCGGCACCGGCAACGCCGGGAAGCTTCGCCGCCACGGACGGCGCGAACGGCACGGCAGCGCTGACCTGGACCGACAGTGCGAACGAGACCGGCTACGAGGTGGAACGCGAATCGCTGCACAGGAAGCGCGGCGTTTGGGTCGGCACCTCCCTGGTGGCAACGCCGGGGCAGGACGCCACCAGCCACACGGACGCCTCGGGAACCGGAAACTACCGCTACCGGATACGGGCGGTTAACGGCGCCGGCGCTTCCTCCTGGACCCCATGGCAGGAGGTCGCCGTTACGGAGACCAGCGGCAGTGGTGGCGGAGGTGGCGGCACCAAGGGCGGCGGCAACGGCCGCAAGAAGTAGCCACCGTCAGCGCTCGGCGGGGTCCCTGGACGTGGGCGCCGCCGAGCGCGGCCGGGATCGGCCGACAATCTCGTAGATCAACCCCGAGATCGGATGCATGCGGGTGACCCGGAAGATGAGCCCCCCGGGGGACATCGGCCTCACCCGCCGAACCTCGTTGATGGTTCGCAGAAACAGCGCGGCAACCGTGAGGCGCATCAGGCACGATACGAAGAAGACGCCGTAAAGCGGCGTTAGCAGAGGCACCTCCATACCGAAACCGCTCAGGGAAGAAGGCATGTGCGCGGCGATCAGGGCGCCGGCTCCTGCCCCGAGGAACACCGCCACCGCAGCAAGGACGTTGTGCACCGCGAACAGGGTCGCGCGGTGTTCGGATGGGGTCAGGTCGAACACGAAAGCGGTGGCGCTCAGCGTGAACCCCGACCAGGCGAGCCCGCTGACCGCCTGAACAACCAGAAGCCACCCGTAGTGGGTAGAAAACAACCACAGCGACGGGATGATGGTGATGATGCTGCCGGTGGTAATCAGGATCAGCCGGTTGCCGAAAAGGTCCGCCAGCCGCCCCCAACGGTTCAGGGTGAGGAACTGGATCGTGACCGACACGAAGCTCAGCACCATGAACTCGACGTAGCTCAGCGCCAGATCCCTGAGCATGTAGAGCGTGAAGTACGGCCCTGATATCGCCACCGCGAACTGCATCGCGGCGAAGAACAGCGAGAAACGCAGCAGACTAGAGTGCCGGACCCGCCGCCACACCGAAAGGTCGTCCGGCGCCAGAAGCCCCGCCACGTTGCGCGTCGGCTCTGTCATGGCATTGAGATGGTAGGCCGAGACGCAGCGCGCAGCGCCCGCGAGCAGGAAGATCACCACGAACCCCCAGTAGGCGTCTCCGGACTTGTCGAACGCCTCGAGGACGAGACCGGCGATCACCAGCGCGGCCAGGGAGGCAACGCTGGACAACCGGGTGCGCAGGGCAAAGAAACGGCCGCGGCGGGCCTCCGGAAGCAGATCACCGATGAGGCTGTTCCATTGGGGTGCGCCGAGGTTTGGTCCACACAGGTAGACGAACACCAGAGGAATCAGCAGCACCGCGGCGGCATCGGGCCAGAGCAGCGGGACCGCCGCGATGGGCACAAGCAGCGCCGCCTGCAGGAGGGCACCCGCTACGATGATCGGCTTGCGGCGGCCGGTGCGGCGGCCGAGCCAGGCGGAAAGCATCTGCATGAATGATGCGAGCAGCGGTGGCAGCGAGGCGAGCAACCCGATGATCGTCGTGCTGGCATTGAGATGAATGGCGAATGCCGAGAAGTAGCTCTCCGCCCCCCCGGTCATGGCGGAGAAGTAAACGCCGTCCTTGATGGAATGGCGCAGCGACCGCTCGGTCTGGGGATCGGACGAGTAAGGTTGGCTCCCGCGGTGGCCGGTTCTTTTTCGTGACAATGTCCGCTTCCCGCCAACCGGCCCTAAACCCGGAGCTCCCGGGCGAACAATGCGCGAACCATCACGATACTCTGAAACTGGCGCGGCGCAGATTACCCCAGCGCTGCTCGCGACACCATCATCGCGCGTCGGCGGGACGTCCTCGCACGGGCCGTCGACTTCCAGGGAGATGGGTTTGGCTATGGCCGGCAGCTGGGTTAACGTCGGGCCCGATCGATCACCGGCTTGATATCGAGCGCTTGGCAAACCATCCAGTTCCAGCAGGGTCCCCAGGGCAGATCGGGAAAGTGCTCGTCGCCGCGATCGCCGCCACGTTCGCCGGCAGCGCGGCGCTGGCGGGCCTCGTCTTCTGGCCTGCCGGCACCTTCGCCTGGCCCCGGGCGTGGGGCTACCTTGCGCTCGTGGGCGCCAATTTCGTCGTCAATCTCGTGTATCTGCAGCGCGTGAATCCCACCCTGATCGCGGCGCGCGCGCGTTTCGGCGCCGGCACAAAACGCTGGGACGTGATCTGGAGCGTGTGCTTCGCGCCGGCGTTCTGCTCGATCTACGTCGTCGCGGGCTTGGACGCCGTTCGCTACGAGTGGACGGCCATGAGCGACCGGCTGTGGTGGCTGGGTCTCGCCGTGTTTGTGCCGGGGACGTCACTGTTCAGCTGGTCAATGGGCGTCAACCCTTTCTTCGAGAAGACCGTCCGGATCCAGACGGAGCGAGGCCACCGGGTCGTCGACGCCGGCCCTTACCAGATCATCCGGCATCCCGGCTACGTCGGCTTCTTCGGCTGGTGCTTCTCGGCCCCCCTGCTGCTGGGTTCCTGGTGGGCGTTCGTTCCCGCCACCATCTCAGCACTCGGCATGGTGGTGCGAACGGCCCTGGAGGACCGGACGCTGCAGCGGGAGCTTCCCGGCTACGCCGACTACGCCCGGCGCGTCCGTTACCGCCTGCTCCCGGGCGTCTGGTGAGGACCATCGCCCGACGCCGGCCTCCGGCAGGCAGAGACGCCGACAAATCGTGATAACTTAAGCAGCTCGATCGTTAAGAATGGGGAGACGAGATGCGCATCGAACCGCTGAAGGGCTGGCACCGCTACACGGAGCTGATGAACGCGGAGACCGACCCGCGCCGCAAGGCCATGCTCGACAACATGCGGCACCACCTGAAATACGAATGCCTCGGCGACCCTGCGATCTTCGATTCCATGGTTCCCGACCCCGAATACCGTTTCTACGCGAGCTTCGACAACGCGGTGCTCACCGGCATGGAAGAGGTCCGGGAGTTCTACTACAACATCTGGAACACGCGCAGCAGCCTGGTGGAGCTCGCCATCCACCGGTGCGCGGCCGCGGACTGGGGCGTGGCCTGCGAGGGCGAGTGGTACCAGCAGGTGCCGGGTGAAACGCTCATCGCCAACGGCCAGCAGGTGGAAGATCGTGACGCCTGGTATCTGTCTCACGCGCACCTTTCCTGGTTCTTTCCGTTCCGTGAGATCGACGGGCGCATGCTGCTGGAAGGCGAGATCTGCTACATCGACGAGCCGGGCAGCACGCTGCAGAAACTCGATCCCGCCGACGTGATCACGCTGGAAGAGGCAAAGGCCTCCTGGGCCGCGCTCCCATGACCCTGCCGATATCAGCAACCTTTCACCACGTCGGCATCACGGTGAGCAATCTGGAGCGCGCCGTTGAGTGGTACAGCAAGGTGTTCGGGCTGAAGCCCGGGGTAGCGCTGGAAGTTTCAGGCCCCACCGGCGAGCAGGTGCTGCGGCTTCCGCCCCACATACATCGCGCCGCGCTGCTGCCCGTCGGCGATTTCGCCATAGAGCTGCTGGAGTTCGAACCGACCCGCCGGCAGATGGACATGCGCCAGGATGACGTCGGCTATGTTTACATCTGCTTCGCCGTGGACGATCTCGACGATGTCTACGCCCGTCTCAGCGCCGAGGGCATCGACTTTCACACGCCGCCCATGCTGGCCGAGGAAGGTCAGATCGCCGGCTCCAAGTTCTGCGTGATGCGCGACCCCGACGGCAAGACCATCGAGCTGGTGGAGCCCGGGCCCGGCATGAAGGTTCCCGCCCTGCACGCAGCCGCCCGGCGAGGCGTCGCCCTGGACGACCCGCTGATCATGGACGGCTAGCCGTCCCCGCCATCGACCGCGCGAAAGTCACCGCAACGGGCGGAACGTCTCCCGGATGTCGTTGATCACGACCTCCGGCTCCTCCATCGGGGCGAAGTGGCCGCCCACGGGATGTGAGTTCTCGTAGCGCAGGTCGAACGCCTCCCGCACGGCCGGAATCGTTCCACGACCCACGTCCCCTCCCAGGTAGGTGGCCCCCGCCGGCGCCTCCACCTGGGGCGAGCGGTCGTGGCTCGGCCGCCACGGATTGCGCGCGGCCTCGGCGTAGTATCGGGCAGACGTGGCGAAGCTGGACGTTACCCAGTAGATCATCGCCGTGGTGATCAGGTGCTCGCGGCTGAAGCGGGATTCCACGTCGCCGTTGCAGTCGCCCCAGAAGTAGCGGCGTTCCAGCAGCCACGCCAGCAGCCCCACGGGGGAGTCGTGCAGCCCGTACGCCAGCGTCTGCGGATCGAGCACCTGCACCGCCACGTGGCTGGCGATGCGCCGCTGCTGAGCGAGCTGCCGGTCGCGCTCGTCCGCGGGAACGTCATCGGGAACCATCACGCCCGCGGTGATGTCCCACGGACGCTGATGATTGAAGAGCGTCAGCGGGATCAGGTTCGTCAGGTGGATCCCGAAGAGGCTTTCGGCGTACTTGTGGCCCAGCTGGGCAGTCACCAGCGCGCCCCAGTCGCCGCCCTGGGCGCCGAAGCGCTGAAAGCCGAGCACCTCGGTCATCAGCGTGTGCCAGAGATCGGCCGTCCTCCAGAAGTTGATCCCAGGGGTGGTGAGCGGGGTCGAGAAGCCGAAGCCGGGCAGCGATGGCACGATGACCTCGAACGCATCCTCGGGATCTCCGCCAAACGACGCCGGATCGGCCAGGGGGCGGATCACCTCGCTGAGGTCCCAGAACGTCCAGGGCCAGCCGTGGCTGAGTATCAGGGGCACCGGGTTCGGGCCGCGCCCCGGCTCGCGCAGAAAATGCACGGGCATGCCCTCGATCTCTACCCGGTAGTGATCGAAAGCATTGATCTTGCGCTCCACCGCGCGCCAGTCGTAGTCCCGTCGCCAGAACCCGACCAGGTCCCGCAGGTAGGCTCCGTTGGTTCCGTAGGACCAGTCATCGTTCGCGAAGTCGTCGGGCCAGCCGGAACGATCGAGCCGGTCGGCCAGATCGCGCAGCGTCTCTTCCGGGACCTCGATGCGGAAAGGTTGGGGCTTCACGGCGCTTCAGTCCAGATACCCGGGATCCCTGCCGTCCGGGAACGGTGCCGACATGTCCATGATGGGGCTGTCGCCGGGCTTCAGGTTCTGATGCGCCCGCTTCCAGGTCGCAAAAGTACCCAGGATGTGCACCGGATCTCCGTGGATCTCGGTGAAGCCGCCGTTCACCGAGCGCGTATCGAAATACGCGGCGTTAACGTCGTCCGCCCAGAGCTCGCAGGCGTTCACGAAACCCAGATCCAGCATGCGCTGACGGGCGGCAGCGAAGTCGTTGACAAGACAGCCGACGTGATGGAAGCCCTCTTCCCCCGCCTGATACATGTCCCGATAGATCGACGGGGTTTCGTCGTGCTGCTGGATGAACTGGATCTGGTTTTCGCCCAGGTAGCCGAACCCGTAGGATACGTCCGCTTCCTGGTCCGTGCCCCGATACTGGAACTTGTCCGTTTTGTGGTGGGGCACGAGCACGAAAGGCCCGGCTCCGTAGAGCCGGTTCCACCGGTGAGCGGCTTCCTCGATGTCGTTGACGAAGTACGCGTGCTGAAAGATCGGCATGGTGCCGTTACTCATTGCTGTTGTCTCCTTTTCCTGTGAAGGTCGTCCTGAGCGCCCCTAGAGCATCTCCGAGGCGACCAGTTCCAGCGCTTCGGGCTGCTGGGTGCCGAGCAGCATGCTCGCCACCTGACCGTTGCCGCCCGCCGCCTTCCATCTCTGCAGCCTTTCCCGAATGCGGTCGGCCGGACCCACCAGGTGGCAGGCGTCGATCAGCTCCGCCGGCACCGCGCGCATGGCCTCTTCGCGCCGTCCGGCCAGGAAATGATCCTGGATCTCGACGGCGGCGTCTTCGAACCCGAGCGCTTTGGCGTAGTCGTTGTAGAAGTTCTTGTTGCGGGCTCCCATCCCGCCGATGTAGAGCGCCATGTTTCCACGGATGGGCGCCATGCACTGCTCCACGTCGTCCCCGATGACCACGGTGACGAACGGCGACACCTCGAAACTGCTCAGATCTTTGTCGCCAGCTGCGGCAAAACCTTTCCGTATGGGCTCCTCGAACACGGAGAACTTTTCCGGATCCATCCAGATCGGGAAGAACCCGTCGGCAACCTCCGCGGCAGTCTCCACACCCTTCGGCGTGATGCTCGCGGCGAAGATTCTGATGTCCTCCTCGCAGTGCAGGATGCTCTTCAGCGGTTTGCCCAGACCCGTGGAGCCGGGGCCCGTGTAAGGGATCTGGTACATCTCGCCATCGAAGGTGAGCTTGTCCTCACGGGCGAAAATCTTGCGCATGATGGCCACGTACTCTCTCAGCCGCGTCATGGGCTTGCCGTACGGCACGCCGTGCCAGCCTTCCACTACCTGGGGCCCCGAAGCACCGAGGCCGATGATGAACCGGCCACCGGAGAGCTCCGCCAGGCTCATGGCCGTCATGGCGGCCATGGCCGGCGTCCGAGCAGGCATCTGCATGATGGCGGTGCCCACCTTGATCTTCTCGGTCTGCGCGAGAATCCAGGTGGCGGGCGTGACCGCGTCGCCTCCCCAGGCTTCGGCCGTCCAGACCGAGTCGTAGCCAAGGGACTCGGCCTTGCGAATCGCCTCGATGTTGATGCCCGTCTTGCGGCCGATGTTGCCGCCGAGAATGCCGAGTTTCATGTGATATGCCTCCTTTGCGAGTAATGCGATGAGTTCAGCCAGTGAGCCGGTCCGCTGCCTCCTGCTTGAGTTGGCGCTTGCAGATCTTGCCCGATGCGGTGCGCGGCAGCGGCTGGGTGGAAAAAGACAGATAGCGGGGGATCTCGAAGCGTGCCAGGCGGGGAGCCAGAAAGTTCCTGATCTCCTCCTCGTCGACCGGGCGGCAGATGTAGACGGTCGCGCCGACTTCCTCCCCCAGGCGCTCGTCGGGCACCGCGTAAACGCACGCCTCTATCACGTCCGGGTGTTCCTGCAACGCCGCCTCCACGGCGCCGCAGCCGATGTTCTCACCGCCCCGTATGACCAGGTCCTTGATACGGTCGACGATGAAGAGGTAACCGTCGTCATCCAGATAGGCCACATCCCCGGTGCGAAGCCACCCGTCGACGATCGCCTCCGCAGTGGCCTCCGGGCGATTCCAGTAACCGCGGATGAGCGAGGTGCCGCGAACCTGCAGCTCGCCGCGCTCTCCGCAGGGCAGCTCGCGACCCTCGGGATCTACCACCCGCAATTCCAGCACGGCGCTGCAGCGGCCCGAGCTTTCCGGGCGATCCAGGTATTCCTGACCGGAGATGACAGTGCCGATGGCGTTGGTCTCCGTCATGCCCCAGCCCGTGCTCGGCATGGCCTTGGCAAAGGTGCGTCGGATCCCGCGCACCTGCTCGGGCGCACGGGCCGCACCGCCGCCGCCGACCCGATCCAGGCAGCTCAGATCCCGGTTGGTGCGTGCGGCAAACTGGACGAGATCCCCCGTCATGGCCGGCGGAGCGACGAAAGACGAGATGCGCTCGCGCTCGATGAGCTCGGCAGCCTCCTCGACGTCCCACTTGTACATGGAAACGACCCGCCGCTGAGACCGGTAGGAGGCAAGATAGACCGCATGGGAGCCCGTCGCGTGAAACAGCGGCACGGCGAGCAGCGTGGCCGGCTGAGACTCGGGAGCCGGCAGATCGACGCCCTGCATGTAGGCGCCCGCGTGCGCGTCGAGTTCCCAGGAAAGGAGCGCGGTGACAAGGCTGCGGTGACAGGAGACCGCGCCTTTGGGGTGTCCCGTGGAGCCGGAGGTATACAAAATGGTGGCATCGTCCTCCGGGGCGACGTCCACCGCCGGCATGTTGCCTGCCGGGACCCCGGCGAGGGCCTCTCGCAGATCCCGGGCGCCGGTCCCCGCGTCATCGGCGGCCCGCACCGCCAGAACGGCTAGACCCGCCGGCGGATCGGCACAAAGCGCCAATCGGGCAAGGCGTTCTTCGTCTGCCAGGAGGACCTTGGCGCCGCTGTCCTTCAGGCCGTACTCCATTTCCTCCGGCGTCCAGAGCGCGTTCATGGCCACCGCGATGGCGCCGATGGACGTGACCGCGGCAAAGGCCGTCATCCACTCCGGGTAGTTGCGCATGGAGATGGCGACCCTATCGCCCTTGGCGACCCCGTACTGTTCCATCAGCAGGATGGCGATTCGGCAGGACTCTGCCCAGGCGTCCGCAAAGGAAAGGCGCTCGCCGCCATAGACGATGAACGGCAGGTCGCTGGCGGTGGACGCGTATAGATCCCGAAGAAGGGGCGGCGCGTTGCGAAAGGCACGGCAGCTGCGACCGTACAGCTCGACGTCCACGAGCTCGTAGGGTTGACCCGGCGCGGTCAGCGCCTCCAAGGCCTCGGATCTGCTCAACATGTGCCTTCCACCTCTCCCGCTGCAAACGATACCCGCGCTCGCTATGCGCCGACAACTCGCCATTACGGGGATTCACGGATAACCAAAGCATTCGCGCCCTATATCCTCAAAATCGTGTAAACGTGGGAGGGGTCCTCGTGAAGCCATACGGCAAACGACACGCGAGCTGGGTCTGGCTGACCCTTTTTCTGCTGACGCCGAATCCGTCGCGGAGCGAGGCGCCGACCGCTACCGCAGGCGACGCTCTGGACCAGGCGCAGTCCTATCAGACCATTGCAGGCCGCAGCCAGGCCCGGGTCGAGGATCTCGACGACGCGGCCCTGGCCATGCTCTCCCAGTACAACGGCGAGGTCGATCGCTACGAGGACCTTCGCACGTACAACGACAACCTGCGGGAGCTGCTGGCCAGCCAGCGCGCCGAGAAGGAACGACTCAATGCCGAGCTTGCCGGGATAGAGATCGTCCGTCAGGAGATCGTCCCCCTAATGGTGCAGATGATCGACGTCCTCGACAGCTTCGTCGCGCTGGACCAGCCGCTCCTGATCGACGAGCGCACGTCCCGGGTGGAGTCGCTGCGAAGGAACCTCACGCGTTCCGACGTAGACCTGGCCGAGCGCTACCGCCGTATCATCGAGGCGTATCAGATCGAGGCGGAATACGGGCAGACCATCGAGGCGTACGAAGGACCCATCGTCATCGACGACCGGGAACTGACCGTCGACTTTCTTCGGGTCGGCCGCATCGGGTTGTACTACCTTTCCCTGGACCGGGCCGAGGGCGGCATCTGGAACCCAGCCGAGAAGCGCTGGACGCCCCTGGCGGAAAATTATCTGGACGATCTCGACCTCGCCGTCCGGATGGCACGCAAGCAGGCTCCGCCAAACCTGATGGACCTTCCCATGTGGACGACGGGAGGCGAATCATGAGGCGGACGGCGATCACGCTGCTGGCCCTGCTCGCGCCCGCGAGCTGGGCCGCAGCCCCCACCACCCTGGACGAGCTCATCGACTCCCTGAAGGACTCGTCCGCCCTGCAGGCCAAGCGACTGCAGGAGCGGGAGGCACGGTTCGTGGCAGCCCGCAACGAGCGCGAGCGCCTGCTGGAGGATGCCCGCGACCGCCGCCGCGAAGCCGAGCGGGAAGCAGACCGGCTGCGGGCTGATTTCGAGGGCTCAGAGCAGGAGCTGGCCGATCTGGAAACCCGTCTCGACGAGAACGCCGGCGATCTCCGGGAGCTGTTCACGGTGGTGCGCCAGATCACCGGGGACGTGGCTCCAATGGTCGAAAGCTCACTGGTCTCGGCAGAGCAGGGTCCGCGCAACGCTCTGCTGAGGAGGCTGGCGGAGCCCGGAGCCATCCCCGCCGCCGAAGAGCTGCGCGAGCTCTGGATGATCCTGCTGGAGGAGATGAATCACAGCGGCCGGGTGTCCCGGTTCGAAGCGCCCGTGATCTCCGCCGACGGCGCGGAGCGCACGCGCCGCGTCACGCGCATCGGCACTTTCACCGCCCTGGCCGACGGCAGCTATCTGCGCTACCTGCCGGAGACCGGGCGCCTCCTGGCCCTCGGCCGCCAACCGGCGGGGGTCGACGTGGGCGACGTGCTGGCATTCGAGGAAGCCCGGGAACCGCTGCAGAGAGTTGCCATCGACCCTTCCCGGGGCTCCATTCTCTCGCTGATCGTGCAGACGCCCGACGTGCGCGAGCGCATCGAGCAGGGCGGCGTCATCGGCTACATCATACTCGCGCTCGGCGCGCTGGGCCTGCTGCTGGGCGTGGAGCGCCTGGTGACCATCGGGGTCGCCAGGCAGCGGACGCGAAGAGTGCTCGCGGATTCCGCTGCGGCCGGCGACCACGTGATCGTGGAGCTCAGAGAGCTGGCAAGGGACGAGGCGTATCTGGCCGACGCCGAGGCGCTCAGCGCAAAGATGGACGAGGTGGTCACCATTGCCAGCGAAAAGCTGCGCCGGGGGTTGCCCACCCTCGCGATCTTTGCAGCCGTGAGCCCTCTTCTGGGGCTGCTGGGCACGGTGACCGGCATGATCGAGACCTTTCAGGTCATCACCCTGTTCGGCGCCGGCGATCCGCGCCTGATGTCGGGCGGCATATCCCAGGCCCTGATCACCACTCAGCTGGGTCTCGCCGTCGCGATCCCGCTGCTGCTGATCCAGAGCTTCGTCCAGGGGCGGGCAAACGCGCTGATCGCCACCCTGGATGAAACCGCGGCCGAGCTCTTTGCCCAGGGCCGCACGCATCGGGGCAGCGACCATGCTGGGTGATCTTTTCGGCAACAGCGACCTGATCATGGCCGGCGGCTGGATCATCGTGCTGATCATGGCGCTCACGTTCGTCATGTGGATGATGATCCTGGATCGCTACGTGTACCTGTGGCGCGACCGCGGACGAGCCGTCTCGCGCAAATTCGCGCTGTGGCAGCAATACTCGAGCCCGGATCCCCTGAACAACAAGCGCCTGCGAGCCGCGCTGACCGGGCAGTTTCTCGAGGATTCCCGTCGCTGGATCGGCACCATTCAGGTCATCACCGCCGTGCTGCCGCTGCTGGGACTCCTGGGGACGGTCACCGGCATGATCAAGACCTTCGACGTGCTCACCGCGTTCGGCACGGGCAACATTCGCGGCATGGCCGAGGGCATATCCCAGGCGCTGATCACCACCATGGCGGGGCTGATCGCGGCGCTCACCGGCATCTACTTCGCCAACGATCTGGAAGAGCGCATCGCCACCGAAGCGGATCATCTCGCCGGCCGGTTCAACGAGGGCTTTGCCGACCGGGGGAACGGGAGGTGAAGCTGCACACGCGGGAAGAAGGCGGCAGCGCGGCCATCAACCTGACGCCGCTGATCGACATGGTGTTCATCCTGCTCATCTTTTTCGCGGTGAACGCCACGTTCGTGAAGATCACCGGCGTGTCCGTGGACCAGCCCACGGCCAAGACCACGAGCCTGCAGCCGGCGAGCACGATCCTCATCGCCGTCACCGATGCCGGCGAGATCTGGATCGACAAGAAGAAAGTGGACAAGCGGCGCGTTCGCGGCGTGGTGGAGCGCATGTTCATCGAGGCTCCGGACGCGGCCGTGGTGGTGCTGTCGGACGAGGAGTCACGCACGGGCCTGGTCGTGGAGGTCATCGACCAGGTGCGCCTGGCCGGGGCAGGCAGGGTGGCGCTGGCGGCTGCAGAGCCCGAGGAGCAGTGATGGCGCTGCGCCAGGGTTTCATCTTCCTCGGCGCGCTGGCCGTCACCCTGTCGCTCTACGTCATGATGGACCGCATGGTGGGGCGTGACCGCACCCGTCTGCTCAGCCCCGTGGACGCCCAGTCCATCGAGTTCGTCCGCACCGAGATGGAGGACCGCTCACGTACCAAGGACCGGCGGCGCAAACCGCCGCCAAAGCCCCAGGAAATGAAGCGCGTTCGCGCCGACCTGCAGACCAACCTCAACCGTGCGGCCGACCTGCCTACGGAAACGCTGGCATTCAACATCAAGAGCCTGCTGGGCGAAGGCGGCGGGGTGGCGCTGGGTGAGCGCCTGGTCCAGGGCAGCGGCGCCGCTTTGGAGCTGGTCATGGCCAGCGACCTGACGCCCTTGAGCATGCTGCCGCCCCAGTACCCGCCTTCGGCGCTGATGCGCGGCGTCGAGGGGTGGGTGGATATGGTCTTCATCGTCACCGAAGAGGGCGGCGTGGTGGACCCGACCATCCTCGAGTCCAGACCGGGAACCACGTTCGACGCCGCCGCCAAGGCCGCGGCCATGAGGTGGCGTTTCCGCCCCGTCGTCCGCAACGGCCAGCCCACGCCTATCCGAGCCCGCATCCGCATCGACTTCGAGCTGCCGGAGTGAAGGGCGCGGCGTTGACGATGCTGGTGATGCTGGCCCTGCTGCCGGCATCGCGCCTCGCCGCCCAGGATGTGCCGTCCCCAGCGTTTGCCCAGCAGCTCGCCCGCGTCATGGACCGGGCGGAGGAGGACCCCGAGTGGGCCCTGGAGCGTCTGGCCGAGATGATGCGCGCCAACCGCAACCGGCCCACGGAGCTGCGGTACGCCGTCCGGCAGCGTGCGGCCATGCTCATGCAGACCGAACGTCTGGACCTGGCCGCCGAGGAGATGCTGGCGGCGGTGACCGGCAAAGACCCGGGCTACGCCCCCGAGCTGCGTTTCCTGCTGGGCCAGGTCTGGCTCCTGAAAGACGACGCCAGAACGGCGCTGGGCCATCTCGAGCTCTGGGCGCGCCATGCCGATCCCCTGGACCCGGCGGGTCTGTTCCTGGTCGGCTACGCCCATCTGCAGCTGGACGAGTTCGAGCCCGCGGCGAAAGCCCTGGAGACGGCGATCGCCACTTCGATCAAGCCGAGGCCCCAGTGGTTCGAGATCCTCGCCTACGTCTACACCCGGCTCGATCGTCCCGCCGACGCCATCGGCCTTCTGGAAACGCTCATCGCCTCGCAGCCCCAGCAGAGCCGCTGGTGGCGCCAGCTGGGTTCGATCTACCTGCTGATCGACGACGTCCCAAGGGGCACGGCCGGCCTCACCGTGCTTGCCGAGCTGGAGCCCCTGGGGCTCAGCGACAGTCGCAGTCTGGCGAGGCTGTTCGCCAGCCTCGACATGCCCGCCGATGCAGCCTACGTCCTGGATGCGGCCATGACACGCGCCCGGACGGCGGCCGAGCTGCCGGGAGCGCCGTCCGAACCCGACGGCTCGGAGAAGCCCGAGGTTCCGCAGGAGCTTCCCGGCTACGAGGACGTGATGCTGCTGGCTGAGCTGTGGATCATGGCCCGGGAGTTCGACGCCGCCGTGGGGACACTCAAAACCGCTTCCGCCATGCGGGACGACGGCGAGGCACAGACGCTGCTCGGGCAGCTATACCTGCAGCGGGAGGACTACCCGCAAGCCGATAGACACCTCGACGCGGCGCTCGCCGCCTACGGCGAAGAGCCTCCACCGCGACTGATCTATCTGAAGGCGGTTGTTGCCCTGAACCGGGGCGACGATGAGGCGGCCAGCCGGGCCCTGAAGCGAATATCCGGTGACGAGGCATTCGCCCAGCGCGTCGCCAGGCTGCAGCGCTACATCGACAGCCGGCGTCAGCGCGGCGCCTGAAGCATTCTCCTTCACCGCAACATGCAATGGCGCCCGGCGGCCTCCTTATTCCGGGCCGAATGTGCTATGAACCCACCCATCGGGAACCAGGGAGAGTCCATGAGCTCAGCTCGGAAGCGAAGCCGCCTGCTGCAGCTGCTGGCCACGTGCTGGCTGCTTGCCGGGGCGGGCAACGCCTGGGCCGAGCGGGCGCTGGCGGCAGTAGCCAGCAACTTCGTCGTGCCCGCCGAGCTGCTGGCCGCCGAGTTCGAACGCGCCACCGGGCACACGGTTTCCATAGCGGCCGGCGCTACCGGAAAGCTATATGCTCAGGTCGTGCAGGGAGCGCCCTTCGACCTGCTGCTCGCCGCCGACGCCTGGCGACCCGAGCGCCTGGAGCTCGAAGGTCGCGCGGTGCCCGGATCGCGATTCACCTATGCCGTGGGTCTGCTCACCCTCTGGAGCCCACGCCCGGATGCCTTCGGCGAGGATCCGGTAGGCTATCTGCGCGCCGGCCGTCTGCGCCGGCTCGCCCTTGCCAACCCGGATCTGGCGCCCTACGGAACCGCCGCGCGCCAGGTGCTGGAGCACCTCGGCCTGCAGGCTCAGCTGGCCGATAAAATGGTGTTCGCGGAAAACATCGGCCAGGCCCACGCCATGGTCGATACCGGCAACGCCGATGCCGGTTTTCTTGCCCGCGCCCAGGTGATCGGCCGCCCGGGCAGCCACTGGAACGTGCCCGTGGGCATGCACCTGCCAATCGAGCAGCAGGCCGTGCTTCTCCGGCGGGCGGCGGACAATGCGGCGGCAACGGGGTTCCTCGGGTTTCTGCGCACGGAAGCAGCCCGCGGCGCGATGGCCACGGCCGGGTACGGATTGCCGTAGATGCCCGACCTCGCGCCACTGTGGCTGACTCTGCATCTGGCGACGGCGACCACGCTCATCCTGCTGGTCATCGGCACGCCCATCGCCTGGTGGCTGGCGCGCACACGCTCGCCGCTGCGAGCCCCCGTGGAAGCTCTCACCGCGCTCCCACTGGTGCTGCCACCTACCGTGCTCGGCTTTTACCTTCTCGTCATGCTCAGCCCGACCTCGCCGTTCGGAAGCTTCTGGGTACAGGTAACCGGTGAGGCGCTGACCTTCTCGTTCGCAGGACTCGTGGTGGCATCGGTCATCTACTCGCTGCCCTTCATGGTCCAGCCGCTGACGAACGCCTTTTCCGCCATCGGCCCGGGGCCAATGGAGGCCGCCGCCAGCCTGGGCGCCGGCCCGTTCGACGCGTTCCGTTGCGTCGCCGCGCCTCTGGCCAAGCGGGGGTTCGTCACGGCCGCCGCCTTGTCTTTCGCCCACACCGTCGGGGAGTTCGGCGTGGTCCTGATGGTGGGCGGCAACATCCCGGGCGAGACCAAGGTGATCTCCATCGCCATCTACGAGCACGTGGAGACCCTGCGGTACGCCGAGGCCCATCTGCTCTCCGCCGGGTTGGTGGCCTTCAGCTTCGTCGTTCTCCTGACCGTTTACGGTCTAAACCGGAGGTCCCCGCTCAATGTCGGTTGACGAGCTGGACATCGAGATCACGGCATCGCTGCCCGGTTTCGACCTGCGCCTGAAGCGGACGCTGCCGCTACAGGGGGTCACCGCCGTGTTCGGACCGAGCGGCAGCGGCAAGAGCACCCTGCTCAGAGTGCTGGCCGGCTTCATCAGGCCCGCGTCCGGCAGGGTCTCCTGCGGCGGGGATGTCTGGTTCGACAAGGCCGCCAACGTGCACCTCCCGCCACACCGGCGCCCGGTGGGCATGATGTTTCAGGACGCGAGGCTATTCCCGCACCTGAACGTGGCCGGGAACCTGGACTTCGCCGTGCGACGTCAGCGGCGGCCAGGCAACGGCATCGAGCAGCCCGAGGTGGTGGCCGCGCTGGATCTGGGTCCCCTCCTCACGCGCCAGGTCGATTCGCTCTCCGGGGGCGAGCGCCAGCGGGTGGCGCTGGGGCGCACCCTGCTCGCCTCGCCCAGGCTGCTGCTGCTCGACGAGCCTCTGGCAGCGCTGGACCGCGAACGCAAAGCCGACATCCTCCCGTACCTCGATCAAATCCAGCGGGGCTTCGGCATCCCGACGCTCTACGTGAGCCACGACGTCGACGAGGTGGCTCAGCTGTGCGACCGCGTGCTCGTTCTGGCCGGCGGCAGCGAGCGGGCGTTCGGCGCAACGGCCGACATCGTCGAGCGGCTCGACCTGGAACCGCTGATGGGCCGCTTCGAGGCCGGCGTTCTGCTCGAGGGCACGGTGACCGGGCACGACCCTCGCCTGCACGTCACCCACGTCGACGTGGGCGGCGACGTCCTCACCCTTCCGCTGCTCAGCGGCGTGGCGGAAGGCCACGCGGTCCGCGTGCGCATACGGGCCCGGGACGTCGCCCTGGCCACCACCCAGCCAGAGGGTCTGAGCATCCGCAACGTGCTGCCGGGTCGCATATCCCGGCTGCTCATCGAGGAAGCGTCGGGCACCGCCGAGGCTTTCGTCGAGCTCAGGGGAGCCCATCTCCGATCGCGGCTCACGCTGGCGGCCGTGGAGGATCTGGGGCTTCGGGAAGGCATGCCCGTCTATGCGCTCATCAAGAGCATCAGCTTCGAGAGCAGCGCGCCCGGCGGCTGAAACTCAGCTCTGCAGCTCTTCAGCCGTCCAGCTCTTCGAGCTCCAGGCCTTCGGCTCTCGCGACGTTCTCCATGGCTTCCTCGAAGAGCGCACGGGCGTTCGCAGCGATGAGTCTCAGCCGGGCATGCAGCACCCGGTCTGCCGGGTCGCCCTGCTCGCAGAGCTTGCTGTACTCCTCGAAGGCGCTGATGTCCGTGAGCAGCTGGGCGATGTGATTGGGGCACTCACAGCGGATGGCGGGCGCCATGGCAGCGAGCCGGGCAATGCTGTCCGGCGAGAATCGAGGTGCGGGAATCGTCGGGTCGGCGAGGGCCGCCACCACTCCGGGCGCTTCGCTCTGGGCAAGGGCCCGCAGCACCTCCTGGCCGTCAACGGGCGCCTTGAGGCAGACGATGCCCCCATCGAGCAACATCTGCAGGGTGGTGCGGGCTGCAAAACCGTAGACGACGATCACGCGCTGGTACACGCCTCGCCGGAGCTCGAGAAGCCTCCCGCACGATTCTTCGCTCAACGTCGACAGCTCCACGACCAGAGCCTGAGCCTCCTGATCCGAGCCTTCCTCACCGCCTGCCAACCATTCGGTCGCAGGCCGGGTGACCAGGCGGAACGGTGCCGGTCCCAGCGCCTCGCGGGAAAGCACCGCCGAGATCAACGGACCCACGACGGTAACCAGGCCGAACTCGGGGACGCTGCTGCGAGCCGGCGTGGCGCTGGCCAGCGCCTCCAGCTCATCATCCGCCAGGGTGCTCAATCGCCCGATCTGGTGGCCCTGGGCCAGCAGGTCCCGCAGGAGGATGAGCCGGTCGACCTGTGACTGCGTGAAGACCCGCCGGCCGGTGGGAGTGCGCAGAGGCTCGATGACGCCGTAGCGGCTTTCCCACTTCCGCAGGGTGTGGGTGGAGATGCCCGTCGCCTTGGTGACGGCCCCTATGGACATTACTGCCGCTTCCGGATCTGACATGTTTGCCTCCCGATGCTCAGTTGATCTGGGCCAGCCTCACGCAGCGCGGGTGGTGGTCTCGATGAACTCGTCTGCCAGCGCAAAGATCTCCGGCCGCTTGCGCACGACCCGCGGCAGGTTGGCGACCATGGGCGCAAGGCGATGGTTGGCCTTCAGGGTCTCCTCGTGATGGGCGACGAACCGCCAGAGCAGACCGTCCATCACGTCGCACCACTCGCCGCGCTTGAAGTCGCCCATCTTCATGACGTAGTTCGAGCCGCAGATGTATGGCTTCGTGGTGAAGATGCCTCCCTCGCTGGTCAGACCCATGCCGAACACGTTGGGGACCATCACCCAGTCGTAGGCGTCGACGAACATTTCCATGAACCAGCGGTACACCTCCTGGGGCTCGATGCCGGAGAGGTTCATCAGGTTGGCCGCCACCATCAGCCGCTCGATGTGGTGTGCCCAGCCGAGCCGAAGCGCTTTTCCGATCACGTGATCGAGCGGGGCGATTCCCGTGGTGCCTCGATACCACGCATCGGTGAGCCGCCGGTCGGCGTTCCAGATGTTGCGGCTTTGCATCGGCTCGTAGTAGTGATGGAAGACGCCGCGCACGAACTCCCGCCAGCCGATCAGCTGCCGCACGAAACCTTCCAAGCTGTTGATGGGCACGTTGTGCTGGCCCGCGTAATCCAGGGCGGCTTCGAGCACCTGCTCGGGGGTCAGCAGCCCTACGTTCAGAAGGGGCGCCAGCCCGCTGTGGTAGACGAACGGGGATCGCCTGGTCAGGGCGTCCTCGTACGCACCGAAGTTCCAGAAGCGGGACTCGAGAAACTCATCCAGCCAGGTCTGGGCGCCCGCGTGAGTGACGGGCAACCAGAACCCGTCCAGGTCGCCGGGGTTGCCGGCGAAGCGATCGGCCACGAGGTCGGACACCGAGCGAACCAGCGGCGCGCGCGAAAGCAACGCCGGTTCCTGGGGGTTGAGATCGCGCGGCAGCTTTTCACGGTTGAACTGATCGAAGTTCCAGCGCCCGCCGACCGGCAGCCCGTCGCCGTTCACCAGGATTCTGTGCTGGAGCCTCTGCTCTTTGTAGAACGGCAGCAGCTTCGGCGTTTTGTGCTTGTCGAGATGGGCGCGGAAGTCGTCCAGGGTGTTGATGAACATGGGCGTCCGAATGACCCGCAGCTTCAAGTTCAGCTGCTCGGCAAAACGTGCGATGGCGACGGTCAGATCCGGGCTTTCGAGCTCGAAGTGGCATAGCGTGTCCGCGCTGGTCGCCGCGACGGCCTCTCGGACCGCCGACCGCCAGGTCGCTGCGCTGTCCAGATCGAAATATCGGACACGCCAGCCCTGCCCGCGCAGCGTCTGCGCGTAGCTGCGCATGGCGGAAAGAACGAAGGTGAGCTTCTGCTTGTGGAAAGCGTATCGCCGACAGAACTGCTCGTCCTCCACCATGACGAACTCCGCATCTGCATGCTCACGCAGATATCGGGGGTGAAAGAGCTGATTGCCGAAGCTGAGAAAGACCTTACTCACCGACTTGCCTCCGTTGCTGATGGATCACCAGGGCAGCTCACGCCCGTCCCAGTTGAAGAACCTGCCCGAGTCCTCGGGCGATAGATCGTGCACGACGGACAGAATGTGCCGGGCGCTTTCGTCGGGCGTACGCGGATCGCGCCCGCGAACGAACGGCTCGGACAGCGGGGTCAGGGTGGTTCCGGGGTGCACGGCCACCACGCTGGGACCGTTGCGCAGCCGACCGAACTCGATCGCCACGTTGCGAACCCCCATGTTGAGGGCTGCTTTGCTCATGCGGTAGCTGTACCAGCCGCCGAGAGAATTATCACCAATGCTCCCCACCATGGCGGAGAGCACGGCAGCGACGGGGCGCTGATCGTGGCGCAGCAGGTCTCGAAAAGCCCGGATGGCGGCCAGCGGGGCGAACGCGTTGACGCGGACGGCGAGCTGGAGATTTTCAAGCTCCAGCTCAGCGAGCGACTTTTCGGGTCGATGAGGGCTCCCGGCCCCGCCATGCAGAACGCCGCTGCAGCAAAGGAGCAGGTGCACCCGATCAGTGAGCTGAGCCACCCGAGACGCGGCGCTCTCCAGATCCGCCGGGCTGGTCGTGTCCGTTTCCAACCACTCGATCCCATCGTCCGACGATGGTCTGGTGCGGGACAGCGCGAAGACGCTTGCGTAGTCGGGATGGGCAACGAGCGCCCGGCTGAGCGCCTCGCCCAGCCCCCCTGCGGCGCCGGCCACGACGGCGACTTTTCTCGACAAATCCTTTCCCATTGGCTCTTTCTACAGGAAAAAACCTATACAAACAACAGAAAAACTGGTGTTTGGTTCCCTGTATCTCGAATTTGTCTATGTATTGTCGAATTTATCGAAGCGGCCCTTCGCCCGGCGGAAACCGCAGGCGCCCGGCCGGCCGGCTTCTCTCCCCCCTCCGGTCTGGTTCAGGCAGCCGACTTCGCGGCCGCCGTCAGAGTCGCGGACAGCTCGGCAACCTCCGGCGGAATCACGTACTTGTGCGGGCTGTACCAGGGCATGTAGGTCTTTAAGAACATGGGCGCGACCGCAGCAACCGCCGCCATCCGCGTAAGGCCTGAAACCCGGTAGGTCTCACCGAAGCGGGCCACGTCAGCCGGCGACATGATCTTCATGCAGTCCAGGATGAACCGCCAGATGTGGGTCTGCGCGATCCAGCACATCCCGGCACGGAAAAGCTGATCGCCGTAGAGGTGCTCGTAGATGTCGTAGGCGACGTTTCTGTGCTCTATCTCCTCGAGCAGGTGCCACTTGAAGAGCTCGCCAAAGCGACGGTCTGTTTTTGGATGATCCGGAACGCGCGCCGCGAACGCCTTGAGCGCGGTCTGGGTGGTGTACGCCTCGAAGCCTTCCACGAAGCCCACGCACCACTTGTCGTCCTTGGTGGCCTGGAACCGCTCGAAATCGGCCTTCAGCTGCGCAAAGCGCTCCGCCAGCCCCGGGTAGCCGAACTGCAAAATGGCCTCGTTGAACCGTTCGTGCTGCATGTAGTGCTGGGCTTCCTGGCGGCAGAAGCGGTCCACGTTCTCCTTGAGCTCAGGGTCGCTGATCTGGTCCAGAACCCGGCGCAGGGACTTGACCAGAAACGGTTCGAGATAGGCGACGTACAGGCTCACGCCAGTGCTGACGTAGGAAAGGACGATGTCCCCTGCCGCCCACTTGGGCTCGAAGTCCTCGGGACCGGGCACGTCGAACTCCATCTTTCGTACGGTGATGGGATGCATGAGGCTGTATCACCTGCTCCGGAGAGAACGGGAATTATACACGCGGGAACGAACGGTCATGGGCTCATCCTCCCATGACGTTGCGCACCAGACCGGATTTCAGCATCGGATGGCCGGCGGGCTGATAGGTCATCACGAGGGCTCGACGTGGGCGATCGGAGCGGTTGGGCAGCGAGCCGTGCACCGAGTGGGGGCTGAAAAAGACCAGCGAGCCAGCGGCCACCACCATGGGCACCTGGTCCCTGGCGTCAAAGGCGTCCGGATCCGTGTAGAACCCGCCGAGCTGGGTGCCGTCCGCGCGACCCGGCAGACATCCTCGTTTGTGACTTCCCCGCACCACCCGGAAACAACCGTTGGCCTCGCTGGCGTCGTCGAGGGTCACCATCACGTTGGGCAGATGGTCGACGTGTCGGCACTCGTGTATCCAGTAGGGCGAATCCTGATGCCAGCCGAAGCCGGAGCCTTCCCGCGGGCGCTTGAGGTTGAGCTTGTCCGTCCACAGGGCGATCTCCTCCGAGCCAACCAGGTCCCGCATCGGCTCGCAGATACGCGCGTCGTCGACCAGGGCGTTCAGGTCCGGGTCGAGCTCCGCAACGGGCTCCACGACGCGAATCGTCTCGCTGCCGGCGGCGTGCTCGAACTGAACGGTGACGTGTCCGGCATCGACGAAACGGTTGCCGTCCAGGACGTAGGTCCTTCCGCTGCGGCTCAGGCGCCAGGCGGCGTCCGCCGCCCGCTCCGCCGCTAGCCGCAGTGACGAGAGCTCCTGCTCCGTGAATGCGCACTCGCGGATCAGGAAACCGTCACGCGCGTAGCGCTCAGCCTCATCGGCACTGAGCCGCAAGCCCCTCTGACTGGACGCCGGCGTCAACGGCCGCCGGTTTCCGGGCTGCTCAGAACGTCGGCGAGCGCAGGCGCAAAACGCTCGCCCATGCGAACGTATCCAGCAGCGTTCGGGTGCAGATCGTCGGGCAGATCCTCAGCATCGGCCGCACCGAAGAGGTCGAGGCCGTCAACGTAGGCGAGCGCCCGGTCACCGCCGGCAACACGCTGCTCGACCACCTCCTCGATGATCTCCCGCACCCGGCGCAGCGTCAGGCAACCCTCACGAATCTCGTCGTGACCGCTGACCGTGAAGAACCGGCCATCCCGGCCGGGGAACGTGGGTCCGGGCCGGGATTCGGCGCTGGGGCAGTAGATGGGGGAGATCAGGATGATGGGCGTGTCCGGTTTTCCTTCCCTGACGGTGTCCAGAAACCCGTGCAGCGCCGGCGTGAACACCCGCTCGCGCATGGAGTCCCGATTGATCACGTTGATTCCGGTCTTGATGCTGATCACGTCAGCGTCCACTTCACGAATGGTCCGGGCGACGAACTGATCCAGATGGCACTGCCCGCCGAAACCCAGGTTCGTCAGGCTGGCGCCCGCCCGCCGCGCGGCCACGGCGGGCCAGATCAGTCCAGGATGATCTGCCTCCATGCAATGACTGATGGAGCTGCCGTAGTGAACCCAGCGGGGACGCGGATCGAGGGCGGGCTCTGCGAGGAACGCCCCGTCGTCGAGCGTCAGCTCACGCAGCTCCACATAGGCGTTGTGAGGCAGCCACAGCTCGCATTGCTTTTCACCCGCGGGCAGATCTTCGAAGAGGACCGTGTCGGGGTCGCCCTTCACGAGCTCGAACGCGCCGGGCCGGGCGCGGTCGAGCAGAATCGTGTTGCCCCTGTCCGATGCGACGCTCCACAACGCGCCGTCGATCTCGAGGTCGAAGGGAATCGGGCGGCGCGTCTCCGGCGGCATCACCATGTTGGTGGCCAGGAAAGTCAGGCCAATGGCGGCGGCGTCGGTGGTGAACGCAAGACGCACGCCCGACGGCATGCGCACCATCACGTCCATCTCCCGCGGCAGTTGCGGCCGCGTCCAGGCCGGCAGTCGTCGCGGGCTGAGACCGGCCGGCCTGTGGTCGAAGTCCAGCGCGCCCCGGACGCATACCCGGTCCGGCACGATCTCGGCGATGGTGAACGACCCCAAGCGAGCGCTACCAGTTCTCGAAGTGAACGACGCCCTCCATGGGCTTGCGCGGCGCCCGCTTGAACTCCGTGCCCTTGGTATAGGCTACCGGTATGAGCGCCACCTGGGTGATCTCCTCGTAGGGGATGCCCAGAATATCCGCGACCTTGCGCTCGTGCATGAGGTGGAGCGTCGTCCAGCAGGTTCCGAGCCCGCGGGCCCGCGCTGCCAGCATGAAGCTCCACGCCGCCGGTATCACCGAGCCGAATGAGCTCGCCTGGGCGACGTTGGCTCCCTCGCCGGAGAAGCCGTCGAAACGGCCGGCGATACAGGGGATCAGAAACACCGGCGCCCGGTGCAGGTTGTCGGCGAGATACTGCGCCGAAGACATGACACGCTCCTGGGTCTGCTCCATGGTCGGGTCTCCGGCGTGCACGGCCGCAGCCGACATCGGGCTCGTCGCATAACCGGAGAAGGCCTGCTGGTAGAGCTCGGCAATCCGGCCCCGCTTGTCCGCGTCGGTGACGAACACGAAGTGCCAGCCCTGAGCGTTGGATCCCGTGGGCGCCTGCAGCGCTAGCTCCATGCACTCCTCGAGCGCTTCGCGCTCCACGGGCCGATCGAAATCCAGGCGCTTGCGCACCGCCCGGGTGGTGGCGAGCAGGTCGTCGTTGCTGAGGTCGAGTTGCTCCATGACTTGGCATTCTCCGGTTCGTCGCGAAAGATCCTGCTTTATGCGGCGACGGTTTTCTCCGGTCAAGGGCAATCGCCCGGGCCGGGCTTTTTTTGCGCGTCTTCCCCGCCTGCGCTACGCTGCCGCAGCATGTACTTGGAGTTCTCGATGCGCATCTGCGGGATGGGCGCAGCCATCTTTACCCTGTTGCTGACCGGCGCGGCCTCACACGCCGAGATGATGGCGCAATCCAGAGCCGGCCATTTTCTGGTCACTGCCCGAAGCCACCTCGACCCCCCGGCAACCAACCGCATGCACAGCTGGACCCTCCATGTAGTGGATGCGGCAGGGCAGATCGTTGAGGACGCCTCGATCGAGGTCGTCGGGGGGATGCCCGACCACGACCACGGGTTGCCCACGGCCCCTCGAGTGACCGCCTACCTGGGAGGCGGCGACTACCTCCTCGAAGGCATGAGGTTCCACATGAACGGCGGCTGGCGAATCGAGCTGACCCTGCGAACGGACGACGTCACTGACGTTGCCGTCTTCGAAATCGAGCTGTAGACGTGCCCGGGCGCGTGAACACCGCCATCCTGCTGGCCGCCTGCCTTGCCATCGGCGGGCTCGTCTACCGGCTGGCTGAGCCCACCGGTGCCCGATGGTCCGAGGCAGAGCTGGCCATCATCGAGTCGTTGTGGCTGGGCAACCTGGGCGAGGCGCCGCCCGACCCGACAAACGAGGTCGCCGACAGCCTGGCAGCCGCCGCGCTGGGCCACCGGCTCTTCTTCGACACGCGGCTGAGCCGCGACGGCACCGTCTCCTGTGCGACCTGTCACAAGCCCGAGAGCTACTTCACGGACGATCTGAGGGTCGGCATCGGCGCCGGCGTCGGTACCCGCCACACCATGACCGTCGTCGGCGCGGCCTGGAGCCCGTGGTACTTCTGGGACGGACGACGGGACAGCCAGTGGTCCCAGGCGCTCACACCGCTGGAAAGTCCCGCGGAACACGCGGGCACGCGAACGGAGTTCGTCCACCTGCTCGCCGACGACGCGGGTTACTCCGCCGCCTACGAGCGGATCTTCGGCCCCCTTCCCGACCTGACGGACGCGGCGCGTTTTCCCCGCCGCGCGAGCCCGCTGGGGACCCCGGAGCAGCAGGACGCCTGGTGGTCCATGGCCCCGGCCGATCAGACAGCGGTGAACGAGGCTTTCGCCAACATGGGCAAGGCGCTAGCCGCCTACCAGCGCGAGCTGCGACCGGGACCGGGCCGATTCGACGCCTACGCGCAGGCGCTGGCGAGCGGCGAGGAACCCTCCGGCAGCGCCGCGTTGTCCGCCGCCGAGGTAGCAGGCCTGCGGCTGTTCATCGGAGACGCCAGCTGCGTCAACTGCCACAACGGCCCGCTGTTCAGCAACAACGAGTTCCACAATACCGGCGTGCTGCCGGGGGTGGGTCAGCTGCCGGCCATGGGCCGGGCCAGCGGCGTGCGGGAAGCGCGCAGCGACGCCTTCAACTGCCTGGGCCCCTTCAGCGCCGACCCGCTTCGTACCTGCGCGGAGCTTCGGTTCGCGAAGTCGAGCGACGATCTGGTCGGCGCCCAGCGCACCCCTTCTCTGCGCAACGTGAGCCGGACGCCGCCCTTCATGCACGCCGGGCAGATCGCTTCGCTGGGCGAAGTTCTCGAGCACTATCGCCGGGCAGAGCCGTCCCTGGTCGGTCACAACGAGGCCAAGCCCCTCGACCTCAGGCAGGACCAGATGCGCTTCCTGGAGGCCTTCCTGCGAACGCTGGACGGTGACGTCGCGGCCGAAGATCGCTGGCTCGCGCCGCCCTAATCGGGCTGAGTCAGCCAGCGCGCAGGGCGGGCAGAACCTCCTGGGCGAGGAGCCGCTCGTTCTCCGCCACGTAGTCTCCCGGGCAGGCCGAGTTCAGGATGATGGTGCTTGCGCCGGCGTCCACGTACTCACGCAGCCGGGCGATGCAGGCCGCCGGGTCGCCGGCGAGGGCGTAACGGCCGACCAGCTTCGTGAAGTCCTGGTTGTACTGCACGGAAAGCCGCTCGGCCGCCATGGCGACGGCACGGTCGTGATCGGGGTGCACGGCGAAGAAGATGAACAGGCCGGGCCGAACGGGCTCCGAGCGCCGCACGCTTTCCGAGTGTTGCGCGATGGTCGCCAGGCTCTCGTGGAGCATTTCGGGGGTATACATGTAAGGCAGCCAGCCGGTGCCGTAGCGGGCACAGCGACGCATGGCCGCGTCGCTGCGCCCGGATATCCAGATGGCGGGATGCGGTTTCTGCGTCGGCTTCGGATTCAGCGTCACCCCCGGCAACGAGGTGAAGGGGCCCTCGAACCTTACGTCGTCCTCCGTCCAGAGCCGCTTCATGACCTCCAGCGCTTCGTTGGTGCGCGCGCCCCGCTCGCTCACCGGCACGCCGCACGCCTCGAACTCCCTGGGAAACTCACCGCCCACACCGACCCCGAGTTGAAAGCGGCCGCCGGATACCACGTCCAGAGCCGCCACCTGCTTGGCGAGCAGCGCAGGCGGGTACAGCGGCACCAGGGTGATGGTGCTCATGAGCCGGATGCGCTGCGTGGCGCCAGCCGCTGCCGCCAGCGAGATGAGGCCGTTGCCGACCGGGCCGTGGAAAAAAACGTGCTCGCCCGTCGTGACGAACTCGTACCCCAGGGATTCCGCGAGGCGGGCGTCCTCGGCCGCGCTGTCGAGCCTCCTCAGCCCGATCCCGAACTCCACGTCGCTCATGATTCTTCCTCCCCGGTTTTCAGGACACCGCCCGCAACCAGCGCCTCGACGTCCGCCTCTGTCTTGCCGAGCCAATCTCCGAGCACCTCGAGATTGTGCTCTCCCCGACCCGGCGCCGGGCCGCGCACGCCGCTTCTCGCCGCTGAGAACCGATACGGGGATTGAGGAATCGGCCGCCGGCCGCCGGCACCGTCGTCCACCTCCACGATGGCGGCCCGGGCGCGGACAGTGGGCTGCTCGCGCATGGTCGCGGCGTTGCGGACGCGACCCCAGGCCAGGTTCATGCTGGCCATGGCGGCCTCCACCGATTCCCAGGTTTCCAGCCCTTCCATGAATTCGGCCACCGCCTGTCGGCGCAAGCCGATCTTGGTTTCCAGGTCCATTTCCTTGTGGGTGGGATCAGCCAGACCCAGGTCCCCCGTGAGCAGCCGCCAGAGGTGGCGAAAGTCCGCGGAGATCAGGATGGGGCCTGCCCCCGTCTGCCAGGTGTCCGCACGCAGCGGGCCCGTATCCTCCGAATCCTCCAGGTCGTAGTGGAGCTGATCGTCCGTGGCAACCGTGGCGTCGATCATGGCGATGTCCAGGTGCTGGCCCAGTCCCGTTCGCTCGCGAAGGATGACGGCGGCCAGCACGCCGACCAGCCCGTGCAGCGAGGCGTTGGTGTCGGCAACGGACAGCGGCAGATCCCGGAACGGGATGTCGCCGCGTCGGGCCTGCCGATCGAGCAGCCCTGCCTCGGCGTGCACGATGGGCGCGTAGGCCGGCCGATGAGACTCCGGCCCGCCGTGCCCGAATCCGGATACCGACAGCATGATGAGACGCGGGTTGACGGACTTGAGAGTCTCGTAGGCGAGGCCGAGACGCGGCATCACGTCCGCGCGGTAATTCTCGATGAGAACGTCCGCCTCCCGAACCAGCTCGAAGACGAGATCCCGGGCCCCGGGCGCGCGCAGGTCGACGCAGATGTTCCGCTTGCCCGCGTTCTGCTGATGGTAGTAGCCGGGAACGCCGCCGATGACCCTGCCCCACAGGCGCGTGATGTCGCCCTCGGGCGGCTCCACCTTGACGACGTCGGCCCCGAGATCGGCCAGCATGCGCCCGGCGAACGGCCCCGCAAGCACCCGGGAGAAGTCCAGAACCTTAAGGTTCGCGAGGGGATAGTGCTCCGCGCTCTCCACATCGGCCATCGTTGCTCCTCCCCTTTCCGACCGGGGCCGAGCATAGCATCGAAAGACGCCCGCGAGACCGATCGGCCCGGGAGCCGTTCAGCCCGACTCGAACCCCTGATAGCCCGACGCCGCCTCGCGCTCGCAGCGTTCCCGGTAGCGCGGGTACCCGCCGACGTAGGGCATGAAGATGCGCGGCTTGCCCGGTATGTTTGCGCCGAGGTACCAGGAATTGCAGCTGGGCGCGGTGTACATGGTTCCTTCGGCCACTTCGTTGACGTGGGCAACCCACTCGGTTTCCGATTCGGCGAGAGGCTCGATGCGCGTGCGGTTGGTCTCGCGCAGCCACGTGATGCACTCGCCGATCCAGTTCACGTGCTGCTCGATGGCCACCAGCATGTTGCAGAGCACCGAAGGGCTGCCCGGCCCCGTAACGGTGAACAGGTTCGGAAACCCGCGCATCTGCAGACCCAGGTACGCAACCGGACCGTATCGCCACTTGTCTGCCAGGGCCTGGCCATCGCGGCCGCGAACGTTCGCCCTGGTCAGCGCGCCCGTCATGGCATCGAAGCCGGTGGCGTAGATCAGCACGTCAAGATCGTACTGACCGTGGCTGGTCCTGATCCCGTCGGGATTGAGCGTTTCCATGGGTGTCTCGCGCAGGTCGACCAGCGTGACGTCGTCGCGGTTGAAGGTCTCGAAAAAGTCGCGGTCCAGCACCTGGCGCTTGCATCCCAGCCCATAGTCTTTCGGCAGCAGCTTCTCCGCGGTCTCCGGATCCCGCACCTCCGCCCGGACCGCGTCCCGGTAAAGGGCGTTGGCAACCTCGTTGGCCTCCGGGTCCGTGTAGACGTCGGGGAAGTTGAGCAGCGTTTCCAGACCTCGCTCGGCAACGATCCGACGGCGTTGATCGGGGTCGAGATCGAGGATGCCCGTGCGCAAGGCGCGCTCGCCGGGCACCGCGGGACCAGCCCGCCCTCCTCTGAGCGGCCGATATCCGGAAACCCCACCGGCATTGCGCTGCTGCATGCCGCGGATGCTGCGATAGTGCTCACGGAACTCGCGCTGCACGTCGGGCCGCATCGCCTTGCGGTTCGCCGGGACCGTGTAGACGGGCGTGCGCTGAAACACCACCAGGTGTCCCGACTGACGAGCCAGCTCGGGAATGGCCTGAACGCCGGAGGATCCGGTGCCGATGATGCCCACCCGCTTGCCCGCGAGATCCACGGCTTCGTGGGGCCAGCGTCCGGTATGGAGCACGAGCCCGGCGAAGGAGTCGGCACCCGGCAGGCGGGGCGTGTTGGGGACGGACAGGCAACCGGTGGCCATGACGCAGAACGGCGCTTCGAAGACCTCGCCCGCCTCGCTGGTCAGGCGCCAGACGTTCTCATCCTCCCGGTACTCGACGGCGACGATCCGCGTATCGAACCGCATGTGGCGCCGGAGATCGAACCGGTCGGCCACGTGGTTCGCGTAGGCGAGAATGTCCTCCTGTGAGGAAAATACCTCGGGCCAGTCCCACTCCTGCTCCAGCTCCGGGGAAAAGCCGTAGGAGTATTCCAGGCTCGGAACGTCGCAGCGGGCGCCGGGGTAGCGGTTCCAGTACCACGTGCCGCCGACGTCTCCACCCGCCTCCAGCACCTTCACCGTGAGGCCGAGCTCGCCTAAGCGATGCACGGCGTACATCCCCGCAAAACCCGCACCCACCACCAGCACGTCAGGTTCGTCGTTCATCCGGGCGCCGGATTCCCCTCTTTGACATGACCTGATTCTAAGGGCAGCCGATGCTCAGCGTCACCGGCCGGCCCTGCAGGGAACTCGCAGCGATATTCCATGCCTGTCGGGTTACACTGCCGACGTCGTCTGGAGGGAGAGATTTCAGTGCTGATACTGCACCACGCGCCCAATTCACGGGCCGGACGCATCGTCTGGCTTCTCGAGGAGCTTGGGCTGGATTACGAGCTCAACCGCATGGATTTCCATCCCAGGGACCTCAAGTCCGAGGCCCACCGCGAACGCCACCCGCTCGGCCGCGTGCCCGTTTTAGAGGACGGGGAGATCATGCTCTACGAGTCGGGCGCCATCGTGGAGTACATCGTCGCGCGGCACAGCGACGGCGCTCTCAAGCCCTCAGTGGACTCGCCGCTGTTCCCCGAGTACCTGCAATGGTTTCACTACTGCGAGGGCATGGTCATGCCGCCGGTGAACACCATCGTCGTGCAGACGCTGCTGCTGCCTCCCGAGCGGCGCAACGAGGAGGCCCTCGGCCAGGCCCAGCGACTGCTGGCCAAGGCGGTGGCACCCGTTGACGAGGCCCTGGCGGGCCGCGAATACCTCATCGGCGACTTTTCCGCCGCGGACATCATGCTGGGTCACGCCCTTTACATGTCCCGGCGCCTGGGTGCCGTCTCCGAGGAGATGACCAACCTCAACGCCTACATCGACCGCATCGAAGCCCGGCCCGCGTTCCAGAAGGGCATCCAGGCCTGATCCGGCGGGCGGACAGGGCCCGGAGCGGAAAATGAGCGGCGCGCGATCACACTGGTCCGTCGGCGGCCGCAACTACGTGCTGGTGCTGCTCACGGCAACCGCCGCCTTCAACTTCGTCGATCGACAGATCCTCGGGGTGCTGCTCGAGCCCATAGGTCAGGAGTTCGACCTGCCCGACAGCCTGCTGGGCCTGCTTTCGGGCATCGCCTTTGCCGTTTTCTACGCGGTGCTCGGCATTCCCATCGCTGCCCTCGCCGATCGTCTCAACCGCCGCAACATCATCGTGGTGTGCATCGCGCTCTTCAGCACCATGACCGCTCTGTGCGGGGCGGTGGTGAACTTCTGGCAGCTGTTTCTCGCGCGCATCGGCGTGGGGGTGGGCGAAGCCGGCACCATGCCGGCCAGCCAATCGATGCTCTCCGATCTCTTTCCGGTCCAGGAGCGACCCTGGGCCATGGGACTGCTGGCCACGGGAGGCAACATCGGTCTGATGCTCGGCCTGCTCATCGGCGGCTGGGTGAACGAGTGGTTCGGCTGGCGGGCCGCCTTCGTGACCGCGGCGATACCCGGCGCGCTCATCGCCGCAGTCATCTACTTCACCGTCCCGGAGCCCGTCCGCAGGCACGCGGCGGCTGCGCGGTCCGGCTGGATGCGCGAGGCCTTCACCGGGATGCGGCTGGTGGGCAGTATCCGCTCGGTCCGCCGATTCGCCATGGGAGGCACGCTCTACGGTCTTTCGGCCTACGGCATCCACACCTGGATGCCCGTTTACTACATCCGCTACCACGGCCTTTCCACCGGCGAAGCGGGAACGGTGATCTCCATCATCGTCGGCGTGCTCGGCGGCATCGGCGCTTTCGCCGGCGGCGTCTTCTGCGCGAAGCTCAGCCAGCGCGATCTGCGCTGGAACGGCTGGCTGCCGGCCCTGGCGATCTTCACCAGCGTGCCGCTCCTGATCGCCATGCTCATCACCGACAATACCTGGCTCGCCATCGGCCTGTTCGTGCTCCCCGGGATCCTCTCCAGCGTCTATGCCGGGCCCACCTGGTCCATCATTCAGGAACTGGTGCCCGCGCAGCGGCGGGCCATGGCGGCGTCGGTTTACATGCTTTTCTTCAACCTCATCGGCCTTGGCCTGGGGCCGCTGACGGTGGGGGTTCTCAGCGACCTGTACATTCCCGCCATTGGCGAGGCTTCGCTGCGCTGGGCCATGGTGAGCGTGCTGCTCGTGAGCCTGGGAGGCATCACCGCCTACGTGCTGGCAGCGAGGTCCCTCATCGGCGATCTGGACGTGCTACGCTCGCGTGCCGGAGGTGCCCAAACATGACCGTCAATACCCAGGTGCTCATCGACTCGCTGCCGCAGGGGAAGCTCACCGCTGACAACTATCGGATCGCCGAGAGCCCCGTGCCCGAGATCGGCGACGGCGAGGTGCTCGTGCAGACCACGGCCTTCGCCATCACGGCCGGCACCCGGGCGGGGCTCCAGGGAAGCGCCAGCTATGCCGGCGCGCCGCAGACCGGGGTGGTCATGAACGGCACCGGCGTAGGCGAGGTGACGGAAAGCCGCTCTGAAGACTTCGCCGCGGGCGATCGGGTGCTCGGGCCCACCGGCTGGCAGGCGTACTCCGTTCACAAACCGCGCGCGCTGACGCTCATCCCCGAGGGCCACGATCCCGTTGACTATCTGGGGCCTCTGGGCGTGAACGGGCTCACCGCCTACTTCGGGCTCTTCGAGGTGGGCCGCCCGGCAGCCGGGGAAACGGTGATGATCTCGGCCGCCGCCGGCAGCGTCGGCCACCTGGTCGGGCAGATGGCCACAACGGTGGACGCGCGGGTCGTGGGCGTTTGCGGGAGCGACGCCAAGGGCCGCATTCTCACGGATGAGCTCGGCTTCGACGCCGTGGTCAACTACCGGGAAGACGGCTTCCGCCAGGCGCTCAAGGAAGCGACACCCGACGGTGTGGACGTCTACTTCGACAACACGGGTGGCGACATCCTCGGTGCTGCCCTGCGGCGCATGAACGTGGCCGGCCGCATCGCGTGCTGCGGCGTGGTCTCCCAGTACGACACCGACAATCCCGAACCCGGCCCGCGCGGGATCCCGGGGTTGCTGATCAACAAGCGCCTGGACATGCGCGGCTTTCTCGTTTTCGATTTTGCCGACCGCTACGACGAGGCGCGCGGGAATATTGCAGCCTGGCTCAAGTCGGGCAAACTGAAGGCCCTGGTAGACGAAGTGGACGGGGTCGAGGCCGCGCCCGCCGCGTTCGTCGATCTGTTAGCCGGGGGCAACGTGGGCACGCGCGTGGTCCGCGTGACCTGAACGTCGAGGAGGAACCTGGAATGGCTGAAACCAACATTCAGTCGGCTCCGCAGGAGAGCCGCGCAGAAAAGCTGGACGCCGGACACCCGCAATTTCTGCGCGGAGATCCCATCACCGGCGATCGCTACTACAGCCAGGACTTTGCCCGCCGTGAGTGGGACCGAATGTGGACGCGTGTGTGGCACATCGCCGGGCGGGAATCGGAGCTGCCCGACGCCGGCGACTGGATCGTCCACAATTTTCTGCGCGAGTCCATCATCGCGACCCGTCAGAGCGACGGATCGATCCGCGCGTTCTACAACAGCTGCCAGCACCGTGGTAACCGGCTGGTGTGGGCAGGCGAGGGTCGCGGCAACTTCACCTGCTCGTATCACGGCTGGGAGTACGGTACCGACGGCGTGCTCGTGCACGCGCAGGACCCCGAAGACTTCGACGGCGGCAGCCCGTGCGGCCGCGTCTCCCTGGTCGAGGTGCCCTGCGACACCTGGGGCGGGTTCGTCTGGTACACCATGGATCCGGAGGCGCCCTCACTCGCGGCGTTTTTAGACCCCATCCCGGAGCTGTTCGCCAATCGCGATCTCGACGCCGCCGTTCGCGTGGTGCGGCGCGCCTTCACCGTGGACGCCAACTGGAAATTTGCCTCCGACAACTTCAACGAGTCCTACCACCTGCCCACGGTGCACCCCGAGCTCGCGACGACGACGGACGAGGACTACCGCAACACGATCTTCGAAGCCTACTCCACCGGCCACAACCGGATGATCGAGCAGGGCCAGCCTTCCATGCGCGCGCCACGCCCCAACGAGGTGGAGGCCCCGTGGGATGAGATCCTGGCCGCGTGGGACCTGGATCCCGCCGATTTTGCCGCGCGTGCCAGGGATGGGCGCATCGCGCTCCAGCAGCAACGGCGCAAGCTCGGCCCCGCGCGCGGCTACGGACACTACGCGAAGTACTCGGACGACGAGCTCACCGACTATTTTCATCACACCCTGTTCCCCAACGTGACGCTCACGGCAACGGCGGACGGCGTGCACTTTTTTCGTACGGAGCCTCATCCCGCCGATCCTGAGAAATGCACGTTCGAATACTGGTTTTTCGCATCGCCCGTCGAGGGACAGGACGAAGTGGTCACGATCTGCGGCCCCCGTCCACTGCAGGAGGCCGAGCCCGAACAGTTCGAATACGGCTCCGGTGCGGTCATCGAGGACATGATGGATTCGTTTCTGATCCAGGATCTCGGGGTGGCGGTCGGCCAGCAGCAGGGGTTTCATTCCCGCGGCTATCGCGACGCGATCTTAAGCGGTCAGGAGAGCCGGGTGCGGCGTTTTCACGAGGTGCTCAATGACTATCTCGAGGGACGACGGTAACGCGCCCATCCGAAACAGAACCGAAAGGTTCAATCACACACGCGAATGCAGGCGGAGTCTTCGCCACCTTCGCAATCACAAGGAGAGACCAATAATGACAGACATAGCATCCGCGCCATGGCGCGCAGCTACCGCTACCGCCGCCTTGCTTGCGGTGATGACGGTCGCGACAACCGCGCACGCCGAGGAAGCCGCCGGCCGCCAGGGTGCCCGAGCCGGCTCTCTGATGGAAGAGATCGTCGTCACGGCCACCAAGCGCGAGGAGTCCATTCAGGAGGTTCCGATCTCCGTTGCCGCGGTAACGGGCCAGCGCATGGACGACATGCACGCAACCACCCTGGAGGCCTTGCAGGGCACCATTCCAAACGTGCAGATCCAGTCCTTCGCCAACGTCCCCCATGGCGCCGTTTTCAACATCCGTGGGATGGGCGTCATCGAGCCCGATCCCTACGGCGGGACCACGGTGGTGGTTGTCGAGGACGGCGTGCCACAGTATTTCAACATGACCGCCCTGCTGGACACCTACGACATTCAGCGGGTCGAGGTGCTGCGCGGCCCTCAGGGAACACTCTTCGGTGCCAACAGCACGGGCGGCGTTGTCCAGGTAATCAACGAAGCACCCACCGGCGAAACCGGGGCCAAGCTCGAGGCGTCGTATGGCAACTACGATCTGATCGAGCTGCGCGGTGCAGTCGAGTTTCCGGTGGTTGCGGACGTGCTGGCGGCCCGTATCTCCGGCTCGCATCAATCACGTGATGGGTTCGTCACGAACATCGTCAACAATCAAGACATGGGTAGCCGTGACCGATCTGCGGTGCGCGTTCAGCTGGCCTTTACGCCCAACGACGCTTTCGACGCCCGGTTGATCGGAGCTTACTCACGACACCGTGACGGTGGCCAGGATTCCGCCATCGGCAACATACCCGGGGAGGCGCTCTACGTCCCCGCCGGCACGACCTTCCCGTCAGACGCGTATCCCGACACCGTGGCGCGGCAGCCGATGTACGCATCCCCCTGCGCGCCCGGCGAGCGCTGCAAGGCGCCGAGCAAATACCTGTCCGCCAACAGTTCGGTGCCGGACGTTTCCGACATGGATACCTATTCGGCTACTCTGCTGATGAACTGGAGCACGGACATTGGCGAGTTCACGTCGATCACCGGCTTCAAAGACTTCGAGCTTCACGACTTTCACGACCAGGACTGGACTCCC
>DATCZA010000058.1:0-22923 GCA_036526135.1 Pseudomonadales bacterium | reverse complement strand
GGACATTCGCGTGCTGACGCGGCCTGAGAGCGTTCAGGCAGTGCTGAAAGGCGGGCAGCTGGTGAGCGGGGAGCTGCCTACCCCGCTGGCTGCGGTATCCGCAGGATAGGCATCCGCCGCACACGGGCAGAGCGCAACGAGCGGACCCGCAGGGGTCGATGCGCCCGCTGATCCCTCCTCAGACCCGCTGGTGCTCGGGAAGCGGGCGCAGCCGCGGATAGTAAGGATGGCGCAGCGGGTCTCCCGGTTTCAGCTTTAGACCGAGGCCCGGCGTGAGGGGCACCGTGGGCCGCGTGGGCGGCCGGGTGGCGTAGACGACGTCGTCCCCGTAACAGCGAACGGTGATCGCTCTGCGACGATCCGCGATCCCGGTCGCACCGCCACCATGCAGAACGCCCGGATGCGCGAGGATCACATCCCCGGGACCGATTTCCCAGGAGACGATGTTGAAGCTGGCTCGATCCGCCTCGATGTCCGGCAGCGGGGGCAGCCCCTCGCCGTAATGCGGAAGGGTCGGGTCCTCCGTTACCCGCTGGGGGTCGAAACCATCGAACATGGGGCCCTGGTGGGAGCCCGCCACATACTCCAGGCAATCTTCCCGGGGCAGCGGATCCAGAGAGATCCACATCGAGGCGATCTGCTCTCCTTCCAGCGGCCAATACGGCAGATCCTGATGCCACGGCGTCCGCTCACACCCGCCGCCTTCCTTCACGAAGAACTCGTCCGAGTAAAGCCAGATGTTTCCGGAACCGATGAGCTTGCCGATCATGTCGGCAATGGGCGAGTCGTATATGAGCCGCCGGATCTCGGGCGCCACGTCGAAGTTGCGTATGGTTTCGATGAATTCCCCAGGCTCGCCCCGATAGAACAGATGCTTCTGCTGGCCGGGGTCGGCCATGATGCGCTCGAGACCCATCTCCAGCAGCATCAGCCACTCCGGATGAAGGGCGTTTCGAACGCAGATGACGCCATCGCGCCGATACTGCTCGATCAGCTCCGGCGTGATCAGCGTGGTGGGATCGTCCGGCGGTAGCCCGCGAGCCTGCGCGTCTGACATTCTCCCTCTCCAGAAACCCTTTGCCCTAATCTAGCCCAGCCCGGCAAACCTCGCTACGGCTAAGCAGCGCGCGGCGCGGCCGCGTCGTATGGGCGCACCCGCCTGGGCGAGGGGCCTTGACGGCACCCGGGAAATCCCTTTCCCTTCACTCCACGGGCAGGGGGACGCACTTGGATCTCAACACTCTCACATCGTTCGAGCAGCGCTATCTCTGGGAGCCGGACTATCGGCAGGCTCCCCCATGGCAGCGCGTGCTGGTGGGCATGGCCCGAACGCTCATGCTCCTGTTCCGGGACATCTTTCACGGTGACATCAGCCTGAGAGCCATGAGCCTCGTGTACACGACGCTGCTCTCCATGGTGCCGCTGCTCGCGCTGAGCTTCTCGATTCTCAAGGGATTCGGGGTCCAGAATCAGCTCGACGAGACTTTACGTGCAGCGCTGGCGCCTCTGGGCGAGGAAAAGGCCCTCGAGCTGACGGAAAACCTGATCACCTTCGTCAACAACATGAACGTGGGCGTGCTGGGCGCGGTCGGTCTGCTGTTTCTGCTCTACACCGTGGTTTCGCTGATGCAGAAGATCGAGGATTCATTCAATCACACCTGGCGCATTCGCACGCCCAGAACGTTCGGGGAACGTTTCACCACCTTCCTCTCCGCCATCACCATCGGGCCGCTGCTCATCTTTACTGCCATCGCCCTGACGGGCTCGATCATGAGCACCACCGTGATGACCCACGTCCAGGAGATCGCCGTGGTCGGCCCGGCCATCCAGATTGTCGTCAGGCTTCTGCCGTTCGTCTTCGTCATCGGCGCGTTCACCTTCCTGTACGTCTTCATCCCCAATACGAGAGTGCGAATCTCGGCGGCATTAACTGGCGGCATCGTCGCCGGCGTCCTCTGGGAGCTCCTGGGCTTCGGATTTGCCTCCTACGCCAGCGGCGCCTCCCGCTACCAGCTGATCTACGCCACGTTTGCTACGGCCATATTCTTTCTCATCTGGCTGTATCTGAACTGGCTGATTCTTCTCATAGGAGCAAGCATCGCCTTCTATCGGCAGCATCCGGAGGTCATCGCCTCGGGCTCGAAGGAGGTGCACTTCAGCCAGCAGCTGACCACCCGCTACGTGCTATCGCTGCTCGCCAAGATCGGTCGCCGGCATTACGAGAAGAAGAAGCCCTATACCCTCGACGAGCTGACGGCGAGCTATCGCATCCCAGCCAATGCCCTGGAGCACTGCCTCGAGCTTCTCGTGGCGCTGGACGTGCTCGCGGAGACGGACGAGCCCAAGCCTTCCTACATTCCCGCCCTTCCCCTGGACACCACCACCGTCGCCGAGGTGCTTCAGCGGGTGGAGACATACCAGCCACCCGGAACCTACGCGCCCGCCCTGGGCGCTGACGAGGACATCGTGACGATCGAGGCAGCCGGCGGTTCCGGCAGAGATCGTGCGCTCGGCGGGCTCACGCTCAAGCAGCTGGCAGCCGGCGATTCGAGCGAAGTCGTCACGGCCTGATCAGGATCCTCCCGCCCTGGAAGGAGCCCCCGCGCGATCGCGATTGGCCCGTGGATCGGCTCGTCAACGTGCGCGCCTGGGTACCGGTTGAGACCAGGAAGCTTCGCCCCTAAACTTCGCCACTTTCCCCAAAGGGCCATGGTGATGCGTCGATCGCTGGGTCGCCACAGATTGATCATGGCGTCGTGCTTCATCTGGCTCGCTAGTTGGCCCGGCCACGCGTCAGCGCAGCAGACCACAAGCCCGGATGCCGCCGGATCCCAGGGGACGCCCGCGGAAGTCCAGCCAACCACGGACCTCACCAGCCGCACCCAGGCAACGTTGACGTCCCTGGATCGCATCTCAGGAGAAATCAACGAGCTGGGCCAGCTCGCCGACGACGCCGCAGAGCTGGACGCCCTGCAGATTCAGACCGATGAGCTGATCAGCATCACCGAAAACATCGACGGGAGAGGCGCAGACGCCTCGTTCGACGGTTCGCTGGTGAAAGCCCGAGCGCTCGCCGTCAGAGCAGAGGCGGTAACCACCGCCCTGTCGGACCACGCTCTCGCCATGGAAGCCAAACTCGAAGAGATCCGCCAGACGACGGCCCAGTGGCAGCGGATACAGGGCGAGATCACGGACATTCCGGAAGCCATCAGCCAGCGTATCGCGAGGATCCTGGCGACCGGTGCAGGCCTGGAGAACCGGATAAACGCCAAGCTGAACGAAACCGTGGAGCTCCAGAACGAGGCGCTCGGGGTGCTCGACGTCGCCCGGTCGCTGCAGGAACGCTTCGACAGCTACGGGCGGTCCCGGCGCGGGCAGCTGCTGGAAGCGAATGCGGCCCCGGTCTGGCTGATGAAATCCGAACATCTCAGCAGCTCTTCGGAGAAAGCGGGTCGGGACTTCGTCGGCACGCTGCGTCGCGACTACGCAACCTGGGTAGAAACCTCCCAGGCGATCATCGGCGGTCACTTCCTCCTGCTTCCACTGCTGCTGTTCCTGCTTACGAAGCTCAAGGCGACGGCACTGCAATCCCCGACGGGCGCTCTGGCCCGCCCCACGTCGACCGGGCTCCTCATCTGGATGCTTTTGGGCGTGGCGATCTACGCCGGGGCGCCAGTCGCCGTGCGTACCGTCTTCGTGGCGATTGCCTCGATCGTGACCGGGTTCGTCCTCGTCGGTTTCCTCGACAAAAGACTGCGAGCCGGGGCGATAGCATTCCTGATACTGAACGTGGTGGAGGATCTGATCAGCGGCTTCCGCGTGACCGACGCGCTGCCACGTCTCGTCTACCTGCTCCTTGCCTTGGGCGCCATCGTTCTCGTGATGCTGGCCCGACGACCCCATACGTTGAGCGCCATGCTCGCCTGGCGCATGCCCCGTCCGATCCTGGTCAGCGGGATGTGGACGGGCATCGCCCTTCTGGTGCTCAGCTGCATCGCCAACGTCGCCGGGTACGTGTACTTGTCGCAGGTCCTGGTCAACGGCGTCCTGGCCAGCACCGGGGTGCTGCTGGTGCTGTTCGCGGGGCTCACGTCGGTCTCCGAGATCATCGTTGCCGTGCTGAGCCTGGACGCACTGAACAACGTACGGTCAATCGCCAATCACCGCTATCGCCTCAACCGGGCGTTGCGCAGACCGCTCGTTGTGCTGGCCATGTTCCTGTGGGCATGGGCAACGACCCGCGCGTTCGGCATCGATGACTGGGTCATCGCCTCCATCGGCGCGATCGTCGGCGCCGAGATGTCGATCGGCTCGGTTACGCTGTCATTGCAGGGGGTGCTGGTCTTCGTCATCGCGGTGCTGTCCGCCGTCTGGGCTTCGCGGATCGTCCGGGCCGTTCTCAACTATGACGTTCTCCCCCGAATGCAGCTGCCCCGCGGCGTTCCCAACACCATATCGATGACGCTGCACTACTCGATCATCCTGATCGGCCTGCTGCTCGGCGTGGGCTTCATGGGCATCGACCTCAGCAGCCTGGCATTCATCGTGGGCGCGCTCGGCGTGGGTATCGGCTTCGGCCTGCAGAACCTGGTCAACAACTTCGTCTCGGGCCTGATCCTGATCTTCGAAGCCCCCATACAGGTGGGCGATACGGTGGAAGTCGGTCCGCTGATGGGGAAAGTGGTGCAGATAGGCATCCGGACGAGCAGGGTTCGCACCTTCGGAGGTTCGGAGGTGATCGTGCCCAACGGCGACCTCGTCTCCAACCAGGTCATCAACTGGACGCTCTCGGACCGCAGCCGACGTCTGGAACTCGAGGTCGGCGTGGCCTACGGCAGCGACCCGGAACGGGTCACCGAAGTGTTGCGCAGCGTCGTGGACGGCGACGAGGACGTCCTCGAAGACCCCGCACCGATCATCATGTTCGAGACCTTTGGAGAAAGCTCGCTCAACTTCAGGATCTTCGCGTGGATCGACGACTTCGACAAAGGATTCGGCATGCGGCATCGCCTGAACGTCGCCATCAACCGGGCTCTTGCCGAGGCAGGCCTCGAGATTCCATTCCCGCAGCGCGATCTGCACATAAAGAACGTGCCGCCGGAGCTCGGCGCCAAGCCGGCATGAGCACCAGTGAAAAGCCGGCAGAGCCGGTACCCTACATGCGACGCTCCCGGGCATACTACGAAGCCCAGGGTTTCGAGCGCGCCTACCGCTACGCCCACCACGACGCGGCACCCTTCGCCCCTCTGCCCAGGCCGCTGAGCGAATGCACCGTCGGGCTGGTCACGACGGCAAGCACGTATCCACGCGCCAGCCTGGAGCCGCGCAGGGTGGTCTCGAGCCCGACCAGGCCCGCACCGGACAAGCTGTTCGCTGACGACCTGTCCTGGGACAAGCAGGCGACCCATCTCGATGATCTGAATTCGTACTTTCCCATCGACCATCTGCAGACCGAGGCAGCCGCGGGCTTCATCGGCACGCTGGCGCAACGCTTTCACTGTGCTCCGACCGAGTACAGCCAGCGCGCCACTTCAGAGAAGGACGCGCCCGAGCTGCATCGCCGCCTCCTCCAAGACGAGGCCGACGTTGCCCTCCTGATCCCCTTGTGACCCGTCTGCCACCAGACCGTGAGTCTGGTTGCGAGGTACTTAGAGGAGCAAGGCATGCCCACGGTGATCATCGGCTCCGCGCTGGACATCGTGGAGCACTGCGGCGTGCCGAGATTCCTGTTCGTCGACTTTCCCCTGGGTAATCCCTGCGGCAGGCCGGGGGATGCGGCGATGCAGAAACGCATCGTCAGGCAGGGTCTCGAGCTGTTCGAGACGGCAGACACCGGCCAGACCACCATATACTGCGCAGAGAGCTGGGGCAGCGACGAGTGGCGCGAGCGCTACATGGAAGTCACCGAAGGGAACCGCGCAGAGCTCGCACGCAAGGGAGACGAGCTGCGGCAGCGCCGAGCCGATCGTCAACGCCGCCCATAGGCAGCACTGGCTTCAGATACCCATGTACCTTTCCCACCAATGGTGGAAGTTACGGATGCGTATCTCGTGCTGCGAGATCCAGAAACCCTTCATGCCTCGCGAGTGAAGCCCCTGCTGAACCCCCGCCAGGCAGGAAGCGTCCTGGTCCAGCAGAAGGCCGGACGATTTCTCGCCGTACCGGTAGAAGACGTGTTCCGGACGACCCTCAACCTGCTCATCACCAAGCTCCACGAAAAGATCGACGGCGCCCGCGTTGGCCGTCGCGGTGACGTCGCCCTTGGGGACCCGGTTGAAGATCATCCTGTCGAAATACATCTTGTCCGGATCCGTGGGATGCGGCCGGTGCCGGAACATCCACATCTGCTCGCCGAAAAGATTGAAGGTGACGTTGGGAAAGATGTTGTAGTGGTAGTCGGCGGTCAGCTGATCGTCCGTCAGCCTGGAAAAGTCCAGCCCGTTCTCGTTGGTCATCGCGCGCTTGTGAGCAGCCACCGCACTGCGCAACGTGGTGACGTTGCCGTCGAAGTCCTCCACCGGAAACCCTTCGGACTTCAGATAGTCGACCATGACCTGGTTCAGGGCCCTGTCTTCGCCGATCTTGCGAGGGCTGGGTATGTACATGGGCGCGATGAACCGGGAATGGGGCCCGTAGATGTCCATCTGCACGTTCACGTCGTCTGCGATGTACTCTGATTCCGGGTGCACGCCGCGTACGTGATAGGTCTCCGAGAAGATGTCCACGGACGTCTTCCAGTTGCAGTTCCACTCCACGGTCTCATCAGACACCAGGACCATGTCCTCGAACTCGTACGGAGCCAGATGATCCGGAATGACCCCCAGATAGTCCTGCAAAGGCTCGATGTCCGGATCCATGGAGACCCAGACAAACCCTCCCCACGTATCGCAACGCAGGGGTTGCAGCACCAGCTCGTCGGCCGGGGTGCCCTGAGGGAAGTCGTGCGCCTCGGGAATGTGCTTGAGGCTTCCGTCCATGTTCCATTCCCAGCCGTGAAAGCCGCAGCGCAGATACTCGGAGTAACCGCACCCAGAAGGCTTGAGCCGGTTCCCGCGATGCTGACAGACGTTGTAGAAAGCGCGGACCTCCCCATCATCCCCGCGGGTGACGAGAATGGACTCCCGCAGGTTCTCGAAAACGAAGTACTCGCCCGGCTCTGCCACGTCGCATGCCGCACCCGCCAGAAGCCAGGTCTTCGACCAGATGCGCTCGTCTTCGAGCTTGAGGAAAGCAGGGTCCGTGTATCGATCGACCGGAATCCGTCCGGTCCCCAGATCCGGGTCCGGCACTTTGTCTGCAGGGGTAAAGGCAAATTTAGCCGATCCACTCATGATGTCGTCTCCGTTGAGCCAGGGGGATGGAGACCAAGACGCAAGCAGCCCCAGCCAACCGCCGTGATCCGGACCCCTGGCAACCCAAAAGCCATCAGGTAATTAGGAGGAACGATACTGGATAATCGGAGCTTCAATCCAGCTGCCTGGGCTCAACCCATGGGTCGAGAGATCAGGCCCTCTAGCGACGCCGCGCAGTCAGCAGGATTGGCGGCACAAACTGCCGCAGCCACCACCACGCACTTCTACAACGCGCTGTTCTCCTATTTCTATGTCCTGATCGGGCTCGGCGCTTGGCTCATGGCGCCACAGCCTCACACGGCGCGCCGGACAAGATGGGTCGTGCTGAGCCCTCAGCAACCACTGAGCAGCAGCTGACGAGAATGGAACGGAACCTGCCCGCCTATCTCAAACAACCGAGGAAACCTCACCATGTTAGACCGCGTGGTACCACATCTCTTGAATCCGACCAGAGCCATCCAGCGAGCCTGGCGTGGCGGGCGGCAACGGGCTGGTCGAGATGGAACGCATTGCCAGGGAAGTGGAACCGCTTTTCGGCGTCGGCATCGAGATATGGGGCTTCGACAGCGGCAAAGGGCTACCGGCACCGAGAGACTACCGGGATCTTCCCTACATCTGGCAGGCTGCCGCGCGCGTTCTGCTACATGGATGACATCATGAGCACCGACACGGGCCTCCTTTCAGAACGGGTCGGGCAACGGCGCGCGATTCACGAATACAATTCGGTCGACGAGAACCGGGAGCTTTCCCCCATCGCCGGTTTCCGCCACACCCGTGCCGTGCCTGCCCGCTGGAACGAGCAGGTCTGCATCCATCACAACTATGGGCATCCGGACTACTGCACCTACATCCACGAACAGGCGGACCGGCAACTGCCCCTTGCCGGCTGAGGCGTCTACGGTGTGCCCGCGCGCCAGACCCGCTTGTTGACGGACCCGAACATCTCAGAGAGTTCTACGCGGGTGGGCGTAATACGCACCGGCAGGAAATTGGGATCATCGGGACCCGTGGAGCCGAACTGTGTCAGATCGTAGTCGATGGCCTCCCAGGCATGATTCTTGGCCGCCTGATCGGTGACCAGCTCTGCCGTTCCGCGCACCATCACGTGCACGAAATCGGGCGGCGCCACCTGGTACTGAATGTCCACGTGCGGGTTCTCACGCAGCTGTCTGGCCTTGGGTGAGTCGGGACCGGTGGCGAACCAGAGCACCTCCCCATCCCAGGTTGGATGGACGATGCGCACTCTCGGCCGATCGCCGGCCACCGATGCAAGCGCGCACCAGACCGCCTTCTTGCAGGCGGCATCGACGGCCTCGAAAAAGGCCGCTCTGTCTTCATCCTTAACGTCGCTCATCGAGCTGATCCCCCATTTGTTGTCAGCGAAGGTGTTGTCAGCGAGGGGCTGGACCCAACGTTGGTCTCCTGCCACGCACCTGAGATTCGGCCGGCGAGCTTCACCCGCTCAACCGAGCACGATTTCGGCAAACGTTCTCAGCTGCGAGATGTTCTGGGTGGAGACCAGCAGCGAGGTCACCGGCGTCTCCCGCCATGCCTGCAGCCGGTCCTTGATCCGCTCGACGGATCCCACCAGGGATATCTCGTCGGCAAGCTCCGTCGGAACTGCCGCCGCGGCGTCATCCTTGCGACCGGAGAGGAAAAGATCCTGGATCTTGGCCGCCGCGTCGGCGAAGCCCATGCGTTGCACCAGCTCGTTGTGGAAGTTTCTGGACTTCGCGCCCATGCCGCCGATGTACAGCGCCAGGTTACGCTTCAGCGGGATCAACGCTTCCTCGACGTCGTCGTTGATGATCACCGAGACGCCCTGCATGATCTCGAAGCCGGGCTTGGCATGGGCGATCTGGTCGGCGTAGACCTCCTGCCGATAGGGCGAGTAGTAGAGGGGCAGCCAGCCGTCGGCGATCTCCGCGGTCATGGCCACGTTCTTCGGCCCCTCTGCGCCAAGAAAGATCGGCAGATCGGATCGGTAGGGGTGGGTGATGGACTTCAGCGGCTTGCCAAGTCCCCACGAGCCCTCACCCGTGTACGGTAAAGGATAGTGCTCCCCGTCGTTGGTCACCGGCTCCTTGCGCTCGAGCACCTGGCGGATGATGCTCACGTACTCGCGGGTACGCGCGAGGGGCTTTCCGAACGGGCGCCCGTACCAGCCCTCCACGACCTGCGGTCCCGACACCCCGAGCCCGAGAATCACGCGCCCCTTGGAAAGGTGGTCGAGGGTCAGGGCGGCCATCGCCGTGGCGGTGGGCGCCCGGGCGGAAAGCTGAGCGATGCCGGTCCCGAGCCTGATCCGCTCCGTGTGAGCCCCTATCCAGGCCAGCGGCGTGAAGACGTCCGAGCCCCACGCCTCGGCCGTGAAAATCGCATCGTAGCCCAGACGCTCTGCTTCCTGAGCGACCTTCACCATGTCGGGGTTGGGTCCAGCGCCCCAGTAACCCAATTGCAGGCCCAGTTTCAGATCCTTCACCTCAAATGCTCCTTCGCTTGGCTGAACTCACGGCCGCGTGACGACCTCACTTACTGCCGCATCTCACTACGCGGGAAGCAAAAGCTCAAGCCTCAATCTCTCCGCGGCAAGGTTCCCAGGACATGCAGAGAACTCAAAGCCGGCCCCGTGCCTACGCGGGGCCGGCGATCAGTCGGGAATGAGCGCGACCGGCACCGCTGCCATCCGATCGCCGATGAGAAACTCGATGTACGCGTCCCGCCAGCCGTACTTTTCCCGCATCAGACGATTGACGTCCTCGGCGAGGGCCATTCTGATCTCGGCACGGTAAGCGGCGCTGTTTCCGTTGCGGACGAGCAGCACCTGCGGTTCCGCCGCCAGGCGCTGGTACCAGCCGGAGTCAGGGCTGGCTCGCAGGTACTGCAGCCCGTCCCGATCGACCACCCACAACCGGGTGTCCTGCCCGCCGTCGGGCCCCTGGCTGGTCAACACAACCACCTCCGCCGATTCGGACGCGACGAGCTGGGAGACGAAGATCAGAACGACCAGGATGACCACCGAGCCGATCAGGTACCCAACGAATTTCACCCCTGCCCTCCTCGCGGCGCCAGGTGTGGCCGGAAAGGCTAACGGATCGCTGCCGCGAAATGAACTGCTGCGCCAGGCTGAACGTTCGGGCATCATCGCCCCAGTGACGTGAGGGTCGGTCCGGTAGCGAAGAGGGGGAACCTGCTGATGTGGATATTCTATTCACCCTTCCACACTTTCATTCACAAGGTGCTGGTCACCGCTCACGAGTGCGGCCACTGGGACGACATCACCTTCGTCGCCACGTTTCCCTTCAAGAACAACGAGGGCATCGACCAGGGCGACGCCTACGACATCTCAGCACTCAACCCTCTGAACAAAGTGCCGACCCTGGTCACCGGGGAAGGCCAGGTCATCTACGGCAGCCAGGCGGCCTGCGAATATCTCGACGGCACCAGCAGGGCCCGCCGCATGTACCCCGAGCCCGGCCCGGCGCGATGGGACGCGGTGACGCGCCTGGCGCTCAGCGACACCATCTTCGAGCAGACGGTGGTCATGGTGATGGAGCAGTGGAAGCCGGAAAGCGAGTGGAACCGCGGCCTTTTCGAGTGGCTGTGGCCCAAGTTCATCGCCGGGCTGGACAAGCTGGAGCGGGACGCCGAGCGGGGCTGGGGCGATTTCGACGTCGGCCACGCGGCTATGCTTCATGCGATCAGCTATCTGGGATTCAGGGCCGAATTCTACGAGGCCAAGGATCCGATCCATCCCGATTTCAGGTGGCGCGACGGCCGACCGGCGCTGTCCGCCTGGTTCGACGAAGCCGTTGAGCGTCCCTCGGTCCAGTCCCACTACCTGAAGGATTTCGTCGGCGACTCGAGCGCCGAGTTCTGCCAGGCACAGGTGCAGGCCGTGCTGGCAGCGCAGAAACAGCACGGCACGGGATGATCGACCTCTACTACTGGCCGACGCCCAACGGCCACAAGGTCGCCATCATGCTCGAGGAGATCGGCAGCGAGTACCAGCTGCACCCGGTCAACATCCTCGAGGGGGAGCAGTTCGATCCCGACTTCCTCGAGATCAGCCCCAACAACCGCATCCCCGCCATCGTGGACCGCAGCGGACCCGACGGGACGCCCTACGCGCTGTTCGAATCCGGCGCGATTCTGCTCTACCTGGCGGAGAAGACGGGCGTCCTGTGGCCGTCGAGCACGGCGGCGAGGTACGACATGCTGCAGTGGTTGTTTTTCCAGAATGCCAACGTCGGCCCCATGTTCGGGCAGTGCGGCCACTTCCAGGGCTACGCGCCCGAACCGGTGCCCTACGCCATCGAGCGCTATCACAACGAAACCCGACGGCTCTACGGCGTGATGGACCGGCGCCTGGCGAGCTGCGCCTACCTCGGGGGGCCGGCCTACTCGCTGGCAGACATCGCCACCTATCCCTGGTGCATGCCGATCATCCGGGAGCTGCACAAGATCGACATCGATGAGTTTCCCAACGTGGCCGACTGGGCAGACCGCATTGCGCAGCGCCCGGCCGTGGCGCGGGGCACGTCTCTGCTCGCAGAAGTCATGAAGATCGGCGACCCGGACGAGAAAACGCGCGAAGCTTTCTTCGGATCCCGACAGCTGGAGCAACGCTGAGGGGAAGCGCCTCAGCCGGCCAGGGCGATGGCGTCGATTTCGATCATCAGCTCCGGCAGGGCCAGCGAACGGACCTCGACGATGGTGTCCGCCGGGTACGGCGGCGTGAACCACTTTCGCCGCAGCTCCACGATCTTCGGGAACTGCGTCATGTCGGTCAGATAGATGGTCACCTTGATCAGCTTGTCGAGGCCGGAGCCTGCCTGATCGAGGAGCATCTGAACGTTGCGCAGCGCCTGCTCGGCCTGCAGGTCGAAGTCGCCGGAACCGACGACGTTCCCCTGGAGATCCAGCGCCGCCTGGCCGGACAGGAAAATCAGGTTGCCCACCTGATAACCTTGGGCGATGCAGAACGGCTCGAACGGGTCAGGATCCGTCTTGATCAGGCGGGGTTCGGTGGGCGGCTCCATGAGGGCTCCATTGGTTCGAAGAGGGGCAGATTGAATGCGTGCAGTCTACTACGAGCGGTTTGGCGGGTCCGAGGTTCTCACGGTCGGCGAGTTGCCGACACCCGAGCCCGCCTCGGGAGAGGTGCTCATCCGGATTCACGCGGCAAGCGTCAACCCGGTGGACTGGAAGATTCGCGAGGGCTTCTTCGACGGAATCTTTCCCCACCGGTTTCCCATCATCCCGGGCTGGGATGCCGCCGGAGAGGTCGCCGGTCTGGGGGACGGGGTAACTGAAATGCAGATCGGCAGCCGGGTGTACGCCTACTGCCGCAAGCCCGTGGTCCACGGCGGCACGTATGCCGAGCTCGTCACGGTGCCGGCTGGCTTCGTCGCGCCCGCGCCCGCAAACCTCGATGACGTTGAGACCTCCACCATCCCGCTGGCGGGCCTGACCGTCTGGCAATCGCTCTTCGAGTTCGCGGGGCTGACCGCTGGCCAGACCATCCTGATCCACGCCGCAGCCGGCGGCGTGGGCAGCCTCGCGGTGCAGCTGGCCGCCCATGCGGGCGCGCGGGTTTTCGCCACCACCAGCGCGGCAAACGCAGCCTATGTCCGCGAGCTCGGCGCACACCGGATCATCGACTACCGGCAGGAAAATCTGGGCGAGGTCATGGGGTCCGAAGTGCCAGCGGGCTTCGATGTGGTCTTCGACACCGTTGGCGGCGAGGTCCTGGGCGAGAGCTACGACCTGGTCAGGCCCGGCGGCGCCTTGCCCGCGCTGAACGACGCGCCCGACGAGGCCCTATGCGCCCAGCGCGGCATACGCGGGCTGCGCGTCTTCTCGGAGCCGAACGGCCAGCACCTCAGCCGCCTGACGGGGCTCATCGAAGCCGGCGCCCTGCGGCCGGCTCAGATTGAATCGTTTCCCCTCGAGCAAGCAGCACTCGCCATGGATCGCTCTCAGGCCGGGCACGTGCGCGGAAAGCTCGCGCTCGCCGTCGGGCAACGGTAGCTTGGCTCTTCCGCCGTCGATGGGCTCCCGGGCGCCAGGGGCTCACACCAGCGGATTCTCCCCGCTCATGTAGATGTAGACCTCCTGGAACCTGTCGCCGCGGACACGCCAGAAGTTGGTGTTCTGCAGGGTGGTCCAGTTGCCGTCGTGATCCTCCAGCTCCGCCGTGAAGCAGGCGGCGATCCGGCCGTTCTTCTCGTCGATGGTGCAGGTGAAATCCCGATGGATGATGGTTTTGTAGGCTCCCATGAAATCCACGAACATCCGGCGGATCCCATCCTTGCCGACGTGGGTGGTGAACGCGGTCTGCACGGTGATCATGGCGTTGTCGTGAAAACAATCGAGCACGGCATCCAGGTTCTTGGCGTCCACGTTGCCGAAGTAGCTCTCGATCGCCAGGGTCTCGAGCCCCGACCGGCTCAGCGAAGACTGATATTGCACTGGGTTATCCTCCTTTCCCGCCCCGGCTCACTTGAGCAGGTTCTCGCCGCTCATGTAAACGAACACTCTGGAGAACTTGCCGTTGTCCAGATAGAAGCGGTTGCAGTTCTCGTAGCGCAGCTCCGTTCCGGTCTCTTTGGGGGTGACCTCCACGGAGAACTGGGAGCAGATGGCTTCGCCGTCGACGTCCGCCGTGTGGACGAAATTACCGTGCCAGATGCGGCTGTGGGCGTCGAAGAGGCCCTCGAACATCCTGCGGATACCCTCGTCCCGCCCTTCGTGGACCGTCATCGAGGTCACTTCGGTGAGCACCGCGTCCTCGTGAAAGCAGTCCAGCACCATATCCATGTCGCATTTGTCGACACCATGAAAGTATCGCTTGGTCACGATATCGACGTAGTACTCGTAAGGAATGTCGGCCATGGGGTTCACCTCCCTTGGTTTTACCGAGCTCGTTCAGTGGTGCCGGCCAAGCACCGAGGCGTCGTTGGGCGCCTCCGGCGACGGAAAGGCCCGCTTGCTGTGGCTGAGGCCGAGCTCCAGAAAGACCTCGCAGAACTTATAGCAGAGCAGGCCGGGGTTGATCACCGGCACCGGCAGCACGCTTTCGAGGTGTGCGTGAGACTGATGCATGGTCGTGGATCCAAGCACGATCACGTCGGCGCCGTCCTCCTCGATGGCCCGCAGGCTCTCCTCCTCCAGCTTCTTGAAGATCACTTCCTCCTTCCCGGCCAGAAGCTCCTCCAGATCGGGACGGGTCTTTATCGAACGCAGCGAGGCACACCTCTGCTCGAGCACGTACTCCTTGAGGATCTTCGTGTAGAGATGAAACCACTCGTCCCACATCGTGATGATCGAGAACTTGTGGCCCAGCATGCAGGCCGCATGAAGCGCCGCCTGGCCGGGGCCAAAGACCGGAATGTCGAGCCGCGAGCGCAGCGCATAAAGGCCGGAGTCGCTCACCGTATCGATGCAGATGGCGGCGAAGCCCTCCTCCTGAGCCTTCAGGCCCGCCTCGAACACGCTGAAATCCATGAGCATCGTGTCGTAGTAGGAATCCCCTAACGCCGCGCCCCAGCTGACCGCCACAAACTCCACCTCGTAACCATCGCGAATGCGATCGGCCGGCAGCTGCGATGCCCGGTTGGCAACGCCCGCCGCGTCCATCGGTATCGGCACCAGAATCTTGACCCGCTTACTCATGCTCGACTCCGTCTGGCTCAGGGCGTGTACCAGATGGGCGAGGTATACGCCCGCTCCTGGTGCGTCAGCTCCACGCCCTCGGGAATTTCGGCGCCGAGGCGCACCTTGTCGTAAAGCGCCCACCACGGCGTAGGGATCTCCAGCACCCGCACGTAATAGAAGGCGCGCTCCTGCGCATCGAAGTCAGGGTCCGTCCAGACGGCGGCCAGCTCCGAGGCGCCGATGGTGTTGGTCCAGTTGGCCGCTTCGATGTCCACCGTGTTTCCCACGGCGGGAAGCTTCCCGTTGGCATCCAGCTGACGGCCGCCGGACCAGGTGACGTCGTAGACCTTCTCGTGGGTCTTGCCGCGCTCGTCGAGCCAGCCCTTGATGATCTGCAGGCGATCGAGGTTGGCCCCCACGGGATCCCGGACCGCGTAGGCCATGAAAGTTGGCGACTTGCCGTCCGGCGCCGCTGTCAGATCCCCCCCCATGGGCACGCCTTTCTCGTAGCCGGCAAAGGCGGGCGCCCGGCTGCGCAGGTCGTTCTCGTTGTAGTCCCAGCCACCGAAGAAGCGCACGATCATGCGGGGACCCGTGGTGGCGTAGGTCTCTTTTCGCTCCATGGCGTCGAACAGCGCGGCGCGCGTATTCTCGGTTGCCCACACACCCTGGTAGCCGGCGGCGACCAGCTCGTAGCCCTCGATGGTGGCCAGCTCCGACGCTACGAAAGGATGGGCGACACGAGTCGCCGACGGCTCGACGCTGGTCGACTTGCCGAAGAAGTTGTCCTCCTCCGCCGTGGGAAGGGCGGTATGGCTGTCGGTGGCCCCGACCATGCCGAACTTGTAAGGGTTGGTGCCGAATTTCTCCTCGAGCACCAGCCCGTTCTTCAACGCCTCGCGAGCATACTCGCCGCTCAGCATTTCAGGCTTTTTGAGTTCGGACAGATCGAGGTTGCCCTTGTCCCATGTGCCGTAGTCGGCGAACTCATCGTTGAGCGAGAGGGCCGGGTGCGCTTCGCCGTCTCCCTTGATCTGGGTGACCTCGTAAAGCGGCTCCCACTTCGCGCGCAGCTGCACGTACTCCTTGTTCACGCGGCCCCCCGCGTATGTCTTGCCCATGGGAAACATCCAACCGTTGGACAGGTTCCCGTTGTGCGCCAGAGCCAGCGCCTGACCGCCGGTTTTGCTCTCGTAGTCCTCCAACCACTGGTAGAGATCCAGAGGGTCGGTGGTCCCCAACGGCGGCTGGGTGGTCAGGGGCATCACCTGACTGGCCCGTCGGCCGTCGTCTCGCAGCACCACGTTGCGATGCAGGTTGAAACCCTTGGGAACCGACGTCCATTCGAACCCGATGAAAGCGGTGAAACGCCCGGGATCGTTGAAGCGGTCGGCCGTCTCGATGATGCTGTCCCACACGCCGGAATAGATGGGCGAACCAGGGGAATACTGCTCGACCAGCTCCGGGGGAACCTTGAACTGCGCAAAGTGCTGAATGAGATCGAACGCGGCCTCGGCAGCCGCCTGCCCCCCCTGCTTGAACCCGTCGCTCCACTCGCGGCCTTTCGGCACCGCGCGAATGTTGGGGGCGCCTCGCTGAATGTCGGTGGCGATGCCCATCATGTCGGAGTGGTCGGCGATCACCAGCCAGTCGAGGGGTCGGCCCAGCTTGATGGGCAGACCACTCGAGGACGTGATCTGCTCGCCTCGAGCCAGGCGATAAGCGTCTTCGTGGCCCAGAATGTTTCCGAACAGCCCAGCGTCGAGAGACAGGCCGGTGTGAAGGTGGGTCTCTCCCCAGAAGACCTCGCTCGGGAACGAGCGCTCGGCGTAAGGCGAGTATGTGGCCCCAGAGTAGAGCCCTTCGATGACCTCCCTTTGCGGCATTCCGATGTCCGAGGCCGATGCCGTCAGAGGTGCCAGAAGGAACAAATACAGTGCGATAGGACGTGTCATGCCGGACTCCTCATCGAGGGCGTGTTAAATTTTTTTCAGCCTGCAGCCAGCGCGCGCCGACTGACGTTTTCCCCCGATGCTCGAATGGTAGACGATTCGTGTGGACGAATGAATCGATCCCGGTCAATCAGCTTCGCTCGAAGACGAGATCGTTGCCGGAAGGCGGCGCCGCGGATAGGATGCGGAGATCGTCTGATCCCTCACCGACTTCAGCCACAGGACACTCACGATGAGATACGAATCCCCAGCCTCGACGAAAGAAGCCGTCGCGCTGCTGGCCCAGGAAAAAGGCTCAGCCTTCGTGCTGGCGGGCGGCACCGACCTGCTGGTCAGGATGAAGGCCGAGCTGATCGAACCCGACCTCGTTGTCGACATCAAACGCATTCCAGCAATGACCGACATCCGGGTGACCGAGAAGGGGTTTCGGATCGGAGCGGCCGTTTCCGCTGCCCAGCTCGGCCGGCACAAAGCCCTGTGCAAGGCGTGGCCGGGCGTGGTGGAGGCGGCCAATCTCATCGGCTCGGATCAGATTCAGGGGCGCTGCACGGTGGTCGGAAACCTGTGCAACGCATCGCCCGCGGCCGACAGCGTGCCGGCCCTGGTCGCCGCCGGGGCAAAGGCCGTCATCGTGGGCCGGAACGGACGAAGAACGGTACCGGTGGAGAAGGTGATCACCGGGCCGGGCAGAACCTCCCTGGAAAAAGGCGAGGTCATCGAAGCCCTCACGCTCCCGAAACCGGCCAGCCGCACGGGCGACGCCTACTTGCGTTTCACCCCTCGAACCGAGATGGATATCGCCGTGGTGGGCGTCGGGATCAGCCTGGCGCTGGAGCGAGGCACGGTCAAAAAAGCGCGCGTCTGCCTGGGGGCGGTGGCGCCCACGCCGATTCTGGTGCCGGCGGCGGCAAGAGCACTGATCGGATCCAAGCTCGACGACGTCGCGCTGGCCAGGCTGGCCACAGCATGCTCCGCGGCCTGCAACCCCATCGACGACAAACGCGGCACGGCGGCTTACCGCATCCGCGTGGCGGGAGTGCTGGCGCGGCGCGCGGCGACGATCGCGTTTCAACGCGCAGGAGGTAAGGCATGAGCAACGCGGTTTTAGTATCCACGACCATCAACGGCGACACGGTCGAGTTCGCCTGCCCGGCAGACGAGGTGCTGCTGGACTCCCTGCGCGACCGGGTCGGTCTGACCGGCGTCAAGGAGGGCTGCGGGACGGGCGACTGCGGTGCCTGCAGCGTGACGCTGGACGGTGAGCTGGTGTGCTCCTGCCTGGTGCTCGGCGTGGAAGCCGACGGCCGCGCCATCGGCACGGTGGAAGGTCTCACCGAGAACGGCGACCTGCACCCCTTACAGCAGAACTTCATCGATCATGCCGCTCTGCAGTGCGGCATCTGCACTCCGGGGTTCCTCGTCGCGGCGAAAGCGCTGCTAGACAGAAATCCGAACCCGACGGAGACGGAAATTCGCTATGCCCTGGCGGGCAATCTGTGCCGCTGCACCGGCTACGACAAGATCGTTCGCGCGGTGCAGGCCTCCGCCAAGGATCTGCGCAAAGCCAAGAAACGTTAACCACTGACGCGACGATAGGAATTCGACATGGCCCACGACAACAGCTACACCGGACAGAAATTCCAGGTGATCGGCAACCGGTTCGCCCGGCCCGACGGCGTCGACAAGGTAACCGGCCGGGCTCGTTACGGTGCGGACGCCAATGCACCGGGTCAACTGGTCGCCCGGGTTCTCCGCTCACCTCATGCCCACGCCAGGATCAAGAAGATCGACACGTCCAAGGCGGAGAAATTATCCGGCGTCAAAGCCGTCATCACGAGCGACGATCTGCCGGACCTGACCGGCGGGAATCGCGGGATGACGGACATCCTGGAGAACTGCATGGCCCGCGGGCGGGCGCTCTACGACGGTCACGCAGTGGCCGCGGTGGCCGCCATAGACGAGCAGACGGCCCGCAAGGCGCTGAAGCTGATCAAGGTGACCTATCAGATGCTTCCCCACGTCACCGACGTGGACGAAGCGATGCAACCGGAGGCGCCCGTGATTCACGACTGGGTGTTCACCGGCGGCATGGAGCCCAAGCCGACAAAACCCTCGAACGTCGCCAACCGCACGGAAATGGGCCACGGCGACGTGGATGCCGGGTTCGCGGCAGCCGACGTGATCGTGGAGCGGTCGTACAAAACCGAGCAGACCCACCAGGGCTACATCGAGCCCCACGCTTGCCTGGCATCGGTCAACCCGGATGGCTCGGCGGAGCTGTGGGTAACCACCCAGGGACCGTTCTCGTACCGGAACGTGTGCGCCGGCCTGCTGGGCCTGGACATCGCCAAGCTGAAGGTGACGGCCTCGGAGATCGGCGGCGGCTTCGGCGGTAAGACCCACGTCTGGGCTGAGCCCCTGGCTCTGGCCCTTTCCCGCAAGGCCAACCGGCCCGTCAAGCTGGTGATGACCCGCGAAGAGGTCTTTCGCGCCACCGGCCCAACGGCGTCCACGTCCATCGACGTGAAGATCGGCGCCAAGAAGAACGGCGAGATCACCGCAGCGACCCTGGACATGCGCTATCAGGGCGGCGCGTTTCCCGGCATCTGGGGCATGCTGGGATGCATGACCGGTTTCGCCTGTTACGACATCAAGAACCAGCGATCCGTGGGCTGGGACGTCATCGTCAACCGGCCGAAGGTGGCCGCCTATAGGGCACCATCCGCGCCCATGGCGGCGTTCGCGGTGGAAAGCACTATGGACATCGTAGCCGGCGAGGTCGGCATGGATGCGGTGGATTTCCGTCTCAAAAACGTCGCCAGGGAGGGCTCGCAGGCACCTTACGGTCCGATCTTCGGTCCCATCGGCATCGAGTCCGCGTTGCAGGAGGTGAAGAAACACCCGCAGATGAAGGCCCGCCTGAAGAAGAACCAGGGAAGGGGCGTCGCCTGCGGCTTCTGGTTCAACATCGGTGGTCAGACCTGTGTGGATCTCAACATCGGAGAAGACGGCACCGTCAATCTGGCAGTTGGAACCGTAGACGTGGGCGGCGCGCGCTCGTCCCTGGGAATGATCGCCGCGGAGGAACTGGGAATTTCCTATGACGACGTCAAGGTGCACGTGGCCGACACCGCATCCCTTGGCCACAACGACACCACGGAAGGCAGCCGGGGCACCTTCTCCTCGGGCATGGCGGCTATATTTGCCGCCCGGGACGCCATCGAGGTGTTGAAGGATCGCGCCGCGCAGATGCTGGACGTGCCCCGGGACGCCATCGTCTGGGAGAAGGGCGAGGCGCGTGCAAAGGGTACCCAATACAGCAACCTGCCCAAGCTCTCTCTCAGGGAGATCGCCGCCAAGGCCGCACGCACGGGTGGCCCCATCGCGGGCCACAACGAGGTGACGGCGGACGGGGCGGGTGTCGCTTTCGCCGCTCACATCTGCGACGTCGAGGTGGATCCCGAGACCGGACTGACCCGGGTGCTGCGGTACACGGTCATTCAGGACGCGGGCAAGGCCATTCATCCCGACTACGTGGAGGGCCAGTTCCAGGGCGCCGCGGCCCAGGGCATTGGCTGGGGGCTAAACGAGGAATACGTCTACGGCGAAGATGGTCGCCTGCAGAATCCGGGCTTCCTGGACTACCGGATCCCCGTCTGCTCAGACCTGCCCTTCATCGACACGAAGATTCTGGAAGTCCCGAACCCCAACCATCCCTACGGTATCCGTGGGGTGGGTGAAGCGTCCATCGTTCCACCGCTGGGCGCCATCGGGAACGCGATCGCCAACGCAACCGGTGTACGCATGCATCACGTGCCGATGTCGCCGGTACGCGTGCTCGACGCCCTGGATCAGGCAGAGGCGTCGGAAAGCCAGGTCAGTGCTGGTTAGCCTCAACGGGGCGCTGCGTGCTGCCGCCGGGGGCCAGGACTCGGTGAACATCGAGGCGTCAACCATTCGGCAGCTGATCGAGAGGTTGGTGGATCGCTATCCCGCCATGGCCGGAGAGGTGGACAAAGGCATCGCCGTCGCCATCGACGGCGTGGTCTACCGTGACGACTGGACCCAGCGGATTCCGGAGAACGCCGAGGTCTTTCTCATGCCGCGCATTGCGGGTGGTTGAGCCAGAAAAAACCGAGCAGAGGTAAGCCATGGCTGACTGGGACGAGCGCAAACGGCGCGCGAGGGAATCGTACCAACGCTTCGTACCGGACGCAGACCCCGAGCGCGTGCTGGCATCCATGGAGCGCAGCCTCGGCGCGCTGGGAACGTTTGCTTTTGCTGCGGTCGGCGAGATGTGGGACCGGCCCGAGCTCAGCCGCCGGGATCGCAGCCTCATGGTCATCGCCGTGCTGGCGGCCCAGGCCCGCGACGAGGAGCTGACTCTGCATACCCGCATCGGGATGCGACACGGGCTCAGCCGCACCGAGATCGAGGAGATCAACCTCCACGTCGCCGCCTACGCGGGCTTTCCTGCGGCCATGGCCGCACAGCGGCGTATGGATCAGGCTTTTCGCGAAGCCCAAGGCGTGGAACACATCGACGACCGCGAGGGAGCGGAGCATCTCGGCGACGACGAGCGGCTGCGTCGGGCGGCCGACGTGCGGCGCACGCTCGCCGGCGCCGAGGCTGCCCTCGATCCGGAAGCCGATCTGGCGTCGCTGCGCGACTATCTCGGCGGCGTTGGCGAGTGGGCGATGAAATGGGCGTTCGGGGAGGTCTGGTCGCGGCCGCAGCTCTCCCGCAGAGACCGCTCCCTGGTGGTCGTCGCCATCCTGACCGCCCTCGGCCAGGAGGCCGAGCTCGCCTTTCATATCCCCTGGGGTCTCAACCATGGCCTTACGCGCGCTGAGGTCGAGGAGATCATGACCCACCTGTGCCTGTACACCGGGTTTCCAAGGGCAGTCGAGGGCATGCGGGCCGCCAAGCACGCCTTCGCGGAGCTCGACGGGCAGGCCACGGCACAACCGCAATGACTCGTGACTCTGGGGGGATTCACGCGATCCGCGTGATCGACGTCGACGCCCATCTTCACGAGCCGCTCGACTGGATCGAGCAGACAGACCCCGCGCTCGCCAGGGAGCTGGGGCCGCCGGCACGCTTCATGGACGTGGCTAATTCGGTTTTCGGGATCGCGAATCCCGCTCTCGCCGAGCTGTCCGAGGGGCAGCCCCCCTCGGGTGGCTACGAAACCATCCTGCCTGGCTTCGTGCATCACCTGGAGATGACCGACCAGCGCCAACCGGAGCGTCAGTGTGGATCAGACGACGACCCTTTCTGCGGAGCCGAGGCGCGCCTGGCGTTCTGCGACGAACGAGGCATCGACGTCCAGTTCCTGAACCCCACGTTCCTGGTGGGAGCGTTCGTCCAGGCAGCACGCGCACGACGCTTCGAGCTCATGGGCGAAATTCGCCAGTGCTGGAACCGATGGGCGGCCGATCAGGTGCACGGCCACGCGGACCGGCTCATTCCGGTCACACAGATCGACCTGTCCAACGTCCCGCGGTCCATCGAGGAGATGACGCGCATGCGTGAGCGCGGCAGCCGGGCGTTCGCGATCCCGGAGTCCCCGGTGGGCAAACCGCGATTCGCACGCAACGGCCAGCCCGCGCTGGCCAAATCTCTGACGCACCCGGATTTCGAACCGCTGTGGTCGGCAGCCGAGGACCTGGGCATGGCGGCCATCGCCCACGTCGGCTTTTCCCGGGAACGCATCAACGCCGGCTGGGCCAACAACGGTGCCGACGATCTGATGACCTACAGCTTTCTGAACATGGTGGTCAACCCCCAGCTCGCTCCGCAGCTGCTGCTGGCCGCTCTGGCCTTCGATGGCGTGTTCGAGCGACACCCCAAGCTTACTGTGATCGTGGAGGAAGTCGGCATCGCCTGGCTGCCGCCTCTGCTCGACGCCCTGGACCAGGGCGTGGGGCGGGCCGGTCACCGGGCGCTGGAAGATGGCG
>DATCZA010000057.1:0-64544 GCA_036526135.1 Pseudomonadales bacterium | reverse complement strand
GTGACGTGGCCGGGAAAGCAGTCCCGCTCGAAGCAGCGCTCGTGCTCGCGAACGAACGCCAGAAACCGCTCCACCACTGCAGATTCCGCCGGGTGCCTGCGCCCGTAATCCTCCAGCAGCCCAATGAGCCCGCGCCTGTGCATTAGCGGAAATCCCTTGCTATGCTCGCCTCCTTTTTTGAGGAGGGCAGCACCATGATCGCCGTGATCGCCAAGCTTAACGTAACCCCGGGCAGAGAGGCGGATTTCGAGAAGGCCATGCTCGCACTCGCCGCCCAGGTGCGGGAGAACGAACCCGGCAACCAGCTCTACACGCTGTGCAGGGACGCCGACGGCAACTACCTGATGATGGAGCTGTACGACTCCGAGGAAGCGCTGGCCGCCCACGGCCAGACCGAGCACATCAAGGCCTCCGGTGCGAGCTTCGCCGGGCTGATGTCGGGGCGCCCGGAGATCCAGCGACTCCAGGTCATCGGCTAGGAAGTTAAGCGAGCGCAGCGGGATGAGCAGCGAAGCGGAAAATCAGTACGCGCCCGGCGAGGTGGAGGCCAAGTGGCAGCGGCTCTGGGAAGAGCGCGGTACCAACTCGTTCACTGCCGATGAGCTTCGTAGCGCCCAGTCGCCCTACTACAACCTGATGATGTTCCCCTACCCCTCGGCCGAGGGGCTGCACGTGGGCAACATGTACGCCTTCACGGGCGCCGACGTGCACGGGCGCTTCCACCGCCTGACGGGACGCGACGTCTTCGAGCCCATCGGCTTCGACGCTTTCGGGATCCACTCGGAGAACTTCGCGCTCAAGCAGGGCGTCCACCCCATGGACCTTATCCCCAGCAACATCGCGAACTTCACCCGGCAGCTGAAGGCTATCGGCGGCATGTACGACTGGGACCACACCGTGGACACCACGGACCCCGCCTACTACAAGTGGACCCAGTGGCTGTTCCTCCAGCTTTTCAAGGCGGGCCTTGCCGAGCGGAAAGAGGCGCCGGTGAACTGGTGCCCCTCGTGCATGACGGTGCTCGCCAACGAGCAGGTGATCCAGGGGCTGTGCGAGCGCTGCGACAGCGCCGTGGAGCAGCGCCACATCGCCCAGTGGTTCTTCCGCATCACCGAGTACGCCCAGCGCCTGCTGGACAACCTGGAGCACATCGACTGGTCGGAGAGCACCCGTAAGGCTCAGCAGAACTGGATCGGCCGCAGCGAGGGGGCAACCCTGCGTTTTCCGGTGATCGAGGGGGGCAACGGGGACCCGGGCACCGTCGACCCCCTGACCGTAACAGCTGACGGCGACGTGATCGAGGTCTTCACCACACGCCCGGACACCCTGTTCGGCGCCACCTTCATGGTGCTCTCCCCGGAGCACCCGCTGGTCGCCTCAATCACCACGGACGCGCAGCAGGCGGCCGTGGCCGCCTACCAGGCCCAGGCGGCGAAGACGGATCTGGTGAGCCGGCAGAAAGCGGACAAGGAAAAGACCGGCGTTTTCACCGGCGGCTACTGCCGCAACCCGGCCAACGGGGCGCCCATTCCCGTGTGGATCGCCGACTACGTGCTCATGGAGTACGGCACCGGCGCCATAATGGCGGTGCCGGGCGGGGACGAGCGGGATTTCGAGTTTGCAACCGCCATGGGCATCGAGATAGTCCGCGTGGTGGCCGGGGAAGGCGACGGGGCCGACACGCCGCTGGCCGAGGCATACACCGGCGACGGCGTGCTGGTGAATTCCGGCCCCTTCGACGGGCTCGGCGTGGCTGACGGCAAGCGCGCGGTCACCGCGTGGCTCGGCGAGCGGGGCCTCGGCGAGCTCAAGGTCAACTATCGGCTCCGGGACTGGTGCATCTCCCGACAGCGCTACTGGGGACCGCCCATCCCCATCGTGCACTGCGATGCCTGCGGCGCGGTGGCGGTGCCTGAGGATCAGCTGCCGGTGGAGCTGCCCAGAGTCGACGACTTCAAGCCCGACGACACCGGCGTGAGCCCGCTCGCCCGGGTGGCCAGCTGGTACGAAACCACCTGCCCCGGCTGCGATGGCCCGGCGCGCCGCGAAACCGACGTGTCCGACACCTTCCTGGACTCCTCCTGGTACTTCCTGCGCTACCCGTCCACGGACCGGAACGACGCGCCCATGGACGACGGGATCACCGCCCGCTGGCTGCCGGTGGACAGCTACATCGGCGGCAACGAGCACGCCGTGCTGCACCTGATGTACTCGCGTTTCATCAACATGGTGCTCAAGGACCTCGGCCACATCGATTTCGAGGAACCCTTCGTGAAGTTCCGCGCCCACGGGCTCATCACCCGCAACGGCGCGAAGATGTCCAAATCCCGGGGCAACGTCATCACCCCGGACGCCATCATCGACCAGTACGGCGCGGACACCTTTCGCACCTACCTCATGTTCATGGGCCCCCTGGAGGAAGGCGGCGACTACCGGGACGAGGGCATCCAGGGCCCCTTCGGGTTCCTGCACCGGCTGTGGGATGCGGTTGTGACCGCCAAGCCCGACACCGCTGCGGACGAGGACGTGGAGCGCAAGCTGCACAAGACCATCAAGCAGGCCACCGAGCAGATTCCCGAGCTCGGTTACAACACGGCCATCGCCGCCATGATGGAGTGCCTGAACGCCGTGCGCGCCGGCGGCAGGCAACCGGCAGTGGCGGAGGTGGAGCCGCTGGTGGTGATGATCGCGCCCTTTGCCCCCCACCTGGCCGAGGAGCTGTGGGAGCGCCTCGGACACGGCAAGAGCATCTTCGCGGGCGCAAACTGGCCGGCCTACGACGAGGCCAAGGTCCGCGACGAGGTGGTCTCGGTGGCCGTGCAGGTCAACGGCAAGCTGCGCGGCACCATCAGCCTTGCACCCGGCACCGACCAGGCTGAAGCCGAGGCGCTGGCCCGGGCCGAGGAGAACGTGGCCCGCCATCTGGACAACGCCGAAGTGCGTCGCGTCATCTACGTGCCCAACCGCCTGCTGAACTTCGTGGTCGGTTAGTCGTCGTGTCGGGGACCGCAGGCTCCCGTTTGAAGTCGGCTTCCCAGGGCCCGGCCCGTCAGCGCTTGGCCTCGAAGAGCTCCGCCAGCTGCTCGGTCATGGCACCGCCGAGCTGCTCCGCATCCGTGATGGTGACCGCGCGCTGGTAATGGTGAGTCACGTCATGCCCGATGCCGATGGCGATGAGCTCCACCGACGAGTAGTTCTCGATCTGGTCGATGGCGTACTTCAGGTGCTGCTCTAGGTAGTTGCTCGGGTTCACCAGCAGCGTGGAGTTGTCCACCGGCAGGCCGTCGGAGATGACCATGAGCACCTTGCGCTCCTCGTGACGCACCACCAGGCGATTGTGGGCCCAGATGAGCGCCTCGCCGTCGATGTTCTCCTTCAACAGCTCCTCGCGCATCATGAGGCCGAGATTGCGGCGCGTGCGCTGCCAGGGGTCGTCGGCCGCCTTGTAGATGATGTGGCGGAGATCGTTCAGGCGCCCCGGGTTCGACGGCTTGCCCGAGGCGATCCACTTCTCCCGGGACTGGCCGCCCCGCCAGGCTCGCGTGGTGAAACCGAGCACCTCCACCCGCACGGAGCAGCGCTCGAGGGTGCGGCCCAGAATGTCCGCGCACATGGCGGCGATGGTGATGGACCGTCCGCGCATGGATCCGGAGCTGTCGATGAGCATCGTGACAACCGTGTCGCGAAACTGCATCTCCTTTTCCTGCTTGTAGGCCAGCGGGTTCATGGGATCGATGATCACCTGGGATAGCCGCGAGGCGTCCAGCATCCCCTCGTCCAGATCGAACTCCCAGGTCCGGCTCTGCTTGGCCATGAGCTTGCGCTGCAGCCGGTTGGCGAGCTTGGAGGTGGCATGCTGCAGGGGGACGAGCTGCTGGTCGAGCAGCGCGCGGAGCCGGATCATCTCGTCGGCGTCGCACAGCTCCTCGGCGCGGACGGTCTCGTCGAACTCCTGGGTGTAGGCCTCGTAGTTGAAGTCCATGCGGATCCGACCGCTCTCGTCGGGCATCTGCGTGGGCGCTTCGTCCGGCTCCATCTCCGCGCCGAGCTCGTCCATGTCCATGTCGGCGTCCATCTCCATCATGGTGGCGTCGCCCTCGGCGGACTCGTCCATCATGGAGTCATCGTCGAGAACCACGTCGTCCGGACTGATGTCCGAATCCGCGTCCTGGTCCTCGTCCATGGCGTCGGTATCGTCCTGGCTCTCGTCGAGTTCCGGCGGCTCGTCGAGCTCGGCACCCAGGCCGAGGTCGGCGATGATGGCCCGACAGCGCTCGGCAAACTCCGCCTGGTCGAGCAGGCAATCGCGCAGGGCGTCGATGTCGTCGCCCGCGTTCTCCTCGACGTAGGCGCGCCAGAAACGGACCACGTTCTCGGCCGACGGCGGCAGGTCGCGGCCCGTGAGGTGCTGGCGGACGATGAGCCCGACGGCGACGCTCAAGGGGGCGTCAGCCTCAGCGGTGATGGTGTCGAAGGCCGCCTGCTGGCACTGCACTTCCAGGCTTGCATCCAGGTTCTGGGCGACACCCTCCATACGCAGGGAGCCGATGGAGGCGATGCGGGCATCCTCGATCCACTGGAACATTTCCTGGGCCGGGCCCGATCGCGGCGCGCGGCTGCGATGCACGTCATCGTCGTGATAGCGGATGCGCAGGGCGAACTCGTCACCCATGCCGCGGATGGCGTCCACCTCCTGCGGTGCGGACCCCACCGCCGGAAGGGGCACCCGGATCCGGTTGCCGCGCACGGTGGGCGGCCCCTGGCCGAAGGTGACCTCCAGCTCGTCGTTCTCCGCGATGGCCCGGATGGTGGCTGTGGTGGCCCGCTTGAACGGCTCTAGCGGGTGTTCTTCCTCAGACATCGGCGCTTGTCAGGACTCAAGCCGACTTGAGCGCAATTCCCGCCGTGGCGTAACCCAGATCCTCGCCCATGCAGCGCTGGTAGTACTCGGCCACGATGGGCTGCTCGAGCTCGTCGCACTTGTTCAGGAACGTCACGCGGAAGGCGTAACCGATGTCTCCGAAGATCTCCGCATTCTCCGCCCAGGTGATCACCGTCCGCGGGGACATCACGATGGAGACGTCGCCGTTGACGAAGCCTTTGCGGGTGAGATCGGCCACCGCCACCATGTTTGAGATCGTGCGCGCGCCGTCCTCGGTCTCCGCGTAGTGCTTGGCCTTGCCCAGCACGATATCCACCTCCGCATCGTGCTCGAGGTAGTTGAGGTTGGTCACGATGCTCCAGCGGTCCATCTGGGCCTGGTTGATCTGCTGGGTGCCGTGGTACAGCCCGGTGGTGTCGCCAAGACCGATGGTGTTGGTGGTGGAGAAGAGACGGAAGAACGGATGGGGCGTGATGACCTTGTTCTGGTCGAGGAGGGTGAGCTTGCCTTCGACCTCCAGCACCCGCTGAATGACGAACATCACGTCGGGGCGGCCCGCGTCGTACTCGTCGAACACCAGCGCCACCGGATGCTGGATCGCCCAGGGCAGGATGCCTTCGCGGAACTCGGTGACCTGCTTGCCCTCCTCCAGCACGATGGCGTCCTTGCCGATCAGGTCGATCCGGCTGATGTGGCTGTCGAGGTTCACGCGGATGCACGGCCAGTTCAGCCGCGCGGCCACCTGCTCGATGTGGGTGGACTTACCCGTGCCGTGGTAGCCGGCAATCATCACCCGGCGGTTGTGGGCGAAACCAGCGAGGATCGCAAGCGTGGTGTCCGGATCGAAACGGTAATCCACGTCCACCTCCGGCACGTAGTCCGATCGCTTGCTGAACGCCGGCACCTGGAAGTCGTGCTCGACGCCGAACTGTTCCCGGGCACTAACCGTCGTGTCCGGAGCCATGTCCGCGGACAGGCCGGATTGGTTTACCGTCACTGCAATTCCTCAACTGCGGGCGAGCCGTTTATTGTAAGGAACCACCGGTAAAAGAGCAGCAGATGCGGGCGATTAATCTCGCTGCCCGCCAGGCCGGCGTTTTCGCACCACCTGGGCAAAGAGTTGGTCAAATCCGCGAGGACGCCCGGGCGGCAGACCGGCTCAAGCCCGCTCGAACGCCCGATTTCCGCCGTCTGCAGGCCCTCTCCAGCCGATTGGGCGCGGGCCGGCTGCGGGCCTTGTTGATCGCGTGGTGAGCGCCCTCTATATTCAGTTGAATCAAGCGATGAAGAGCTGGGGAGGCGATCTTGAGCGAGCTGGACGAATTGCGCACACGAGTGGACCGTCTGGAGTCCAGAGAAGCCATCCGCGAGCTGGTGTCGGCCTACGCCGTTGCCTGCGACCACCACGACATGCCGGCGCTGGACGATCTGTTCACCGAGGATGCCGTGTTCGCCTCACCGAACGGCGCCATGATCGCCACGGGCCGGAACGCCATCCACGACATGTTCGTTCGGATTCTCGGTATCCGGGGCCCGGGTTACCACTGGACCCACGACGTGACCGTCAACATCGATCCGAGCGACCCCGACCGCGCCACCGGCGTGGTGCACAGCCACGCGGAGACCACGCCCAGCGGCGTGATGAGCATTGCGGCCATGCGCTATCACGACAGCTATCGCAGAGAAGCCGGCATCTGGCGTTTCGCCAGCCGCGAGATCAGCTTTCTGTACTACGTGCCCGTTTCCGAGTACGGGGCCAGCCTGACGCGCCCCGACCGCGTGGTCATGGGCACCGAGCGACACGCCGCCGACTACCCCGAGGCGCTGGAGGCATGGCAGGCGTTCGAGGCGAGTCATGGCGGAGCTTGAAGTCTTGACCCACGATGAAGAGATGATGTCGCTGGCGCGCCGCGCGCTCGAGCACTTCGTGAACAAGACGACCGACCAGGCGGCATCCACCCTCGAGATGCCGGTGGAGGCCTATGTGGGGCAGTCGCGCTACCAGGCAGAGCGGGACCGCATCTTCATGCATCTCCCGCTGGCGCTGGCATTGAGCCTCGAGCTGCCCGAGCCCGGCTGCTACCGGGCCATGACGGTCATGAACGTACCCGTCCTGCTCATCCGCGGGGAAGACGACACCGTTCGTGCTTTTGTCAACGTCTGCACTCACCGGGGGGCACGGCTGTGCCCGGAAGGTGCCGGAGAGCGCAGGGTCATCAGCTGTCCCTACCACGCCTGGACTTTCGACTTCGAGGGCCGACTGTCGGGCCGGTACGCGGCGGAGACCTTCGGCGACCTGGACCCCGAGGCTTACGCGCTCACGGAGCTTGCCTGCGCCGAGCGGGCCGGCGTCATCTGGGTGATACTCACCCCGGGCGAGCAGTTCGACGCGGACGCCTGGCTCGGCGGGTTTGCCGAGCAGCTGGGTTCGCTGCATCTCACGGATTGGTATCTGTACGAGCAGCGGGATCTCAAAGGCCCGGGCTGGAAAGTCGCCATGGACGGCTACCTGGAGATCTATCATCACAACCCGCTGCACGGTGCCACCGTGGGGCAACACACCGTGGGAAACCTGCTGGTGTTGGATACCTACGGCCCCCACCAGCGGCTCACCCTGGGGCGCCGCACGCTGGGGACGCTGGCGGAAACGCCGGAGTCCGAGTGGGCTCCGCTCGAGCACATTCGCCTGATCCACTCCGGGTTTCCCAACCTGTCTGTCTCAGGAATCCTCGGCGACCACTGCCTGGTCAGCCAGATCTTCCCGGGAGAGGACCCGTTCGGCACCGTCACCCGGCAGAGCATCCTGGTGGCGGAGAAACCGGCAACGGACGCCGCCGAGGCCGCTGCCCGCAATTTCTCCGACATGGTGCTCCAGGCGGTCCGCGACGAGGACTACGCCATCGGCCAGACCATTCAGGCCGGGCTTCGTGCCCCTGCGCGCGCCGCCTTCATCTTCGGCCGCAACGAGCCCGCGGTGCAGAACTACCACCGCTGGGTGGCCAACTTCATGACCCAGACCGCCGAGGCGCGGGACTGGGGCGGGGTGTGAGCCGGGCCTGCTGATCGCCCGCTTGGCGCCGGGCACGATCAGGCTCTGCGCAGCGAAGGCAGCTCCTCCTCGAGAGACGGCAGGCCGCGCTGTCCCGCCAGCCGCAGACAGACGTTCTCCAGAGAAAGCCAGGCATCCCCGAGCAGCTGGCCCTTACCCTGAGCGTCCACGAGCGCGCACTGGGCCAGGGCCCTGTCGAGGTTGCGCGGGGACCTCATGCGACGCATGAAGCCGTCGACCAGGCGCTGGCGCTGGGGCGCCATCCGCCCGCCGGGCAGACGCCGGAGCTGACCAGTCAGTGCAGCCAGAACGGCGTAGAGGGAAACGCCCTCCTGCCGGAGATTGGCCAGTATGCGGCTCACCCTTGCCCCATCGCCCGCGAAAACCGCATCGATGAGCTCGAAGGAGTCGTAGTGGGCAGAGTCTTCCATCTGCCTCATCAGTTCCTCGCTGCCGATGGGCTGGGGCAGATCGGCAAGCCTGAGCTTCTCCACCTCCTGAACCGCAGCGAGCAGATTGCCCTCCACCTGCTGCGCCAGGTAGCTCTGGGCGTCCGGCGTCAGCGACAGCCCGGCTGCGCGCAGCCGCCCGGCCAGCCAGCGCGGCAGCTCGGCAATGCCCACCGGCCACACGAGGACCACCGCGCCGGCCGCATCCAGGGCTTTGAACCAGGCCGACGATCGTTGTCGCGGCTCGAGCCGCGCCGAGCGGATGAGCAGAAGGGTGTCCGGCGAGGGCTCTGCCGAGTAGGTACGCAGAACCTCCGAGGCTTCCCGGTCGAACGTGTTGCCGGGCACCCGGACGTCGATGATCCGCCGCTCGGCAAACAGCGACAGGCTCGCAGCGTCCTGAAGAATGTCGTTCCAGCGGAATCCCTTCTCGACATGGAACACGGACCGTTCCGTGAACCCCTCCGAGTGCGCCTTGCCCAGGATCGCGTCACAGGCTTCCTGAACCAGCAGGGTCTCGTCACCGGAGATGAAGTACACGGGCGCAAGGCCGGCGGCCAAACGGCTTTGCAGGTCCGACAGCCTAAGCGGCATTGGCCGTCTGACCCGCCGGGCCGGCCGGGCCGGAAACCGTGTTGAGCGCCCTGACGATCTGCTGGATGAGATCGTTCTGGATTTCCCGCTCGAGCAGCGCCTGCTCCTCGCTGGTGCCGACGATGTTGTCCCGGTCTACCCGGAACACGCGGGTCCCGCGGACCCAGCGCGGCGCGATGAGCTCCTGTCCCTGCCCGTCGAGCACCCCGTACTGAACGCCGAGCGAAATTTCGTACTCGGCCGCCCGAGCCTGACCGGTGACCGACACGCTGCGCCGTCCCCGCTGGGCGTTCAGCAGCAGCACCACCACCTGGGCATCCGAAGCGTTGCCCGCCTCGTCGACGCCGGCCTGACGAAGGGCCCGCCGAAGCGGCGATGCCAGCGGATTGTTGCTGGCGTCCCTGACGTAGAAGCTCTCCACGCTGGTGCCGAGATCCCATGTGCGCAGCTGAAAGCCGCAGCCCCCGATGAGGAGGAACAGAGGCGGGATCAGCCAGGTGTAGCGTAGACGGGTGCGCACGCGCCGCATACTACACTACCCGTCGGCGCCACGCGCCGCGCCGAGCCTGCGCCAGAAGGCGACGCCGAGACCGAAGGCAACCAGCACCAGAACCGGCCCATCACCATGACGGTTGTAGGGCGTTCGGCCTGCCACGAGTCGGTACTCGCCCCGCAGCACGCCGGCCTCGAACTGAGGCAGCCGCGCAACCAATCTGCCCCGGTGGTCGACGATGGCGGTCACCCCGTTGTTGGTTCCCCGAAGCAGCCAGCGGCCGTTTTCCAGAGCGCGCATCCTCGCCATCTGCAGATGCTGCAGCGGGCCGATGCTGGCACCGAACCAGGTATCGTTGGAAATGGTGACCAGCACGTCTGCCCCGACGGCCTGGGCCCTGACCAGATCCGGATAGACGATCTCGTAGCAGATGGCCAGCGCCGCCTGCTCCTGACCGACCCTGAGCAGAGGCTGTCGCCAATCGCCGGGCGCAGCGCGCGACATGGGCAGATCGAAGAACTCGATGAGCCCCCGCAGCCACCCCTCCAACGGGACGTACTCGCCGAAGGGAACGAGCCGCCGCTTGACGTAACGCCCCGATCCATCCCCTAAGGCAATGGCCGTGTTGCGCAGGACGATCCGATCGTCGGCAAGCCGCTCCACCGCCGGCAGCCCCAGCACGACAGCGGTGCCCGACCGCTCGCCCTCGCGCTCCAGATCACCCAGAACCTCCCCGGCGTCATGGGCCATCACCGTGATGGCGGCTTCCGGCCAGACCATGACGTCCACGCCCCAATGGTCCTCCGACAGCCCCCGGTAGCGATCGATGATGGGCCGCCGGTTCTCGGGCAGCCACTTCACGGCCTGATCCACGTTGCCCTGCACGAGCGCTACGGTGCGAACGGCCCCGGGCTCGACCCAGGAAACCGCGCCCAGAACGGCACCGACAACCCAGGGCGCCAGAGCCGCCGTGAGCACGGGCAGCCGTCGCGCGCACTGATGGGCCGCGGCGACGGAGCAGGCCGACCCGGCAAGCCCGAGGCTCACCAGCATCACCCCGCCCGCGGGGGCCAACCCGCCGAGGACCGTCTCGACGTGACCATAGGCGGGATAGAGCCAGGGGAAGCCGGTCAGAAACCAGGTGAGCAGCCACTCGAACGCCACGAACAGGCAGGCGAACAGCCAGGCGTTGACGAGCGGCGCGCCCTTGGTCCGCAGGCGCTGGAACACCCAGGCATTTACCATGGGGAACAGCGCGAGCCCACCGGCAAACAGAGCGACGAGGAAGGCGGCCAGCGGCGGCGGCGCGTTGCCGTAAACGTTGATGCTGACGTAGATCCAGGATACGCCGGCCGCGTACTTGCCTAAACCAAACAGCCAGCCCAGAAGCAGCCCGCCCCGATCACTCGACTGCAGCAAAGCAAACCAGCCACCTACGGCGACGAGCCCAAGCGGCCACCAGCCGAAGGGTGCAAGAGAGAGAGGGACCAGCGCGCCGCAGGCGAGCGCGAGGAGGGGCTTCATTTGCGCAGCTTGACCTGCAGCAGCCTGACTCTTCGCGAATCGGCATTGAGCACTTTGAAGTCGAGATCTCCGATCCGCACCGACTCTCCGCGATCGGGCAGGTGGCCGAACGCCTTGAGCACGAGGCCGCCAATGGTGTCGAACTCGTCGTCGTCGAGCTCGAGGTCGAAGTGCTCGTTGAAATCCTCGATGGTAGTCGTTGCCTTCACGTTGAACGTTCGGGAATCGAGCTGCTTGACGAAGCTGTCGTCGATGACGTCGTGCTCGTCCTCGATCTCGCCCACGATCTGCTCCAGCACGTCCTCGATGGTCACCACGCCGGAGACGTGACCGTACTCGTCCACCACGACCGCCATATGGTTGCGGGTGCTTCTGAACTCCTGCAGCAGGACGTTCAACCGCTTGCTTTCCGGAACGATCGTTGCCGGCCGGATGCAGTCCTTGATGTCGAAGCCATTGCTGCCCGAGCCGCTGGAGAGCGCCAGCGGCAGCAGATCCTTGGCGTGCAGAATGCCTTTGACGTCGTCCAGATCATCGCCGACAACCGGAAAGCGCGAATGCTGAGACTCGATGATGGTGGCGAGCAGCTCCTCGGGGGCCTTGGAGTCCTCCAGATACACGAGCTGGGTCCGCGGAATCATGATGTCCCGCGCCTGCATGTCCGACACCTGCAGGGCCCCGAAAATGATGTTGAGCGCCTCGCTATCCATGATCTGCCGGTCGGCAGCATCGCGCAGCGTCTCCATCAGCTCGGAACGGTCCGTGGGCTCGTCGTTGAAAAGGTCTGCGAGCCAGTCCAGCAAGGAACGCCGCTGCTGCTCCGATCCTCCGACCTCGCTCATCGCTCGGCGTAGGGGTCGGCTATGCCGACCCGCTCCAGTATTCGTCTTTCGATCGCTTCCATGAGCTCCGCTTCCCCCGCCTGCTCATGATCGTAGCCGCTCAGATGAAGCACCCCGTGCACGACCATGTGCGCGAAGTGATCCTCCGGCGACTTGCCCTGTTCGGCCGCCTCGACGCCTACCACGGGCGCGCAGATGACGACGTCTCCGAGCAGCTTGGCTTCCGGCAGATCGACGTCGGCCGGAAAGCTCAGCACATTGGTTGGTTTGTCATGACCGCGGAAACGGGCATTGAGCTCCCGCGACTCCTCTCCGTCGACGACCCGGATACACAGCTCCGGCGGCTCGCCTTCGTCCCCGAGCTCGTCCAGCGCGGCGGACGCCCAGCCCTCGATGCGCGCGACGGACGGAAGCCCCGCCTGGACGGATGCGATCTGCACTTCAACCGGCATCACGGTCGCTGTCCGGGCTTGCATGAGGCTCCTGATATGCCTCGTAAGCGTCGACGATCTTCTGAACCAGGGGGTGGCGCACCACGTCCTTGGAGCCGAAGTGGGTGAAGCTGATGCCGTCGATGCCGCTGAGCACGTTGCGCACGTTGACCAGCCCCGACTTCTGCCCTTTGGGCAGGTCGATCTGGGTGATGTCGCCGGTGATCACCGCAGTGGAGCCGAACCCGATTCGCGTGAGAAACATCTTCATCTGGGCGATGGTGGTGTTCTGGCTCTCGTCGAGGATGATGAAGGCATTGTTCAACGTCCGGCCCCGCATGTAGGCAAGGGGGGCCACCTCGATGATGTTGCGCTCGATGGCCTTGTTGACGCGATCCACGCCCATCATCTCGTACAGGGCGTCGTAGAGCGGGCGCAGGTAGGGGTCGATTTTCTGGGCCAGATCCCCGGGCAGAAAGCCCAGCTTCTCGCCCGCCTCCACGGCCGGGCGCACCAGCAGAATCCGGCTCACCTGCTGGCTTTCCAACGCCTGCACAGCACAGGCCACCGCCAGGTAAGTCTTGCCGGTTCCGGCCGGCCCGATGCCGAAATTCACATCGTGGCCGCGAATCCGCTCGACGTAACGGGTCTGGTTGCCGCCCCGGGGCTTGACTGATTTTCGCCCGGTCGAGATGACCGCACCCTCCCCGTCCGCGGGCATCTCGTCTGGCCCGCGCTGACGCGCGAGCAGCTCGTCGACGCCCGATTCCTGAAGGAACAGGTGAACCATGTCCGGGTCGATGGTCTCGTGCTCGAGCGTCTCCCGGTATAGCTGGGACAGCAGCGCGCCGGCCGCCTGAACACGCTGCTCCGGCCCGCTGATCTGGAATAGGTTGCCGCGGCTGCGAATATGTACGCCCAGCCGCCTCTCGAGGTGTTTGAGGTTCTGGTCGAACGGCCCGCACAAGGCTGCCAATCGGCGGGGTTCGTTGGGTTCCAGGCTGACATTCGTGGTGAGCGCCACCACCCGTGAATCGTCTTCGCTCAATGCGCGCCCTGTGCAGAAGAGGGTTGTCTAGGATATCGGCGCGCAGTTACCTGTCAAATCGGGTTTCGCCGCCCCAAACGCGCGTCTGCGCCCTATGTGATCGCCATCACGCCCCGCAGGGAGTTTGGCAGGGCTTCGGTAATGTCCACGTCCACGAAGCCGCCAACGAGGCGACGGTCCGGACAGGGGAAGTTGACGACCCGATTGTTCTCGGTGCGCGCCTGCAGCTCTTCCCGATTCTTCCTGGACTCGCCCGTGACCAGCACCGTCTGCCGCGTTCCGACCATGTCGCAGGCGATGGCATCCGCCTGAGAGCGCAGCAGGCCCTGCAGGAGCGCCAGGCGCTCGCGCTTGACGGCTTCCGGCGTGTCGTCCGGCAGGGCGGCCGCCGGAGTCCCGGGGCGTGCGCTGTAGACGAAGCTGAACGAGGTATCGAACCCGATCTCGGCGACGAGGTCCATGGTGGCCTGGAAGTCCGCCTCGGTCTCGCCAGGGAAGCCGACGATGAAGTCCGACGAAAGGCTGATGCCCCCTCGCACCTCTTTGAGGGCCGCGATCTTTTCACGATACTCGCTCACGGTGTGGCCCCGCTTCATCAGAGCAAGCACCCGGTCGGACCCGGACTGAACGGGCAGATGCAGATGATCCACCAGTTCCGGAACGTCGGCGAACGCGCGAACGAGCGAATCGTTGAAGTCCAGCGGATGAGAGGTGGTGAAGCGGATGCGGTCGATGCCGTCGACTTCGGCCACGTAGTAGATCAACTCCGCCAGGTCTGCATGGTCGTCGTCGATGGGGCCCAGGTAGGAATTCACGTTCTGCCCGAGCAGGTTCACCTCCCGGACTCCTTGACCGGCGAGCTGGATCACTTCGCGCATCACGTCGGCAACCGGTCGGCTGACCTCCTCTCCGCGGGTGTACGGCACCACGCAGAAGCTGCAGTACTTGCTGCAGCCCTCCATCACGGAGACGAAGGCCGAGGGCCCTTCAGCCCGCGGCTGGGGCAGACGGTCGAACTTCTCGATCTCCGGAAAGCTCACATCCACGAGCGGAACCCGTGCGGGACCCGCGGCGGCATCGATCATTTCAGGCAGCCGGTGCAGGGTCTGCGGCCCGAATACCACGTCCACGTGGGGCGCCCGGCTCTGGATGGCCGCGCCTTCCTGGCTGGCAACGCACCCCCCGACGCCTATCACCAGCCCGGGCTTGCGCACCTTGAGCGCGCGCCACCGACCCAGCTGGTGAAAGACTTTCTCCTGGGCTTTCTCGCGGATCGAGCAGGTGTTCAGCAGGATCAGGTCCGCGTCTTCCGGCTCGGCGACGAGCTCGTAACCCTGGCTCTCCCGCAGCAGATCGGCCATGCGGGCCGAGTCGTACTCGTTCATCTGGCAACCGTGGGTTTTTATGTAGAGCTTCTTCATCAAACGACCCGGATTCGGGGCGCGGGATTATAAATGCTTGAATTTTCCACATACACCTCTATATAGGACATCTGGCACAGCAGGTATCAACGCCAATGAGCGACGACCAGAAGCACATCTACAAAGTGCTGTTTCACAATCAGGGTCAGATCTACGAGGTCTACGCGCACAACATCTATCAGAGCGACCTCTACGGCTTCATCGAGGTGGAGGACTACATCTTCGGCAAGAAGACCCAGGTGGTCATCGACCCGGCCGAGGACAAGCTGCGCACGGAGTTCGACGGCGTGCAGCGCAGCTTCATCCCCATGCATGCCGTGATCCGCATCGACGAGGTCGAACGCGAGGGCGTGGCGAAAGTCACGGAGTCCAGCGGCGGCAACATCACCCCCTTCCCGGTTCCCATGCCCAAGGACACCGGCAAATCGTAAGCGGCCTTCACCCGCTCCACTGGGCGGAGGTCGAGCCCGACAAGACCGCATGGATCTTCGGCGATCAGCGCGTGAGCTACGCGCGGCTGGTCCAAAGCGCGCTGAAGGGCGCGCAGCTCCTGCGCAAGCTCGGCCTGAAAACGGGCGACGGCGTCGCGGTGGTCGCGGAGAACCACCCGAACACCCTGGCATTCTTCTGGGCGGCACAGATGGCGGGGCTCTACTACACCCCCATCAGCGTCCAGTTTCATCCCGACGAGATCGGCTACATCCTCGCTGACTGCGACGCCCGGCTGCTGATGGCGAGCCGCGCCCAGGAGGAGCGGGTGGCCGGCGCGCCCCAGCCGATGCGCCTGACTCTGGACACCTGGCTCGACGCCATTGCCGGCGAGCCCGCGACCCTGATCGCCGACGCCTGCGAGGGCGCGGAGATGCTCTACTCCTCCGGCACCACGGGCCGGCCCAAAGGCGTGCGCGCGGCAAGTCCGGGCGCCCCTCTCGGCACGGTCTCCGAGCTGTTCAGGCGCCGGCTGGCGCTGCACGAGGTGGACGGCCAGGCCGTCTACCTCTCCACCGCGCCGCTGTATCACTCCGCGCCGCTGCGCTACAACACCATGATGCACCGCTGCGGCGCCACCAGCGTGATCATGCCGCGCTTCGACGCTGCCGAAAGCCTGGCGCTGATCGAGACTCACCGGGTCACCCACAGCCAGTGGGTGCCCACCATGTTCGTACGGCTGCTGAAGCTGCCGGCAGAGACCCGGGAAGCGTTCGACCTTTCCAGCCACCGCCTGGCCGTCCATGCCGCGGCACCGTGCCCCGTGCCCATCAAGCGGCAGATGCTCGACTGGTGGGGCCCCATCCTCCACGAGTACTACTCGGGCACGGAGGGCAACGGGCAGACGGCCATCACGCCCGAAGAGTGGCTCGCCCACCCGGGGTCCGTGGGCAAGCCCGTCCTCGGCAACGTGCACATCCTGGACGAGGCTGGCAACGAAGCGCCGATCGGCACCGAGGGATGCGTTTACTTCGGCGACGGAGCGCGTTTCGAGTATTACAAGGATCCGGCGAAGACGGCGGCCTCCTACGACGAGCGCGGATGGTCCACTCTGGGTGACATCGGCTATCTGGACCAGGAAGGCTACCTGTACCTCACCGATCGCGCCTCGCACATGATCATAACCGGCGGGGTAAACGTCTATCCGAGGGAGGTGGAGGACGTGCTGGTGACCCATCCGGCGGTGCAGGACGCGGCCGTGTTCGGCATTCCGGACCCGGAATTCGGCGAGCAGGTCAAAGCCGCCATCGAGCTCGTCCCCGGCACCACAGTGAACGGCGACGAGCTCATCGCCTTCTGCCGGGCGCGCATCGCCCACCTGAAGTGCCCGAAGTCGGTGGACTTCCATGACACCCTGCCGCGCCACCAGACGGGCAAGCTCTACAAAGAAGCCCTCAAGCGGCCCTACTGGCCGGAGCCTTCAGCGAATAAAGAGCCTTCAGCGAATAAAGAGCCTTCAGCGAACAAAGAGCCTTCAGCGGAATAGGTAGCCGGCGCCCGCGGCGTTCAGGGAGTTGTCGAGACCCGCTCCGCCGAGCCCGGTCTCCGCGCTGTCCTCGCCTTCCGCGGTGACCACCAGAGCGTTGCCGTCAAAGCTCACAGCATTGCCGAACTCGTCCTCGTTATCAGGGTTGGACGCTTTCACGTACGCGGCCTGGCGCCAGATGCCGTCCTCACGGAAGAAAACGTAGGCGGCCCCCACACGCGCCCCCGAATTGTCGTTCTCGTTGCCGCTCAAACCGGCCTCCTTGCGGGCGCCCACCACCAGGGTGTCGCCCTCGTAGGCCACGGCCGAGCCGAACTCGTCGCCAAGCTCCGCGTTGGACGCCTTGAAGTAGCCCGTCTGGCTCCAGTTCCCGTCGATGTCTCGAGCGAATTCGTAGACGGCCCCCACGTTGTTGCCCGAGTTGTCGTCCGGGTCCCCGGGCAGGGCGCTCTGCTCGCCGATGGCCGCCACCATGAGCACGTCGCCCTCGAGGTCCGGGTTCGCGCCGAAGGCGTCGTCCGGGTCCGCGTTGTCAGCCTTGAGGTATGCGCTCTGGGACCAGCCCCCCGCCAGGTCGCGTTCGAACACGTAGGCGGCGCCGGAGTTGTTCGAGCTGTTGTCGGCCGGGTCGCCGGCCACCCCGTCCTCGCCGGTAGCCCCCACCACCAGCGTGTCGCCGGAAAGCGCGACGTTGCCACCGAAGAGATCGCCCGTGTCGATCTCGTCGGGCTTCAGGTAAGCGGTCTGAGACCACTCGCCGGACTCGTCGCGGACGAACACGTAGGCCGCGCCTGCGTCGGCCAGGGAGTTGTCGTCCTCGGCTCCCGCGCTCTGCTCGTGCCATGCGCCCACCACCAGGGTGTCGCCGTCGAGGTCGAGGTAACGGCCAAACTCATCCCCGTTGTCGGCGTTGCTCGCCTTGAGGTAGGCCTGCTGGGTCCAGACGTCGCTTTCGTCGCGCACGAAAACGTACACCGCGCCCACCCCGTTTCCGCTGTCGTCATCCGGGGCGCCGTCCAGGCCCTGCTCGAGAGGGGCCCCCACTGCAAGGGTGTTGCCGGACATGGCGAGAGCCTCCCCGAAGCCGTCACCATCCCCTGCATTGGCGGCCTTGAGGTAGGCCTGGCGGGTCCAGAGGCCCGAGGCGTCTGCCTGGAAGACGGTGACCCCGCCCACGTTCACGCCGGCGAAGTCGCCATCGTCCCCGTCGATGGTGTTGGCAAGGCTCTGATCTCCGGGCGCGCCGACCGCAAGCCAGGAACCTTCCAGGTCCACGGCCGCGCCGAAACGGTAACTCTCGCGGATGACGTCGGGTTTGACGTACAGCCGCTGCGCGAAATCCAACGCAGCGCCCCGGGTGATCGTCAGCTCGAAGGCGCGGGTGGTGGTGCCGTCCTCCGCCGTCACCAGCAAGTCGATCACGTTCACGCCCTCATCGAGCGCAACCCGTTCGTCAACGGTCCCGGCGTTGACGGTGACCACGGCGTTCGGATCCTCGGGCTCTGCCAGCACCAGCACCGATGCGGCCAGGTACCCGAGGGTGGCCGTGTAGTCCGGCTGGGTCGTGTCGAAGATCTGATCCAGAGCGCCGGCGCTCAAGGAGAGGGAGACCAGGTCGGCATTGGTCGCGGCGGCCGCCCGGGTGAGAGTGATCGAATAAGCACGGGTCGTCGTTCCGTCCTCGGCCGTGACGACGACGTCCACTTTTGTTTCCCCGACGGCAAGCGCGACCGGGTCGCTGGGGCTTCCGGATGAGGCGGTCGCACCGTCTACCGTGAGAGACGCGCGGGAGTCGCTGGTCGTCGCCGTCAGCGTGATCTCGGCCACCGCGAAGGGCACGTCGGCCGTGTATTCCGTCGTAGCCGCTGCAAACGCCGGTTCCAGGCTGCCCGACGACAGGCTCATCCCGGACAGGCTGGCATCCGTGCCCGGCGGGCGTGGCGCATCGTCCCCGCCTCCTCCGCCACCGCATGCCGCCATGGTGAAGACGATGAGAAACGTTCCAAACCAGCGGATAGACGTTCGCAATGTAGGTGCCATGACCGGACCTTCCGCAAATAAACTGCCCAAGTGGCGACGGTGTAACCGTAACATATCTTGACGTATTTGAAACTAGGTCACTTCCCTTGGTTGCAGGGGCTCAATACCCCTCTTCCAGCAGCGGGAACGCGCTGAAAACCGTGGACTCCGCCAGAGGCTGAGCCCGCTCCATGAGGCCCGGATTGAGATCGGCAAGATCGGAGACGCCCAGAAGCGCCATGGTGGTCCGGATTTCCTGCTCCACGATCTCCAGCGCCCGAACGAGGGCCCCACGTCCTCCGGCCGCCATGGCGAGGCCCTCGAGACGACCCATCCCGACCACGTCGGCCCCCAGGCACAGGCCCTTGACCACATCGGCACCACGCAGAAAACCGCCGTCGACGATTACCGGCACGCGGCCGGCCACGGCCTCGACGACCTCCGGCAGCGCGTCGATGCAGGCCCTGGTGTGGTCCAGCTGACGACCACCGTGGTTCGAAACGTAAACGACGTCCACACCCGCCTCCACGCAGCGCGCCGCGTCCTCGCCCGCGTTGACGCCCTTGACGATGAGCGGTATGTCGAACGTGCTCTTGATGTGCGCCACCGTCTCCCAGGTCATTCGCGCCTGGTAGTTGAAGTCCCGGCTGCCGGCCTGGCTGCCCGACGGGGGCACGAAGCCCTTGAGAATGTCCCGCTCGCGCCTGGAGTAGATCTGGGTGTCGGCCGTCAGGCAGAAGCCCGTGTACCCGGCTTCGATGGTCCGGCCGATCATGTCGTCCAGCCAGACCCGATCGCCCATCAGGTAGAGCTGGTAGATCCTGGGTCCAGGCACCGCGGCGGCCACGGCCTCGAAATCGGGCGTGCACACGGAGCTCAGGATCTGGAGGATGCCGAACTCGTGCGCCGCCTCGGCAACCGTCTGGCCGCCCCCCGGCTCGAACAGCTGCACCGAACCGATGGGCGGAAGAACCACCGGGATGCGCATCGGCGCGCCCAGCAGCTCGATGGTCAGATTCACCTCGCTGACGTCGTTCAGGATACGCGGACGAAAGACCCAGGAGTCGAGCCCATGGCGGTTGCGCCGCAGCGAAGACTCGGTGTCCGCGCCGCCGAGGAGGTAGTCCCGGCAGTCGCGATCCAGATTGCGCTGGGCCTGCCTCACGATCTCATGCAGCGTCCGATACCTCATCGCGATTTCCACCTTCGATGCTCGACCGCGGATGCTAACGCCTGCGCCGGACAAATCCATCGACAATCCCGGTTTCGGCTCGTCCTGAGCAAGGGAACCTTAGTAAGATGCCCCTCCAGCGCGGGCCGGCGCACGGGCCGGGGCGAGCGGACGAACCAAGGAGCTGAGCAAATGACGGGGATGGTTATCGTGGGGGCCGGACATGCTGCGGGGCAGGCGGCTGCCAGCCTGCGCCAGGAGGGTTACGAAGGTGAGATCACCATCATCGGGGACGAGCCGCACATACCCTACCAGCGGCCACCCCTGTCCAAGCAGTACCTGGCCGGAGAGCAGGGCCTGGAAAGGGTGTACCTGCGCCCCGAAAAGTTCTACGCGGACAAGGAAATTACCCTGCGCATGGGCGTCAGCGTCACCGCGATAGACACCCAGGCACACACCGTGACCACGGACGACGGCGAAACCATCGGCTACGAGAAGCTCCTGCTCGCCACGGGCAGTCGGCCCAGGATTCTCAACGTACCCGGCAGCGACCTTGCGGGCATTCACTACCTGCGGACCATTGCCGACGTGGACGGCATTCGCGCGGAGCTGGCTGAAGGGCGCCGGCTCGTCATCGTCGGGGGCGGCTATATCGGGCTCGAGGTGGCGTCAGTGGGAATCCAGGCGGGCCTGGAGGTCCACGTGCTGGAGATGGAAGAGCGCATCCTGCAGAGGGTCACAACGCCCGAGATGTCCGACTATTACCACCAGCTGCACACCGGCCGGGGGGTGCACATCCATACCTCCACCATGGTGAGCGGCTTCACCGGCGAGGGCCGCGTCGGCGCAGTGCAGTGCGGCGACGAGGAGATTGCCGCCGACATCGTGGTCGTGGGCATCGGCATCATCCCCAACGTCGAGGTTGCCCAGGCCGCCGGGATCGAGTGCGACAACGGCATCGTCGTGGACGAAGGCTGCCGCACGTCGGCGGACGACGTGTTCGCCGCCGGCGACTGCACCAATCATCCCAACCCGCTGCTCCACCGGCGCCTGCGCCTGGAATCCGTGCCCAATGCCATGGAGCAGGCCCGGGTAGCGGCCGCGAACATGTGCGGCGCAGACAAGGTGTACGAGTCGATTCCATGGTTCTGGTCGGACCAGTACGAGCTGAAACTCCAGATGGTCGGCTTCTCCGCCGACGGCGACACGCAGGTGGTCCGGGGCGACAAGGCAGCCAACCAGTTTGCCGTGTTCTACCTCAAAGACGGCGCGGTGGTGGCCGCCGACGCGGTGAACAGCCCGAAGGAGTTCATGGTGTGCAAGCAGCTCGTGGGCAAGCCGGTGGATGCGGCCAGGCTGGGCGATCCGGATGTGGAGCTGAAGTCCCTGCTGGCTTGAGCAGCCTCAAAGGCGGCCGATCGACACCTTTGCCGTCCGTGCCATACGTAGAATCCCTGATGGGTATGGGCACAGGGAAAGATGACAATGATTTCTGCGACAGGTGCGCGGGATCGTCTCCTCCTCTCCCCTTCCCGCGCGTCTTTTCACGCCGGATCCTCTGGATCCGGCGTTTCTTTATGGGCCCACTTCGCCCGGGGCCGCTCAGTCCACGGACAGGGAAAGGACCCGGGAAATCTGGCACAGCTCGCGCCCGCTCTCCGCGTGCCATTCGTTGAAGGCGTCCTGGACCCGCGCGAGCGCTTTCTTGCTGGTGGGCTCCCGATCGATCACGCCCTGACCTATCAGGGCTTTGACGACGTCTCTGGACAGGATCGGCGTGTCTTTGCCGACGAAACGCAGAAAGTAACGACCGGTCTGGCCCCCGAGCCGCGAGCCGCGACGCTTGAGCTCGTCCCACAAACCGACGATCTCGTCTTCCGGCCAGTCGGCCAGGTAGCGCCCGAAGCCACCGGCTTCACGGCGCACGTCCAGAATGAAGGCCGCGTTGGCAGGAACCGAACGGATCTTCGCTGCGTGACGCACGATCCGCTCGTCCGCCGAGAGCTGCTCGATGTCTTCATCGGACAGCATCGCACAGCCGGCCACATCGAACCCGCGGAATGCAACCTCGAACCCCGGCCACTTGTTCTCGATGATTTTCCACACGAAACCCGAGCGGAAGACACACCTGGTCATCTCGGCGAGGTAGTCCCGGTCCGGCAAGGCGGCCAGATCGCTGCCTGACCTGGCTGCGGGCAGCAGCGCGTCTAGGGCCGCCCTGCCCCCCTTGCGCTCAACCGCCCTGTGCAAGATGCTATCGAACGATTCCATATCCCGCGGAACCCAAAGAGCCACGACGAACACCATGGTGGATGTCCTCGACAAAACCCGTCAAGACCTAGACCCGAAGCTCAAGGAGATCGTCGAGAAGGACGAGCGGAATTTCGTCTACTGCGGGATCTGCTCGCACGTGCTGACCCGGGAGGTCGAGCGCATCGAGGTGTCGGGCAGTCACGATCATCATTGCACGAACCCGTTCGGTCTTCGCTTTCATATCGGCTGCTTCGCCGAGGCCCTGGGCTGCGACATCTCGGGAGAGCCCATGGCGGCAGACACCTGGTTTCCGGGCTTCCGCTGGCGCCACGCATCCTGCGCGGAGTGTCACCAGCATCTGGGCTGGTATTTCGAAGCAGGCGAAAGATACTTCTACGGATTGATACTGGACCGCATTCAGCATGACTGACCTCGCTGCCGGCAACTACCGCACGCTGACCTTCGACTGCTACGGGACGCTCATCGATTGGGAGAACGGCATCCTCGGCTACCTGCAGCCCCTGCTCGAGAGCTACGACGTGCACGTGCTCGACGAGTGGGTGCTGGAATTCTTTGCGGAGAACGAACCCGCGCTGCAGGCCGAGGGCGGCTCGTATCGATCGGTGCTCGCGCGTCTGCTGGAGCGGCTCGGTACGCGGTGCGCGTTCACGCCCAACGATGACGCCCTGAAGGGCTTTGCAGACAGCATCGAGTACTGGCAGCCGTTCGCAGACACCAACGCCGCGTTGCGCGCCCTGTCCGAGCACTTCGACCTGGCAGTGGTCTCGAATGTCGACAACGAGCTGTTCTCCCTCTCCGCCAGGCAGCTGGGCGTGGAGTTCGCGCAGGTGATCACTGCCGATGACGTCGGGGCCTACAAACCCGCCCGCGCGATGTTCGACGAGGCGCTCAGAAAGGTATCGGGGCCCGTGCTTCACGTCGCCCAGAGCCTCTACCACGACATCGCGCCCGCCAAAGCGCTGGGTCTGGACACCGTGTGGATCAACCGGCCGAGCGCGGCCGGCAGCGGGGCCGCGCGTTTCGTCGAGGTGGAACCGACCTGGACGTTCGGCGATCTCAGCGAGCTCGTCGAGGCCTTCGACCTCGACTGAGCCGATGCGGAATTCACCCGTTCGCACGTTTTCGCTGTGATAGGATCGCCCGATGTCGCGACCGTCTCTCACCAGCATTCAGATCAGCAAGGAATACCTTCATTTCAACTCCGCTCACTTCACCCTGTTCTCCGATCGCGAACGGGAGGACCTGCACGGCCACACCTTTTACGTGGCGGGTGCTTTCGATGCCGAGGTGGGTCCGGACGGGCTGGCGTTCGATTACAACCTGGTCAAGACCAAGCTGAAACAGCTGTGCGACGAGCTGGACGAGAAAACCCTTCTGCCCGAACGTTCTCCCCACCTGCGCCTGAGCGAGGAAAACGGCTATCTCGTCGCCGAGTTCGCCGGCGAGCGCATGCCCTTTCTGCCACGGGACGTCCTCACCCTTCCCGTGCGCAACGTCACGGTAGAGGAACTGGCGCCGTTTCTGCTGGAGCGTCTCGGCTCGGATCCCGAGATCCGCACGCTCGAGCTGCAGAGGATTGAGCTGCGCGTCTCTTCAGGACCCGGCCAGTGGGCTGCGGCGACCTGGACCGCCGGGCAAGAGATACGGGAGGTGTAAGCCATGAAGATACTGCTCATTACCGGAGCCAGCGCGGGGATCGGGCTGCACACTGCCCAACGCTTCGTTGCCGAAGGATTCGCCGTGGTGAACCTCTCGCGGCGCCGCTGTCCCATCGACGCGGTCAGCCAGATCAACTGCGACCTGTCGGTTCCCGGGTTCATCGACAACATCAGCAATCAGCTCAGCGGAATGCTGCAGGAGGCCGACCGGGTGGTGCTCGTGCACAACGCCGCCCGGATGGGCAACGACACGGCGGTGGAGACCCCGAGCGTGGCCCTGCGCGAGGCGCTGGAGGTGAACGTGGTCGCACCGAACACGCTCAACTACTTCACCATCCCGTACATGAAACCGGGCTCGGCCATCATCTACGTGGGCTCCACCCTGGCGGAGAAGGCGGTACCCGGCACGTATACCTATGTGGTGAGCAAGCACGCCCTGATCGGAATGATGCGCTCGACCTGCCAGGATCTGGCGGGGCAGAGCATCCATACCGCGTGCGTTTGCCCGGGCTTCACGGATACCGAGATGCTGCGTCAGCACGTTCCGGCCGAAGCCATGGCGAGCATCCGCGCCATGTCGGCCTACGGACGGCTGATCGACCCGGACGAGATCGCCGAAACCATCTTCTGGGCCGCCAGCAACCCGGTTATCAACGGGGCCGTTCTGCACGCCAATCTGGGTCAGCGGGAAAGCTGATGCAGGGAGGCGTAAGAACAGCGGGGGGCAACGAGGAAACGTCGGGAAACCGCCTCAGCGAGCAGGACCTGAACGAGCGACGCGAGCGGGTGTTCATCGTTCTGGCCGGCTTTTTCCTCTGCGCCATGACGCTGCTAAACGTCGTCGGCATCACCCGTTTCATACAGCTGGGCCCCATGGCCCTGGCGGTGGGCGTGCTGCCCTACCCGCTCACCTTCCTGTGCACGGATCTCATCAGCGAGCTGTACGGCCGCAAACGCGCCAACTTCCTGGTCTGGGTGGGCTTCACCCTGAACTTCTTCATTCTCGGCATGCTCTGGCTCGGCAGCTCGATACCGGCCGTAGATCCCGCCACGCAGCCGCCCTGGCAGGTCATCGAGCTGGCCGAGGAGATTGCGCTGCCCAACGGCGACGTCCTCAGCGGCAGCGTGGAGCTGTTTCAGCTGCTCTATGCCTGCACCTCGGGCGCCGTGTTCGCTTCGATGATGGCCTACATCGCCGCGCAGTTCTGCGACGTGCAGCTTTTTCACTTCTTCAAGCGGCTGACCAAGGGTCGACACCTGTGGCTTCGCAACAACTTTTCCACGCTGACGAGCCAGATGGTGGACTCCTTCATGGTCATCAGCGTCACTTTCGGCGCAGCCTACTTCGCCGGCAGCATCACGCTGGCGGCCATGCTCGTTCTGATGGGCAGCAACTACCTCTTCAAGATGACGGTGGCGCTGGCGGACACCCTGCCCTTCTACTACCTCACGGGTCGCCTCAAGCGCTACCTGCAGATCGACAACGTTCACGTCCTGGAGTGACCGGCCCGATCGGATCGCTCCGGCGTGATCCGGTGGAGGCAGTCAGGGCAGACCGCCGACGATGTCCGCCACCCGCCCGACGGAAGCCTGCACGGCACCTTCGTCCACCCCGCCGAGCCTGAGTCGCGTCACGATCAGGTGATTGACCCCCAGCCGCTCGCGGTACTCGACGATCCGGTCCCTGACGAATTGGTCGTCTCCGACGATGGTCCACTCGTGAGCTTCCGCGCCGGGCGCCAGGCGACCGGATTTTTCCGCTTCCGCATTCATCCGGCGGAGCAGCTCCCGTGTCTCTCTCGGGTTGGACGAAACGAATACCGTGCGCATCACCGGGATCGTATCGCGAGGCCCGTGGCCGGCCTCCGCTGCCGCCTCGCCGTGACGCCGATAATTGGCTTCGAGCGTATCGAGGGTCTCCACGGGCGACGCGAGGTAAGGCAGCCCGAGACGGCCCGCCTGGGCGAGTGCCTTCGGCCCGAAGGCGGCGACCCACAGCGGCGGGTGCGGGCGCTGAACCGGCAGCGGATCCAGAGTGACGGTGGTCTCGCCGTCATCCAGCACGACCGGCTCACCGCGCCACGCCTGCCGCATGAGGGCTAAGGAGCGCTCGAAGAGCTCGCGCTTCTCGCTGGGCCGGACGTCGAACGCTCGAAGCATGACCGGCGCGTACCCCCGACCGATCCCGAGCGTGACCCGACCGCCGGAGAGCTGATCGAGCACGGCAACCTGCTCGGCAGCCAGCAGCGGATTTCGCAGCGGCAGCAGGTACGACGTGGTGGCAAGACGGATCTTCTGCGTGCCGGCCGCCACCGCGGCCAGCAGCATGAGCGGATCCGGTATGGCGCCGGGGTTGAAGTGGTTTTCCGGAAGCCAGAACGAATCGTACCCGAGCCGCTCGGCATGCCGGGCCTGCTCGGTCAGCCCGCTGGCGGTGCGATCAGCGAGATTCCAGGGCGTTATGCCAAGCCGCATCTGCATGCCACCTCACCACGCCGTCACGACAGCACGTCCGCAGATGCCAGCTCGCGGACCCGGTCGCCGTCGTAGCCGAGAATCTCGCTTAGCACGCGCTCGTTGTCGATGCCGAACCACGGCGCCGTGCCGGGTCGGGCGGCGCGGCTTGCCGACAGGGTCAGCCGTGAGCTTTCCACCACGGCGTTCGAGAACTCCCGGTGCGCAACGGGAATGAAGTGACCCCGGTGAACCAGCTGGGGATCGTCGCCGAGCTCGTGGGTATCCAGGGTCCGGTGGGCGGCGATGCCGGCAGATTGCAGCTCCGCTTCCAGCTCCTCCCCGGGGCGGGTCTCCATCCACGTTTCCAGGCGCCGGTCGAGCTCGTCGTGAGCGGCCGCCCGTTCCTCGACCGACATGTTCGAGAGGTCGTCGAATCCCGCCAGGGCACACAACGCGCGCCACTCGGCGTCGCTGCGCACCGAAAGCGCCAGCCAGCGATCGAACCCGGCGGTCGGGTAGACGCCCTGGGGGGCGAAGTGCTCATCGCGGTTGCCCTCGGCACCCCTGACCCGACCATCGCGCAGGTAACGCAGGCACTCGGGCGCGAGAAAGTGCAGCGCCGCCTCCCCCTGGGACATGTCGATGTACTGGCCGTTGCCGGTCCGACGGCCGTGCATCACGGCGCCGAGAATGGCCAGGGCGTTGAAGCGCACTGAGGTGAAATCGGTATAGGGGCCGAAGACGCCCGTGGGCGGCTGGCCCGGATGGCCGGTGAGCGCGTGAAAGCCCGACACTGCCGAGCCGTTGTTGCCGAACCCCGCGTAGCCGCTCCACTCCCCCGTCTGGCCCATCAGGCAGCTCGAGATCATGATGATGTTCGGGTTGAGCGTCCTCACCGTGGCGTAGTCGAAGCCCATCCGGGCCACCGCGCCGGGGGCGAAGGATTCGGTGAAGACGTCGGCCCAGCGGATCAGGTCGGCAAGAACCGCACGACCCTCTTCCCGACTGATGTCCAGCGTCAGGTTGAGCTTGTTGGTGTTGGTGCTGTGATGGCAGGCGGCGCGCTCCGGGTCCGGGACCCCGTCGATGTAGGGCGGCACGTTCCTGACCATGTCCTGCCGCCGAGTGGACTCCACGTGCACCACGGTGGCCCCGTAGTCGGCGAGCATGCGCGTGGCGCCGGGGCCGGCCACCACCCAGAAAAGGTCGAGGACCTTCAATCCGGCCAGCGGCCCGCCGCCCCCTTCGGTGTCCCCGCCCGACTCATCCCGGCCGGACGGGGAGGCAGCCAGGGGTCTGGCGTCGAAAGCAGACCTTTCCTGCCAGAATCGCGGCCCGCTTTCGGTCAGCGGCAGCGGCGACTCTGACAAACGGGCAAACGGCCCGAGCCGAAGGCCCGCTCCGCCCTCCACCAGGAAGCCGCGCTGAGCGAGGTGATCGCTGTCCAGAAGGTCCGCTACAGAGAACACCGGAGCGATGAGCAGCCGCCGGCTGATGGCCTCGGACATCAGCTCTGCCTTGGTGCGCCCAGCGATCAGCGCTTCCATGCCGGCAGTCACCGGGGCCCATTGCTCCGGGGTAACTTGCCCCTGCATGATCTGAAGGGCCACGCCGCCCCAGTCCCACCTGAGGTCTTCCTCGCGGCAAAGGCCTTCTTCGAACACCCACGCCATCAGCCGCTCCATGAAAGCGGCAATGGGTGGAAGCACACCCGGCAGGCATACCACCCAGCCGTCACGGGCCTGAAACTGGTTCTGAACGTGCACGCCGTTGATCGTCATGCCGTAAGCGCTGCGCTCCGCCTTGGCCTGGCCAACGGGACCGTCAAGCGCCCGATTGAGAAGCGCCAGCGTGGTCGACTGCTGGGCAGACACATCGACGTGCTGACCGCGGCCCGTTCGCGCTCGCTCGAAGAGCGCAATGAGCACGCCCACCGCCGCATCGCTCGAGGCGTGCCCGTGGGCCTGCGGACACGTCGTGCGAACGGGCGCCTGCCCTTCGCTGCCCGTCACGTAGACCAGCCCCGCTGCAGCCGCGGAAATCAGATCCGAGAACTCGTAATCCGCCTTCGGGCCGGTGCTTCCGAACCCGGTGATGGAGACATGAACGACCTCCGGGTTGATGCGCGCGAGCTCCTCGTAGCCGAGGCCCAGGCGCGCCATGAGCCCGGGCGGGGCGGACTCGATGATCACGTCGACGCAGCCGACCTGCCGGCGAACGGCCTCGGGATCGGCCTGCCAGTCGATCAGCTGAACGCCTTTGCCGAGCGTGTAGGCCTGCCAGTAGCAGGTGTCGAGTCGGGCCGCATCTTCGGGCAGGACCCATTGCTGAACTTCCGCCCCCATGTCGGCGAGCAGCTGCCCGCACATCAACCCGAGATCCGTGGAGAGATCGAGCACGCGAAGATCACTGAGCACCGGCAACCTCCGTTGCAATCTGGCTGCGCTGCACGATGAGCATGGCTGCCAGGGTAGCTTTCACCGCCGCCGCGTGCCGTTGGGCGGCAAACGCGGCGTAGAGCGGGTCGGCGCGCAGGAGCACGCAGCGCTGCTGCGCGCAGCCGAACTCGGTCTTGCGGCCAAAGCTGTTGCCGGCCGGACCGTAGTCACCAAACTTCTCCGGATCGTCGGCGATTTCCCAGAAGGCCTCCCAGGTGGCCGGCATGCCTTCGATGGGCGCGCGTACCGCCGCGATGGTATCCGCGGCGATGGAGCGGAGAACCCCCGCGTATTCCTCCTCGGCGGCGAGGAAGGAACAGTCCTCGCCGATGGCCTGCCCCACGGCTTCCACGTCCACCGGGAATCCATCGAAGCGGTCGCTGAAGCTGAACCGCCAGAACCGCGAGGTGAATACCGGCACGGTGTGAGGCGGGGACGACACCAGCTGCAGGTAGTTGATGATCCGGCCGACCTCGCTGTACAGCTTCCCCATGCTGTCGGCCTTGTCGATGCGCGCAAGAATCTCGTTGAAATGCTCGTGAAAGCGCGTGTCGATCGCCCACATCACCGAGTGCTCCGCCTCGGCGGCCCGGTCGTAGTAGCGCCAGTTGAACATGCGGGCGAACGCGTTCCGATCCGCGAGGCCCACGTTCGTCTTGGCGAGGTAGCGGATCTGCAGCGGCGTCAGCGGCGGGACCTCGGTGCCCGCGGTGCAGCGGTTGAAGTGCTTTGCCGCCAGAAAGGTCAGGTCCTGATGAATCCGGCCATCGTACCCGAGCGCATGGGCCGACAGGCACCAGAGCGCGATTACCAGGCAACGCCTAAAGGCAACCATGCGCTTCCAGACGCACCACGCGCTCGTCGCTGTCGAGCTCGTCGAGCAGCTCCCGGATCGTCAACCCGATTTCCGGCCAGACCACGTCCGGTGCCACCTGCGCCGCCGGCGCGAGCACGAAGAGGCGATCGGCGGCGCGCGGGTGCGGCAGGACGAAGTCGGCCGTGTCCCGCGTCTCGGCGTCGAACAGCAGCAGGTCGAGATCCAGCTCCCGGGGGGCGTTACGCAAGCGCTGCCCGGTCCGGCCATATTCGGCCTCGAGCGCTTTGAGATCAGCAAGCAGGCTCTCCGGCGTCAACCCGGGGGCGGCACGAAAGGAGACCGCCGCGTTGATGAAGTCTTCCGACCCCGGTGGGCAATCCACCGGCGACGTGCGCCACAGATCGGAGCAGCGCGTGTCGCCGTCGGCAAACCCACGAAGCCTGCCCATGGCGGCGCGGACGATACCGACGCTGTCGCCCCGATTGGATCCAAGACCAACCAATACCATCGTTTTTCCGGTGTCCTAGCAGGCATCCCCCAGGGCCAATACTAACCTCTGCTATCCCCCGGTAGTAAGGGAGATCGGGCGCCGGGACCGGCGGCAGATGGTAGTAATCGGACCATGCGTTTGGCACACTCAAACGTCGGACACGTACAGGGAGAGGCCCATGAAAGCCGCCGTTTTGCGCGAGATCAACAAGCCACTGGAAATCGAAGATATCCAGCACGGCGACCCGGGCCCACGCGAGGTGCTGGTGCGCACGGTGGCGGCCGGCGTGTGCCATTCGGATCTGCACTTCCAGAACGGCTCGTATCCATATCCCCTGCCGGCCGTGCTCGGCCATGAGTCCGCCGGCATCGTCGAGGCCGTGGGCAGCGACGTCAACTACGTCAAGCCCGGGGATCATGTGATAACGTGTCTTTCGGCGTTCTGCGGTCACTGCGAGTACTGCCTGACCGGCCACATGTCGCTGTGCCAGGAGCCCGAGCTGCAGCGGCCCATGGACCAGCCGCAGCGCCTCAACAAGGGCGACGAGAACATCTGGCAGTTCCTGAACCTGTCCTCGTTCGCCGAGTACATGCTCGTCCACGAGCACGCCATTGCGAAAATCCGGGAGGACATGCCTCTGGATCGGGCCGCCCTCATCGGCTGTGGCGTGACGACGGGCGTCGGGGCCGTCATTCACACCGCCAAGGTGGAGCCGGGCAGCACGGTCGCCGTGATCGGCTGTGGCGGCATCGGGCTCTCCGCCATCAACGGGGCCGCCATCGCCGGCGCCGCCCGGATCATTGCCATCGACACCGTGGAAAGCAAGCTCGATCTGGCGCGCAAATTCGGCGCCACCGACGTCGTGAATGCCAGGGAGAGCGACGTCATCGAGGCGGTGAGAGAGATGACCGGTGGCGGCGTGCACTACTCCTTCGAGGCCATTGGTCTCAAGCAGACGGCCGAGCAGTCTTTCAAGATCCTGCAGCGCGGCGGCACCGCGACCGTCATCGGCATGATTCCCGTGGGCACGAACATCGAGCTGCATGGACCCGAGTTCCTCATGGAGCGCAAGATGCAGGGGTCGAACATGGGGTCCAACCGATTCCGCGTGGACATGCCGCGATTCGTGGAGTTCTACCTGCAGGGCCGCCTGCATCTGGACGATATGATCTCCCGCCGGATCCGCCTGGAAGACGTCAACGACGGCCTGGCCGCTCTGGAGACCGGAGAGCTGGCGCGCAGCGTCATCATGTTCGACTAAACGCCCGGCCGGGCCGCCGGTCAGCGAATGGCGACGTACCCGAACTGGCCTGAGCGGTACACCCGGAGCAGCAGCTGACCGTCGTCGAGCCTGGCGACTTCCCTCAGCTCTGCGAGGTTGACGATGGCCCGACGGTTGGCGGCCACGAGAATGTCTCCAGGTCGCAGCCCGAACCGGTAAGCGTCGCTGTCCGGGTCGATGTCGAGCACCAGCACGCCGGCACCCATGCCCGGTTCGTCCTGGTTGCGGAAGTTCTGCAACTGCGTTCCCGCCAACCGGCGATCGATGCGGCGGCCGCGCACCTTCTCCAGCTCGTCCTCGCCGATCTTGAGGGTGACCTGCTGCGGCTGGCCGTCGCGAAGCACCTCGATCCGGACCTGGTCCCCGACGAACGTCACCGCCGCCTGGCTGTGGAAATCGGCGATCTTGCCGATCTCCCGATCGCCCACGCGAGTGATGATGTCACCGGCCTGAAGCCCGCCGGACTCCGCGGCGCTGTCCGGCTCGACCTCAACCACGACCACACCTTCGCGGCGGTCGACGCCGAACGCTTCCGCGAGATCCACGTTCAGCCCCTGAACGGCTAGACCGAGGTAGCCGCGGCGCACCTCGCCGTGCTCGATCAGCTGATCCATGATCGCCCGGACCATGTTCGAGGGAATGGCGAAGCCGATGCCGACGTTTCCGCCGCTCGGCGCCAGGATGGCGGTGTTTATCCCCACCAGACGCCCGGCCAGGTCCACGAGGGCGCCGCCGGAATTGCCCGGGTTGATGGACGCATCGGTCTGGATGAAGTCCTCGTACCCCTCGATGCCCAGGCCGCTGCGACCCAGCGCGCTGATGATCCCGCTCGTCACCGTCTGCCGCAGCCCGAAGGGATTGCCGATGGCCACGACGAAGTCGCCCACCCGCAGTTCGCCGGAGTCCGCGAAGCCGATCTGCTGCAGGTCGTCCGCCTCCACCTTTAGCACCGCCAGATCGACCTGGGGATCGCTGCCGACGAGCTCGGCCGTCATCGAACGGCCGTCGGCCAGCGTCACCGAGATCTCATCGGCCCGTTCGACCACGTGATTGTTGGTCACGATGAAGCCCTTGCCGGCATCGATCACCACGCCAGAGCCCGCACTCTGGGTTCGCCGGTAACGGCGCTGGTCAGGGACGTTGAAGAACCGGCGGAAGAACGGATCCTCCAACAGCGGGTTGCGGACCTGTACCGTGGTGTAGGTGGCAATGTTGACCACGGCGGGCGTGGCCTGGTCGAGCATGGGCGCAAGGCTGGGAAGCTGCTCGCCGCCCGGCAGCCCCAGCGGCAAAGCCGCAGCGGCCGTCAAGCTGCCCAGCAGCAGCCACCCGAAAACCGCGCACTTCAGAGTGTGCCTCAATTGACCGTTCCTCACCTTGGTTGGTAGCACCGATGTTGGACAGCGCCCGGTTGCCGGCAGTTCCACCAGGACGGGGCGGCCGGCAGGGACTCAGTGTACACTCACTGCTCGCATTCGGGGGAGCACGGACGTGCCGATCAAAAATGTCTTCGAAGCCATCCAGCGCGAGAAGGCGAACATAGAGAACTTGAGCGTCGAGGAGCTCAAGCAGGCTCTGGCAGACGACCCCGACCTGCTGCTGCTCGACATTCGCGAGATCCAGGAGCGCGTGGACCTTGGCACCATACCCGGTTCCGTTCACGTCCCCAGGGGCATGCTGGAGTTCTGGGCCGACCCGGCTAGCCCTTACTTTCGGGACTATTTCCAGGAAGACCGGCGCACCGTGGTGTTCTGCGCCGGCGGCGGCCGCTCCGTGCTGGCCGTCAGAGCCCTGCAGGACATGGGCTTTACCGACGTGGCCCATCTCGAGCCCGGCTTCGGCGGCTGGAAAAAAGCCGCCGAGCCCATCGAAGACGTGGCTTCCAGCAGCCGCTGGGTACGGCGGGCCGACGACGACTGAAGCCGTGCCGCTTGCGGGACCATCACCTCGGGATGGTCACCGGCGAGCGCTCGTGCCAGAATCGACAACCTCTCGGCGGGACTAGCTCATCTGGTAGAGCGACAGCTTCCCAAGCTGTAGGCGACGGGTTCGAGTCCCGTGTCCCGCTCCATCTTCACCCCGGGAATTCCGAGCGCAGATCGCTGCCACCCTGCTCGGTCGCGACCAGCGTCGCCGGCCACATCCCCCGGACGGAGTTGAGCAGCCAGATGCGCTCCGCCTCGACGAGCAGGCTAACCGGAACGCGCGCTTCTTCGAGGATTTTGTCGGCGACGAGCACCTGACGTTCGATCCCGGGAAGCAGGCCGCAGCCGAGCTCGGGCGTCAGCAGGCGGCCGTCGACCTCCACGGCCACGTTGGCAATGGTCGACTCCGTCACCTGCCCGTCGCCGTTGACCAGCAGCACATCGTCGAGGTCCGGCCGGACGCTGCGGGCCGCGTCGAGCGCCTTGTCATACACCGAACGTTGCGTCGTCTTGTGGTACACGAACTCGCTCTGCAAATCCTCCATCGGTTCGGATAGGGCCACACGGTAGGGTTCGGGCAAAGGTTTCAGCGGCGAAGCCTCTAGCCTTACGTGACCCGAACGGTCGGCGAGCAGGCGGACGCGCATGGGCTCGCGATACGCCGACGCGGCCGCTTCGAGCAAGGCTTGCGCCTTTCCGGTGCTCAGCGACCAGCAGAAATAGTCAGCCGCGCTGTGCAGCCTCTCGAGATGCTCCTCGAGACGGCGAAACCCGTCACGGGGGTGCCAGGCCAGGGTTTCGAGCAGCTCGAATTCCCGGCGCCCACCGGTGACGATGCGCGCTTTCGCGAAGCACTCCCGATACTCGTCTTCGGCTCGGGAGTCCCAGACGATGCCGCCACCCACACCGTACTCCGCCTCGGACGTCGTCTTGTCGATGGCGGCGGTGCGAATAGCCACGTTGAACTGGCAGCGCCCCTCAGGACGCACGAAGCCAATGGTGCCCGTGTAGATCCCGCGCGGCTCATGCTCGAGCTCGCGAATGATCTCCATGGTTCTGCGTTTGGGCGCTCCGGTGATGGAGGCCGCCGGGAACAGGGCGCCCATGACGTCCGGCAGGCTGGCGGTCGATCGTGCTCTTACCGTGCTGGTCATCTGCCAGACGGTGGGGTACCGCTCCAGGGCAAAGAGGTCGTCGGCAACCACCGATCCGATCCTGGCAATGCGGCCAAGGTCGTTGCGGACCATATCGGTGATCATCAGGTTTTCGGCACGATTCTTTGCCGATGCGGCCAGCCAGCCGGCCTGATCCCGATCCGTTTGGTCCCGCAGACCGCGCGGCGCGGTGCCCTTCATTGGCCGGGAAACGAGCTCGTCCCCGTCGCGGGCGAAGAACAGCTCGTGGGATGCGCTGGCAACGGCGAACCCGGGCGTGTCAATGAAAGCAGCCAGGCCAGGGCCCTGAGAGCTCACCATGTTCGCGAACAAGGCGGCGGGGGAATCGTTCAGACGAGCGCGCAGGCGAAACGAGTAGTTCACCTGATAGGTGTCACCAGCCGCGATGTAGTCTCGAATCCGGGCGATGGCCGAATCGTAGTCCTTGCGAGTGACGGACGCCGACCATCCGCCAAGGCAGTCGCCCGGGGCAAGAGGAAGGTCGGCGCTCGGCAGAACCCGCCGGAACAGACCGAACCATGCGAGCGGAAGGAGCCGGTGCGGCCTGTGCGTCACCAGCTCGCGCGCAATTCCCGGAGCGGCTTCATAGGTCAGAAATCCCGCCGCGAAGAGGCCGTCGCCCACCGTGCGGCTCTCGATCTCGGCGACGACGTCAAGGACCTGATCCTCGCGGTCCGCGATCAGCAGCTCAACGGGATCGCAAAAGCGCAACCATTGTTGCGCGACGGCATCGTAGACTATGACGTCTGTCGACATGGGCTTGCGGATCAGGGTGGCCGGGTATGCTAACCGCGGTCAGCTGCGAGACTCAATGCGCCATTCCCGGACAGGCGGCCCCTACCCACCCTGGGCAGATGCGGTAGGCACCAAAGAAGGGTCAGTCGAAGTCGAGCAGATCCGCGGAGATCACCTCTACCGCTGCCCGTTCTCCCAGCATGAACGCGGCCACCGCCCGACGGAAGTAGTCCCGGGGCTCTTCTAGAAACGCCGCATGATCCGCCCCGGGTATGCTCACCCAGGCCTTGTCCGCCGTGGCCAGCCCCGCAAAAAAGCGCGAGAGAACCTTGGGGTCCGTGAGCGGGTCGTGCTCAGCGTCCACGAGCAGCGTTGGCACGGTGACGCGGGCGGCGTCCAGAGCCAGCCACTCCGGATAGGCGCGCCAGTCGACGCGCACCGGATCGTGCTTGAGCGCGCTCTCCACGAACGCATCGATCGTTTCCCGGCGGGCAGCCCCGGGGGCAATGAAATCCGACCTGGCATCCGCTGCGGAATTGGCGATCCGCGCCGGTTCGGTGGTCAGTCCTGGTGGGTTCACCGCCGAGTCCTGCCGCAAGGGGTAGCCGAAAACAATGAGCCCCGAGATCCGCCCGGGCTGCTGCTGAGCGGCGAGTTGGGCCACCATGGCCCCTCGGGAGTATCCGAACAGGTACGGCCCGGGGAGGCCGGGGTTGCGCTGGGCAATCCATTCCAGCACCGCGATGACGTCCGCAGCGGCCCGGGACGGGGTGAGCCATCCGGAGGCATCCCGGGGCGTGTCCCCGTAGCCGCGCATGTCCAGCGCGTACGTGGCAATACCCTCCTCGACCAGACCGTCCATGAGAGAAAGATCCTCGCCGGGCACGTTCAGATCGAAGTTGGGCCGCGCGCTCCACGTGCGCCCGTGAACGAGCAGCACGACGCGCTTGGCGCTGGCCGGCGCTTTCCGCCATACCGCAAGCGGCACGCCGTCGACGATCACGTGGTGGGCCGAGAGCGGTCGCGCCGGCTCGCTCGAGATCGCCGGCAGCGAAAGAACCGCCAGCAGCGACCCCAGGATAAGCCACGTCAGGGCTGGGGGCCGCATCGTCAACTTGCTACTCATGGTCTGCGTCCAAACTCCGGGTCATTCGGCGACGTTGCACGCCCCCCGGACCGCGCAATCCTTCGCGACTATAGATTCAACGTTCTGGAACGTCTAATGTTCAGAGCATCAAAACAACGCGGTTCACGGGGGAAACGAGATGGACGTCTCGGGCAAGATCGTCGTCGTCACCGGCGGCGCCAGCGGTATCGGGCGTGCCATGGCGCAGCGCTTTCATGCCGAGGGCGCAGGCAAGGTGATCGTCGCCGACCTCGACGGCGACGGCGCCCGCCGCGTGGCCGACGAAATAGATGGTTCGTCCATGCAGGTAGACGTCGGCAGGGAAGCAGACCTCGTCGCGCTGATCGAGCACGCTGAATCCGAGTTCGGGCCGATCGATCTGTTCTGTTCCAACGCGGGAATCGGGATCGGCAAAGGTCTCGACGAGCCCGACGAGGTGTGGGACACCATCTGGAAGGTCAACACCATGTCCCACGTCTACGCCGCCCGCCACATGGTGCCGCGCATGAAGGCGCGCGGAGGCGGTTATCTGCTCAATACCGCCTCGGCCGCGGGCCTGCTGACACAGATCGGCTCGGTCACCTACGCGGTGACCAAGCACGCCGCGGTTGCGCTGGCCGAGTGGATCGCGATCACTCACGCTCGCGACGGCATAAAAGTCTCCGTGCTCTGCCCCCAGGCCGTGCGCACCCCGATGACGGCCGATGGCCCGGGCGTGGCTGGCGTGGACGGCATGATCGAACCCGAGGAGGCCGCCGAATGCGTGATCGAAGCGCTGCGCGAAGAGCGCTTCCTGGTGCTGCCGCATCCGGAGGTCGCCACCTACATCCAGCGCAAGACGTCCGATTACGACCGCTGGCTGAACGGCATGCGCCGCCTTCAGGATCTGTACGTCGCCGAAGAAGGCGAGTGAGCGCTGCCGCCGACGCCGCCGGCTGAGCCAGCCGCCCCGGTACGAAGCTTCAGCTCAGCAGGTCCGCCACGGCCCGCTTCGCCATCACCTTGACCAGGTGCGCCCGGTACTCGGCGGAGGCGTGCAGGTCGTTGTTGAATCCCGCATCCGGGACCTCGACGCCGTCCAGCGCCGACGGGTCGAGATTGCGGCTGAGCAACTCCTCGATAGCAGTGGCGCGAAAGGCGCAGGGACCCGCACCGGTCACCCCCACGCGGACCTTGCCGCCGAAGTCGGCCACCAGCACGCCCACCACGGCGTAGCGGGAAGCAGGGTTCGGGAACTTGCGGTAGGCGGCCCGGGTCGGCACGGGAAAGTCGATCCGCGTAATCAGCTCTCCGGGGTTGAGGGCCGTCTCGAAGAGATCTTTGAAGTAGTCGTCCGCTTCGATGCTGCGCGTCTGAGTATGCACCGTGGCGCCCAGACCGATCAGCGCAGCGGGGTAATCGGCGGCCGGGTCGCTGTTGGCGACGGATCCCCCCAGCGTGCCTCGGTTGCGCACCTGGCCGTCGCCGATCTGGCCAGCCAGGAAAGCCAGCACGGGAAGGGTCGCGCGAATCTCCGGCGAGCTCGCCACCGCATCGTGAACGGTGAACGCGCCGATGCTGACCCGGTCGGCGCTCACCTCGATACCGCTGAGCGCTTCGATACCCGACAGGTCGATGACGTCGGTAGGCGCGGCCAGCCGCTGCTTCATCGTCGGGATGAGCGTCTGCCCCCCGGCCATGTAGATCCCGTCGTCCATAGATTCGAACAGCCCGACGGCTTCCTCTACCGACGCCGGGCGGTGGTAGTTGAACTGATACATGGCTTCTCCTAGGCCCGCAGCGCCCGCCACACCTTCTCGGCCGTGGCTGGCATGGAAATGTCGTTGACGCCGAGGGCGTCGGTGACGGCGTTCATGATCGCCGCCGGGGAGCCGATGGCGCCCGCTTCCCCGCAGCCCTTGACGCCGAGAGGGTTGTGGGTGCACGGCGTCACCGTGGTGTCGACCACGAAGTCCGGCACGTCGTCCGCGCGCGGCATGCAGTAGTCCATGTAGCTGCCTGTCTGCAGCTGGCCGTAGTCGTCGTACACGCCGTGCTCCAGCAGCGCCTGTCCGGCACCCTGAGCAAGCCCTCCGTGAACCTGCCCGTCGACGATCATCGGATTGATGACGTGCCCGAAGTCGTCGACGGCGACGAAGTTGACGAGCCGGACGACGCCCGTCTCCTCTTCGATCTCCACCTCCGCAATGTGCGTTCCCGCCGGGTAAGTGAAGTTCTCGGGATCGTAGAAAGCCTTCTCGGAAAGTCCCGGCTCGAGATCCTCGGGGTAATTGGCCGGCACGTACGCCGCAAAGGCAACCTCCCCGAAGGACAGCGACTGGTTGCTGTCCCTGACGACGAAATTGCCGTCGGCGAACTCCACGTCGCTCTCCTGGGCTTCGAGCATGTGCGCGGCGATGCGTTTACCCTTGGCAATGACCTTGTCCGTGGCCGCGATCAACGCCGAACCACCAACCGCCAACGACCTCGACCCGTAGGTACCGAGGCCGAACTCGACGCGGCCGGTGTCGCCATGCACCACCTCGACGCTCTCAAACGGCACGCCAAGGCGGTCAGACACCACCTGGGCAAAGGTGGTCTCGTGACCCTGGCCGTGGCTGTGAGATCCGGTGAAGACGGTGACGGAACCCGTCGGGTTCACCCTCACCTCGCCGCTCTCGTAGAGCCCGACGCCTGCGCCGAGCTGGATGGCCAGCTGCGAGGGCGCGAGGCCGCAGGCTTCGATGTAGCACGCAAGGCCAATGCCACGCCGCTTGCCTGCCGCTTCGGAAGCAGCGCGGCGAGCCGGGAAGCCGGCGTAGTCGACGAGCGCAAGCGCTCTGTCCAGACCGGCTTCGTAGTCGCCGGTGTCGTAGACCAGCGCCACCGGCGTCTCGTAGGGGAACTGATCCGGCCGGATCATGTTGCGCCGCCGCAGCTCCGCCGGATCCGTGCCGAGCTCCCTGGCGGCAGTCTCAACGATCCGCTCGACCACATAGGTGGCCTCCGGACGCCCGGCTCCGCGGTAGGCGTCTACCGGTGCGGTGTTGGTGTAGATGCCCTGCACCTCGACGTAGATGTTCGGGGTCCGGTACTGGCCGGCCATCAGCGTCCCGTAGAGATAGGTCGGGACGGAGGAGCCGAACGTGGACAGATAGGCGCCGAGATTCGCGCTGGTCTGCACTTTCAGCGCCGTGAAGTTACCTTCCGCGTCCAGGCCAAGCTCCGCATGGGTGATGTGATCCCGACCGTGGGCGTCGGCGAGAAACGACTCGCTGCGCTCCGCCGTCCACTTCACCGGCCGACCGACCCTGCGCGATGCCCAGATGACGGCGGTCTCCTCCGCGTAGATGAATATCTTGGAACCGAAACCACCGCCCACGTCCGGGGCGATGACCCTCAGCTTGTGCTCCGGTGCGACCTGAACGAAGGCGGACAACACCAGCCGCTCGAGGTGGGGGTTCTGGCTGGTGGTGTAGAGCGTGTAATCGTCGCCGGCCGGATCGTATACGCCCAGAGCGGCGCGAGGCTCCATGGCGTTAGGTATCAGGCGGTTGTTGGTCAGATCGATCCGGGTGACGTGGGCGGCTCCGGCCAGCGCCGCTTCCGTGGCCTCCCGGTCGCCGATCTCCCAATCGTAGGCCCGGTTCCCGGGCACGCCCTCGTGAATCTGGCTGGAATCGACGGCGGTCGCCAGGTCGACTACCGCGTCCAGCTCCTCGAAATCCGCCATGACGCACTCAGCAGCCTGCCTGGCGGCGGCCAGTGACTCCGCGATCACCAATCCGTAGGGTTCGCCCACGTAGTTGGCGACTTCGGTGGCCAGCGGCGGGTGCGGCGCGGAGATCATGTCCGAGCCGTCCTTCTGCTTGACGAGCCACCCGCAGGGAAGGTCACCCAGGCCGTCGGCTGCCATATCCCGGCCGGTGAGCACGGCGATCACGCCCTCAGTGGCAAGCGCTTCGCTCACGTCGATCTCGCCGATCCTGGCGCGCGCGTAGGGGCTGCGCAGGAATACGGCATAGGTCTGGCCCGGCTGCGTCAGGTCGTCCGTAAAGCGCCCGCTGCCGGTTATGAAACGGACGTCCTCGCGACGCCTGACCGACGCTCCGATCCCCGTTGCCGCTGCTTCACTCATCTCGAATCCTCACATCTTCTCGGCTGCTTGCAGCACGGCACGCACGATGTTGTGGTAACCCGTGCACCGGCAGATGTTGCCTTCCAGGCCTTCCCGGACCGCCTGGTTATCCAGGTCGTCCGACTGATTCACCAGATCGATGGCGCTCATGATCATCCCCGGCGTGCAGAACCCGCACTGAAGCGCGTGGCAGTCGCGGAACGCCTCCTGCATGGGGTGCAGGTCGTCTGGCGCGCCGATTCCCTCGATGGTCACCACCTCGGCGCCTTCGGCGTGTGCGGCGAGCACCGTGCACGACTTGACCGAGCGGCCATTGAGATGCACGGTGCACGCGCCACACTGGCTCGTATCGCAGCCGACGTGGGTGCCCGTGAGCCTGAGGTGCTCCCGCAGGAGGTCCACCAGGAGCGTGTTGTCCGGCACCTCGAGTTCGCGGTCGGTACCATTGACGTTCAGCGCGACTTTCATATTCGAATCCTAGACTCTTTGATTCACGACGACGGCCGCTCAGACCATGAGCAGCAGTATGATCACCACAATGGCCGCAACGGCCACCCATATCTTCCAGCGCCCGCCGGCAACAGGCGCCTCTGCCACAGCCGCCAGAGCCTCGGGCTCCGCACCGCCCACCTCGCGTCCGAACTCGGCAAAGAAATCGTCTGCCATCTTTCGGGCTGCCGCGTCGATCAGCCGGGATCCCACCTGAGCGAGCTTGCCACCGACGTTGGCGCTCACCTGATAGCGGAGCAACGTGCTGGCACCGTCTTCTAAGAGGCTGACCTTCGCCGTCCCTTTCCCGAACCCGGCGGCACCTCCCTTGACGTTGGCCGTCAACGTGTAGCTGGAGGGTGCGTCGATCTCGCTGAGCATGAGCTGCGCCTGAAAGGTAGCGCTGACCGGACCCACCTTGGCCTTGACCGAGGCATCGAACTGCTCATCCGACGTCCGCTCCATGGACAGGCAGCCCTGGATGCAGCGCCCGAGCACGTCGGGGTCGTTCAGGCCTTCCCATACCATTGCCCGTGCGGCGGAAATGCGATATTCGCCGAACTGCTCCACTCGGAACCTCCTCCCTCGAGCGCCTAATTTCGCACGATTGCCTTATCCCGGCAACGCGTTCAGTCCATGGGCTCTCCCAGGGCCCGCGCGCGGTCGAGCCGGTTGGCCTCCTCGGCTCCGAGGTACCTCATGGCGCCGGCGAGGAACAGGAGGCTGACGCCCAGCATGCCGCAGCCCCAGAGAATCGCCCTGCCCAGCGCCTGGCCATCATCAAGGCCCGACGCCAGATAGATGTCGCTCACCTGGCCGATCAGATAGGGCCCGAGGGCGAGCCCGATGAAGGTGAGCATCAGGATGTAGTAGGCGGACGCCACCGCCCTCATTCGCGGCAAGACAAGATCATTCACCGTGCTCGCTGCGGCACCAAGCCACATGGGCGAGAACATGCTGAACACAAACGCGCAGAAATAGGCCACCCAGACGTTGTCGGTCAGCACGAACCAGATGGCCGCGGGTGCGGCGAGAAAGGGCGAAGCCACGCCAATGTATATGCGGCCGTTCACCGAACGCGCCCGCAGCCGGTCCGCCACGATGCCGCCCAGCGTGACGCCTATCCAGCCGCCCAGGGCGGAACCCAAGCCCAGCAGCGTGCCGGCCTCGGCGAGATTGACGCCATGGGCGCGAAGCAGATAGGGCGGGCTCCAGAAACCCACGCCGTAGGTCACGAAAGCCAGGCAGGGGAAGCCCAGGGTCAGCAGCACCATGGCACGGGAGCCGAAGATCATGCCGAACGCCACAGGATCCGAAAGCTTCAGGCCCTGGGCCCACGAGACCACCGCGTAGACGCCGATTCCCAGAGCGATCCATTGATTCGGCGTGCCCGTCGCCAGGTTCGCACCGTAGCCGACGGCCGCGATGAGCAGGGCGAGTCCGAGATTGACGGCGACGGTCCGGGCGCCGCCGCTGACCCATAGCGAGACCACGGTGAACGGGGGAAGCACGGTGACGAGCGACCGGGCCGTTTCGCGGAAAGGATGCGGGTGCGTCGGCACCACAAGCCCCTCGCTGACCCCGCGCTGCGGCTCGCGCAGCGTCCAGACCCAGATGGCCATGAGCAGGCCGGGTAGGCCTACCGCAAAGAAGGCCGCCTGCCAGGCTTTGAGGCCGAACGGCGCCAGGACGGGATCCGGAAAGGCGTCATTCCAGGAATCGACGATGATCCCACCGAGGAAGACGCCGATACCGGCGCCGATGTAGACCCCACTGGAATAGATGGCAAGAACGGTGGCCCGCACGCGCGGCGAGAAGTAATCGGAGAGCATGGAGAAAGCGGCCGGCGACGCGCTCGCCTCACCCACGCCGACCCCGAAGCGGAAAGTGGCAAGGGAAGCAAAATTCCGGGCGGTCCCCGACAGCGCCGTCATCAGACTCCAGAAGCCGAGACCGATGGCGATGAGATCCTTGCGGATCCAGGTGTCCGCCAGCCGAGCCAGGGGAATGCCGAACACGGCGTAGAAGACGGCAAAAGCGGTTCCGTAAAGGAAACCGATGTCCGCATCGGATATGCCCAGGTCGGCCTTAATTTCCTCGGCGAGGATAGACAGGATCTGCCGGTCGATGAAGTTGAAGACGTAAACGATGATGAGAACGATGAGAACGTAGTTCGCATACCTACCGCCCACCCCATCGGCCGATTCCCCGGAAGAATCGCTCGGTTCGTTCTGCTGCACGGCTCTCCCCTCGACCCGGTGGCATCCCCTTGTGCGCTGGGCAGCCTAGCAAACCACGAAGCGATGTCCATGGTTAGGCGGCGCGGGCGCCTTCAATCGCCCAGCGGCGCGCCGTCCCAGCGTTCCAGCATCGCGAACTCGTCCACCGGCTTGCGGCTGAGCCGGGTCAGCTGCTTGACCGGCCGCCCGATCGGGAGGAGGGCCGCCACGGCGAGGTGGTCGGGTATTCCGAGAAGACGCCTGATCTCCCCCTCGCGCCCGGCGATGAAAGTGGTCAACGTACCGCCGAATCCCTCGTTCCTTGCGGCCAGGAGGACGTTCCAGACGAACGGGTAGATGGAGGCGCCGGAAATCACCCCGACCCGGTCGAGCTGCGCGTCGAAGGACGCCACCACGCTCAGATCCACGAGAATCAGCAGCAGCACCGGCGCGGCAAGAACCTGCCGAATGAAGGCTTCCGGCGGCTCGGTAGCGGCGATCTCTTCAGCCGTTAGGCGGGTCTCGTTGATGGTGTTCCACGGCGCTTCGCCCGCCTGAACCTGTGCGACGTAGCGCTGAAACGTGGGCATGATCATGGGCAGCATGGCTTCCCGGGTCTCCGCTTCGCGGATCACGATCACCCGCCAACCCTGACGATTACCCCCGCTGGGGGCAAACCGCGCATTATCTAATATATTGCGTATATCCCCGTCTGTGACCGGTTCGTCCAGGAATTCCCGGGCCGCGAAGGTCGTTCTCATCACGTCGTAGAGTTCCACCTGATCTCCCAATTTATAACAGTTGCTTGACAGCGCACTTTGAGAAACAATACCGGATACTGCGTACCTCGGAAACGGGCCGCATGAATTGTGTTGCGATTGATTGAGGATTGACATGGAAGATCAACCCAACGAAGTGCTGATGCGCGGCTTGCTGCGCGCCTACTATTGGATGGATGAGAGCCTCCAGAACGGGCTGCAGAAAGCAGGCTACCTGCCTCGCACCCGCACTCAGACGATGATTCTCATCAACATATCCAACGGCGTGACCAGAGCTGCGGAGCTGGCACGGGTGCTGGGCGTGAGCCGGCAGGCCATCCAGCAGCAGATCAACGAACTGGAGCGTGACGACCTCGTCACCCAGCTTCCAGATCCGGACGACCGGCGCGCCAACCGAATCGTCTTCAGCGAGCGCGGTTCGCAGCTGATAAACGCTGCACTGGCAACACTGCGCCAATCAGAGCAGGCCCTGGCGATACGGCTGGGCTACGAGACGGTGAACCAGCTCCGACGCGCTCTGATGGCAGATTGGGGCCCCGTGATCGGAGAGCGGCGCGCTCCCGGACGCAAGCGCTCCATTTCGAACCAGAACGACTGACCGGCGCGCCGCCTTCCGGCGGCGCTCTCGCTCCCCCCGGACCTGGCGTCGCTGAACGCCGGGCGGGTGCGACTCCCCCCCAACATCGTCGCCGAGCCGATCACCTTCGCATGAATGTGCCCGTGCCGACCACGGCCGCCGAGCCGAATCGATAGGGCTGCCAGTGGAGCGACTTCGAGCCGCGTTCGCTCTCGTCGAAGTCGTTGGCATGAATGCCGACGCGAACGACCTGCCACTCCCTGCCCTGCTGGCGACTGAGCAGTTCCCCAGGGATGGCGATCTCGGCTGCGTATCCGCCGGACGTTCGCACCACCGCGCTTGCAATGGCGTCGCGCACGCCATCGAGCATCTCCAGCACCGGTGCCGGGCGCCCGGGGGCCAGGGTCAGCAGCTCTATGGCCATGCGCGACGTGGCACCGCTGGCCATGGCCTCTACTAGAGGCTGGTTCGCAGAGCGGTCCGGGTCGGGACGGGCATCCACCGAGACGATGAGCGCGTCCTGATCCATCGCGGTCAGCTCACCGGAGGCAACGATGGAGTCGTCGATTACCTCGGCAGCAAGGTAAAGGTTCTCGTCGTCGTAGCCGATCCCGAAGCGAAACGAGATGTCCGCCGGATCAGTCTGCGGGCTGGCAATGTCACCCTGGCGCGTCACCGAGTACGGCAGATGCCATTCCTCGAGGTCTCCGTCCAGGCGAACCAGACGGCTGATGCGCTCCAGCGGAAAGCGGCGCTGGGGAAGCAGCGCGGTCTCGATCTCTACGAATACCGGCCGATCGAGCAGCATCGACCGCAACGACCAGGTGACCCTCGCCGGGGGCAGGCTCTCGAAGGCGAGCGCGTGCGTGGATTTCAGATTCAGCGCGACCCGCCGCTCCCCTCCGGGCGGCACCGAGATTGCCTGGGGAGTCGCCTGGGCGCGCAGAACGTCGTTTCCCAGGACGATGGGCGTCGCCTCGAGGGGAGCCGACCCCGAGTTGACGATCCGGTAGCGAACCGCGCCCGAGGTGAACAGGTCTCCGTCGAGATACTCGGTTTCGACCTGCACCGCGTCCGACAGCTGCCTCAACGCACGCAGCGAGTCCTCTGTGGTGACGTCCTCGGGTTGAATCCCATCGAGCATCAGATTCGCGATGGTGGGTCCGCGCGAGGACATGTGCACCATCGCCACATGATCAAACTCGCCGTAAAGAGCGCCCCGGAGCGGGCTGGCCCCGCCGGTGGTCGCCAGCGTGATGTACTTGCGATCGTGGCGTAACGATCGCTGGTAGCGGTGCGCGTGACCGGCAAACACCGTATACGGGCGTTCACCGAGGAGCGCTTCGACCTTTAGCCAGTCGGGGTGAACCTCGGCGACGTCCCACAGCGGCTGATGGGTGATGACGATCGTCCAGCGGACGTCGGCATGCCTGGAGAGCACGCGCTCGATGTAACTCATCTGCTCTTCCTGGGTCCAGGGCCCCGGCACGGACACCCACGGATTCGTCACCATGCCGAACAGCTCGGAGTTGACGACCAGGAACAGCACGTCCTTGTAGAGGAAGTGATAGAAGGACGGTCCGAAACGGGCGCGCCAGGCCTCGGACATGACCGCGTTGGACATGTCGTGATTGCCCGGCGCGTAGAAGAAGGGCGCATCGAGCTGGTCGACAAAGGCCTCGACTTCATCCCACTCCCCCGTGAGCCGGGCCGGATCGTCCGTGTAACCTTCAATGAGATCTCCCACGCTGACCACGAATGCCGGCTGCAGCAGATTGACCTTGGGCATGGCGGACTCGAACACGCCTGGCCGATGACCGCGCGTGCGGTCGGCCACCACGACAAAGGTGAAATCCTCTTCCGCATCGTTTGCCTGGAGTCCCGTCCACGGGGTGGCTGAGGATTCAACGTGAGCTTCGATGCGGCTCGCGTGGTCGGCAGCCAGGGTGACTCCCGAGGAGAACAACGCGACGAGCACAACCAGGCCCCTCGCGGGCCAGCTCGCCCTGACCGGCGGGCGGCTCGCGGACGGCCGTCCTGTCTTCTGCCGACGCGAATCTTTCAAGCCAGTCGGCCCTCTGCCACCAGTTGCACCTTGCCGCCGACGCGGATCTCGTCTCCCACGTCGAGATAGAGCCGCGAGGGCCGTTTCATCTCCACGCCCTGATCGACGACGACGCGCCCGCCAGGGCCCGGTCGAACTCCCCGCCCAGCCGCACGGGCGGGGGCGTGAAATAGCGGGCGCGGGCGTGGCCGCTGCCGCTTTCCAGGACGAAGGCGGTCTCCGAGAAATTCATCTCCCGGGCAATGTCCTGCATCTCTGCGGTGGAGAGGCCGCTCGCATCTCGCACCACCGCCAGCTGATTACCGGCGTAGCGGCGCTCGGCGAACACGTCGACGATGGTGAGCTGCATTCGAGAACCCAAGGCGGCACGTTTCGCCATCGAGACTAGCACCCGCTCTCTGCATTTCCCAACCTCCGCCCATCAGGCCGCGTGATGAACTTGCGCTAAACTCGCTCATCAGCACCGGAGGGCTTCCCGATGACAGGCACAGTCGAGGGCATATATCTGGCCGCAAAGCACGGCGATTCCCAGCGGGCCGTGCCCGCGGCTAGACTGACCATAGGCGTCGGCCTCGAGGGTGATCGTCACGCCAACTCGAAAGGCGGGGTGGTCACCCTGATAGAGGCCGAGGCGGTAGAACGGTTCATCGCCGAGACGGGCCTGGACATCACGGCGGCGGACACCGGTCGAAACATCGCCACCCGCGGCATCGGCCTGAACGACCTGGTGGGCAGGCAGTTTCGCGTCGGCGGGGTGCTGATGGAAGGCTTCGAGCTATGCGAGCCCTGCGCCACCCTGGGCGCGCGGCTGGCGAGTCGGGACGTGAGCGCGGCGGCCATCGTCGCTGCCTTTACGCACAGCGGGGGCATTCGCGCCTTCGTTCGGGGAACCGGCACCGTGGCACCGGGAAGCGCCGTCGAGCCGGCCTGATCGCATCTCTCACACTCGCAGCGGTTCGGCAACCTGATCCGTGTGACCCTCGATGTCGTAGGACATGATCACCAGGTCCCGCGGGGTTCCGCTACGGTCCTCCACGTAGTCCGCCAGCAGCGCCTCGGGCACAAAGCCCAGCCGACGAAAGGCCGCCTGGGCACCGGACTGATCCACCGTCATGTTCGCCATGAGCTTTCGCAAGCCGAGCGACCGGGCCAGGTCGAAAATCTGCGACGTCAGCGTCCGGCCCAGCCCCTTGGCGCGGTATGCGGGGCTTACGTTCACCCGGATCTCCCCCACTCTGCGGGTCCATCGGGCGGGGTCGCGATGCACGGTCGCGTACCCCACCAGGCCGGTGCCGTCGTAAGCCACGATCGAAGTCGAGTGACCCGTCTCGAGGTTGCGGATCCACTGATCGATCACCGCGGGCTCCGTCAGGTCCACGCGCAGAAACATCAGGTCTTCCTCGGCAAGCCCCCGGGCAAATTCGCAAACCGCGTCCCGGTCCTCTCCGGTCATCAGGCGGATCTCGATCTCTTCGCCGCCGGGCAGCCGCACCTGCTTGGGGTACCCGTCCGCACCGCTCTGTCTGGTCATCTTTCTACACCCTCCTCAGTCAGGCCGCCGGCGAGTCGTAGGACTTCCGGCTTGCCTTTTCCGACCGGCCGCCCCGGCTGGGCGGGGCCGGCGGCTCGTTGACCCGGCGCGCTTCCTCGAGCAGCTCCTGATACACCTGCTCGACAGCCTCCACCATCACGTCCAGATCGGGCATCAGGCGCGGCTCGCAGACGAAATTGAAGCGCATATTCTGGTTGTAGCTCACGACTGCCATGCCGTACCCGAGGGTGCCGGTGAGCATCAGTATGCCGATGATGTTGCTGATCTCGTGACCGGCCAGGTACTGCGGCACCTGAACGCCCGGCACGTTGGTGCAGGTGAAGTTGAACCCGTAGAGCGGGAGCCGGGTGCCCAGGTTGGGCACGACCGGCAACGGCATTCGTCCAGCGAGGGTGGTTGGGTCGAAGCGGGTTCCCACCAGCAGCGTTGGCGCCATGGCGACCGCAGGCACGGACGGCATCGTCTCGCTGAGGAACGTCAGCGCTTGCGCCTCCTCGTCCCGTTTGATGCGTTCGGTCTCTCCAATCACAGCGCGCAGCCTCTCGGCGGCGTCCATGGACCAGGCCGGCAGCAGAGGGAAAATGGCGGACACACGATTGCCGAGGCTGCCGGCTTCGTCCTCGGTGCGCACGCTCACCGGGCACATGATTCTCAGGTACTTCCCTTCGGTTTCCTCGCGGCGGCGATCCAGGTAGCGGGCGGCCCCCTCTGAGACCATGGCGAGAACCACATCATTGATGGTCCCACCGAAGGCCCGTCTGATCTCTCTGAACTCGGAGAACGGGTGGCTGGTCCAGCGGAGCCGGCGCTTCGGCCCGACCAGGCCGGCGTTCCAAGGCGCCGTGATGGCGGGCTCAGTGAAGAAGCGCGAGAACGCGCGACCGGCATTGCGCAGGAGCTCGAAGCTCTTGCGGTCGGTGTGCACGCCTGCGAGCGGGTTGACCGACAGCCGCTCGGCGCTCTCCCGCACCACCTCGCCAACGAGATCCATGGCAGAGGGCGGCGTTGCAGGCTGCCGCGGTTCTCCGGGCGGAGGATCCGGGGCGTCCCGATCAAAGTCGAACTGGACCATGGTGAGCTGGATGCCCGAAACCCCGTCGATCATGGCGTGATGCACCTGCTGAAGCATCAGCGTTTTCCCCGGCACGCCGTCCACCACATAGGTCTTCCAAAGCGGTCGGTTGCGGTCGAGCAGCCCCTCGTTCACCGCGAGCAGGAGATCCACCGCCTCCTCCAGGGTCGAGCCCTCGGGAACCGAGTGCGGCACCACGTGATTGGCGAGATCGAAGTCCGGGTCGTCCACCCACTTCGGGTGCGCCAGGTTGAATGGTACGAAGGCCAGCTTCTGCATGTAACGCGCAATGAGGTGCATGCGGGCCTGAAAGTGACTGAACACACGCTCGAACGGCAGCTCGCCCTCCAGCACGAAGATGGAAGCGGTGTGCATCGGGCCGCTGGCCGATTCCGAGTACAGAAACGAGGCGTCGTGCGAAGTCAGTCGCATGGGTTCATCCGATCAGGGGCGCACACTATGCGCGGAGACGAACCGGCTCGTCAACGCGACGCCGCGGCTGGGCGGCCTGGCTACCGGCGCTGCGCTGCCTGTAACATTCGACGCTCGGTTTACCCAGGGAGAAGGCGATGCGCGGTGGTCAGGTGTTCATGGAGGGGCTCGTCGCCCACGGCGCGGACTGCATCTTCGGGAACCCCGGCACCACCGAAAATTCTCTGCTCGACCGGCTCATCGACTACCCGGGGCTGCGCTACTACGTCGCCCTGCACGAGGGCGTTGCGGTGGGCGCCGCGAGCTTCTACGCCCAGGCGAGCGGCAAGACGGGCATCGTGAACCTGCACGTCGCTCCCGGGCTCGGCAACGGCATCGGGATGATCTACGGCGCGCTGAAAGCCAACTCGCCGCTCATCATCACCGCGGGGCAGCAGGACACCCGCATGCGCATGCGGGAGCCTCTGCTCGCTCACGACCTCGTCGCCATGGCCGAGCCGGTCTGCAAGTGGAGCGCCGAGCCACGCAGCGCCGACGAGATCGGCCCCATGCTTCGGCGGGCGTTCAAGATCGCGAACGAGCCGCCGCGGGGCCCGGTTTTCATGTCCCTGCCGGTGGACGTCATGGAGCAGGAAACCAGCGTTGGCGCCACTACCGCAGGGGATCTCCGCTACGGGACGCTCGCGGACGCCGAGGGCATCCGCCGACTGGCGCGCTGGCTGGCCGGGAGCGCAAACCCAGCCATCGTCGTCGGCGACGACATCGCCGCCGAGGGTGCCCACCGGGCGCTGATCACACTCGCCGTGCAGACCGGGGCCGCCGTATGGCAGCAGGGTTTGCGGGCTCAGATTTCCTTCCCGAACGTGCACCCCAACAGCAAGGGACGCCTGCCGTTCGAAGCCGGCGCCATTCGCCGCGCGCTCGCCGGCCATGATCTGATTCTGCTGATGGGCGGCCCGTTCTTCGAGGAGATCTGGTTCGATGCGGAAAACGCCTTGCCCGAGGAGGCCCGGGTCGTTCACGTGGAGTCCAGTCATGCCCGTCTGGCACTGAACCTGGCCCCCGATCTCGGTCTGGTCGGCAACCTGCGGACAACGATCGAGCATCTGGTGGAGGAAATCGCCGAGGGCGCGCCCGACGACTTCGGGGCGGCGGCAAAGGCGCGAAACGACGCGCTGGCCGAATCCCATCGGGCCGCCGGCGATGCCGCCGCGGATCGGATCGAGCGCCAGGGCGATACCTCGCCGATGACGCCAGCCAGGGCCTTGCTGGAAATCAGCCGCGCGCTGCCCAAAGGCACCATCGTCGTGGACGAATCCATCACCGCATCGTTGGAAGTGGCATCGCGATTCGATTACGCCGCCCCCGGCGACTTCTTCGCGGGCTCGGGCGGCGGTATCGGCCAGGGCCTGGCCGGCGCCCTGGGCGTTCAGGTGGCTCAGCCCAATCGGCGCGTCCTGGCGATCTCCGGAGACGGCTCTGCCATGTACAGCATTCAGGCCCTGTGGTCCGCGGTGCATCACGGGCTGCCCATCGTGTTCGTGATCCTGTCGAACCGTGAATATCGGATTCTCAAACACAATCTCGACATTTACCGCCAACGCTTCGATGCAGGGTCCAACAAGCCGTACCCGCACATGGATCTCACCAGACCGGCACTGGGTTTTCCCGCCATGGCCGAGGGAATGGGAATGGAGGGAGAGCTGGTCACACGGCCGGAGAAGATCGGCTCCGCCATCGAGCGCGCGTTCGCCGCAAACGCGCCTTATCTGGTGGAGGTCGAGATCTCCGGAAAGCCCTAGCGTTGGCAGAGAACCCTCCAGTGCAACGCGATCCGGACCACGCTGCCGGGTATCACGATGCCCAACCTCGATGGGTTCATCTCGGCGGTGTCGGGCGTGTCTACGCCCTGAAAGGCCTGTCGGCTACCCTTTGAACTCGGCGATCACCGAGGAGATCGACGCCTTGGCGTCGCCGAACAGCATCCGCGTGTTCTCGCCGAAGAACAGCGGGTTGTCCACGCCCGAGAACCCGGAAGCCATCGATCGCTTGAGGACGAACACGGTTCGCGCCTGGTCGACGTTGATGATGGGCATGCCGTAGATCGGGCTGTTCTCGTCCTCCCGGGCAGCCGGATTGACCACGTCGTTGGCGCCGATCACGACCGCAACGTCGATGTTGTCGATGCGGGGGTTGATGTCATCCATCTCGACCAGCTGATCGTAAGGCACGTTCGCCTCGGCCAGCAGGACGTTCATGTGCCCCGGCATCCGCCCGGCCACCGGATGGATGGCGTAGGTCACCTCGGCACCGTTTTCCTCGAGAAGCTCACCAAGCTCCCGAACCACGTGCTGCGCCTGGGCAACGGCCATTCCGTAACCCGGGACGAACGTAACCGATGAGGCTGCTTCCAGAATGAGGAACGCGTCGTCCGGCGTGATCGGCTTGACCTCGCCCTCGACCTTGGTGGCGGTCTTGACGGCACCGAAGCCGGAGAAAAGCACGTTGGCAAGGGAACGGTTCATGGCCTTGCACATGATGTTGGTCAGGATGATGCCCGCAGCGCCCACCAGTGAACCCGCGACGATGAGGATGTTGTTGTTGATCGCAAATCCCGCCGCGCATGCGGCAAGACCGGAGTAGCTGTTGAGCAGCGAGATCACCACCGGCATATCGGCGCCACCGATGGGAATGACCGCCATTACGCCGAAGATGAGCGACAGCGCGATTACCGCGTAGAGATAGGGTGAGGTCAGCGACGGCTCCATGGCGAACATCACGCCACAGGCAACGAGACCGATCAGCAGAGCGGCGTTGACCAGGCGCTGAGCCCCGAAGACGATGGCCCGGCTCGTCATCACCTCTGACAGCTTGCCCCAGGCGATGAGGCTGCCCGAGAAGGTCAAGCCGCCAATCAGCACGGAGAGCAGGATGGTGATGATGGTAAAGGTAGAAAGACCCACCGTGACGACGGCGGTGTCGGCCACTGCGGCCTCGGCGGCGGCGCCATCGCCGAGGTAGAGGGCCGCCCAGCCAACCAGCAGGCTGGCAATGCCTCCCGAGCCGTTAAACAGGGCGACCATCTCCGGCATGCTCGTCATGGCCACTCTCTGCGCGGCAACGGCCCCGATGATCGCGCCAACGGCAGCAGCCGCCGCAATCCACTGGAACTCGAGGATATCCCGGGAGAACAGGGTCACCACCACGGCAATGAGCATGCCCACGGATGACAGCAGGTTGCCACGCACGGCCGTGTCCGGCGAGCTGAGCTGCTTGAGGCCGAATATGAAAAGCGCGGCGGCGACGATGTACCAGAGGTTGATCAGTTCCAGGCTCATGACCGACCCCCCGACTGACCACCGGTGTCTTTCCTCTTGAACATGGACAACATGCGATTGGTGACGAGGTAACCGCCCACCACGTTGATGGTGGCAAAACCGACGGCGACAGCGCCCAGCAGCGTCGCGATCTGGTCGGCCCCCGCGCCCGCGGATGTGATCGCGCCGACGAGGGTGATGCCCGAGATCGCGTTCGCGCCCGACATCAGAGGCGTGTGCAGCGTCGCAGGCACTTTGGAAATGAGCTCGAAGCCCAGGAAGATGGAGAGCATCAATACGAAGGCGAGGAAAACGGCTTCCACGGTTCCGGACTCCTAGAGGTTCTTGATGGTTTCGTTGACGATCGATCCGTCCCGCGTGATCACGCAGGCCCGAACGATTTCGTCTTCCGGATCGAGGTCGAGCTTGCTTTCCTCCTGGCTCCAGAATTCATCCAGCAGGTTGAAGAGATTGCTCGAGTACATGTCACTGGCATGCCGCGCAACCTGCGACGGCAAATTGCCCAGGCCAATGATCTTCACGCCGCCGACGTCGACCACTTCGTTGAGAACAGAGCCCTCGACGTTGCCGCCGGTCTCGACGGCCATGTCGACCACGACGCTTCCCGGCTGCATGGCCTCGACCATGTCCTTTGACACGATGCGGGGTGCCGGACGACCAAACACCTGCGCGGTGGTGATGACCACGTCGGACTGGCCGATCACCTTTTTCTGACCTTCTTTCTGGAGCTCCACCTGCTCAGGCGTCAGCTCTTTTGCATAGCCCTGCTCTGTCTGCCCGACCTCGCCAAGATCGATCTCGACGAACTTGCCGCCGAGAGAGCGAACCTGCTCGGCCACCACCGGGCGGGTATCGAATGCTTCGACTCTAGCGCCGAGCCGCTTCGCCGTGGCGATCGCCTGCAGTCCGGCGACCCCCGCGCCGATCACGAACACCCGCGACGGGGCAATCGTCCCGGCCGGCGTCATCATCATGGGAAAGATCTTGGGGCAATGATTGGCGGCGAGAACCACCGTGACGTATCCGGCGAGGTTGGCCTGGGATGACAGGGCGTCCATCTTCTGCGCGCGCGTGCTGCGCGGGATCATCTCCATGGAAATGGCCGTGACGCCCTGGGCCGCCATGGCATCGACCAGCCCTCTCTCGTTGAAGGGATCCAGAAAGCTGACGTGCACCGATCCCTTTTTGAGCCCGGCGATCTCGTCCGCTTCCGGCTTGCGCACCCGCAGGACGACGTCCGCCGAGGCGAGCAGGCCCGCCCGATCGCCCCCGATGGTCGCACCGGCATCGACGTAGGCGGCGTCGGGATAACCCGCAGGGACTCCCGTCCCGGCTTCTATGACTACTTCGAACCCGGCACCTACGAGCTTTTTGACGCTCTGAGGAACGAGCGCCGCACGATGTTCCCCCGGCCAGGTTTCCTTGGGTACCCCAATGAGCATGCAATCCCCCCAAATCGCAGTCGCGCCGGCATGAAGAAGAGAGCGGAAGATGCGGCGCAGGAAAGCGCAGCAAGTTAGCCAAACCCCGTCGCGAAAACAATTCACATGTTAACGGGATTCTCGGAGGCGCGAGGCGCTCCGATCGCCTTGCGTCTGCCTGACGCTCCTCCCACAATGGATCCGCAATGCCGCGGAATCTTCGGGGGAATTGAGATTGACTCAGCGCACCATGAGCCAGAGCGCAGCCCTCGTCGCCGTTAGCGTCGCGTTCGCCGTGGGCATCGTCGGGAGCCTGGCGCTGCGGCCCCCATCCGGTGTCGGGCTGAACACCCCCGCCGCCGCTACGACGGGGGAAACCCCGCTGCGCATCCACTGGCGCATGCCCGTCGCCTTCGCGACCAACCTGCCCGTGCTCGGCGACAACGCCCTGTACGTCACGGGCGCCATTCGCGCGGCTTCCAACGGTGCCCTTCGCATCGACCCCTACGAGCCCAACGAGATCGTGCCGCCCTTCAGCATCACGGATGCCGTGCGGGACCGAAAAGTGGAGGCTGGCTACTCCTGGCTGGGTTACGACCAGGGACGCATTCCCGCGTCACCGCTCATCGGCGCTGTCCCCTTCGGCATGGAGCCCTGGGAGTTCTCCGCCTGGTGGTTCGAGGCCGGCGGGCGGGAGCTCGGCGAAGCGCTGTACGCCAAGCAGAACACCCACATCCTTTTCTGCGGGATCAGCGGGCCGGAAACGGCGGGTTGGTTCCGCGAGCGCATCGATTCCCTCGAGCAGATGAAGGGCCTGAAGATTCGCTTTGCGGGTCTCGGCGGCAAAGTCATCGAGCAGATCGGCGCGTCCGTAACGATGCTGCCCGGCGGCGAGATCTTTCAGGCGCTAGAGAAGGGCGCCATCGACGCAACCGAATACTCGCTGCCCATCGTCGACGAGAAGCTCGGCTTCAACCGGATCGCGCGCTACAACTACTATCCCGGCTGGCACCAGCCGTCGACGGCCGTGCATCTGATCGTCAACCTGGATATCTGGAACGCCCTGGCCTACCACGACCAGCAGCTGATCGAGATGGCTTGCACGGCGGGAGTCACCCGCAACCTCGCCCGCTCCGAGGGGTTGCAGGGGGCCGTCATGGCCAGATTTCCAGAACTCGGCGTCTCCGCGGAAACGCTTCCCGAAGAGGTGCTGCGGGAACTTCAAAGGGTGAGCGAAGCGGTCATGCTCGAGCAGGCCGAGAAGGACGCGGATTTCAAAAAGATACTCGAGTCGCAACAGGCATTCCGCTCCGACTACGCCATCTGGAAGTCCCGCGCGTACCTGCCAAGGAACTTCTGAGTGCTGCCTGAAACCACGTTCTCACGGTGGGCGGATGCCTGGCTCGTTCGCATCGGCCAATGGGCTTCCTGGCTGTGGCTGCTGCTGCTGATCGTCATCGTCACAAACGTGACCCTGCGTTACGCCTTCGGCCAGGGGCGCATCGAGTTCGAAGAGATCCAGTGGCACATCTACGCCGCCGGATTCCTCCTGGGGCTTGCGTACGCCTACCAGGCGGACGCCCACATTCGCGTCGACGTCCTGCACGAACGGTTCTCCCCGAGACTTCAGGCCTGGCTGGAGCTGTACGGCATCATCCTGTTCCTGCTGCCGTTCATCGCCCTCATCCTGATCTACGCGGTCCCCTTCGTAGCCATCAGCTTCACGCAGAGCGAGGTATCCCTGGCGCCCGGCGGCCTGCCGATGCGGTGGCTGATGAAGGCGATGCTTCCCGTCGGGTTCGGGCTGCTGCTCCTGGCCGTGCTTTCGCGGCTGAGTCGAGTGTGGGCCTTTCTCTTCTTCAGCGACCCGGACTCGGACAGCGAACATCATGCCGGCTAACGAGATTCTCGCCCTGCTCATGTTCGTGAGCTTCATCGCCCTGGTCTTCACCGGCTTCCCCGTGGCATGGATACTCGGAGGGCTCGCCGTCCTCTTCACCGCATTCGCCATCGTGCTGGATGTGGACTTCAACCTCGCCATCGGCGTGGACTGGAACTACGCATCCATCACCGTGGACCGGATCTGGAACGTGATGGAGAACTGGGTGATGGTCGCCTTGCCCATGTTCATCTTCATGGGCCTGCTGCTGGACCGGTCCGGCATTGCCAACCAGCTCATGACCAGCTTTGCACGACTGTTCGGCGGGCTGCGCGGAGGACTTGCGATCACGGTGACGCTGATCGGGCTTCTGCTCGCGGCGACCACGGGCATCATCGGGGCCTCCGTGGTGCTGCTGGCCCTGCTCGGGATGCCCGCCATGCTCAAGCAGGGTTACGATCGCGCGCTCGCCGCCGGCACCGTCTGCGCGGTGGGCACCCTGGGAATACTGATACCGCCTAGCATCATGCTGGTGCTTATGGCCGACCGCATGGCCATGAGCGTCGGCGACCTGTTTCTGGGCGCCGTCTTTCCCGGCGTTCTGCTGGGCGGCCTCTACATTCTCTACCTCGTCGGCTACGGCATGATCCGCCCCGAAGCGGCCCCCGCCGCGGAAAACGAACCGATCGACATGGCCGCCGTGTGGGGTCTCATCAGGGCGATTCTGCCGCCGGCCTTTCTGATCCTGGCCGTGCTCGGCAGCATCTTCTTCGGGCTCGCAACGCCAACGGAGGCGGCGGGCGTGGGCGCGGCCGGGGCCTTGCTGCTCGCGTGGATCAATCGTCGGCTGGGCAAGGGGGTGATGACCAACGTGCTGCAGGAAACCACGCGAACGACGGCCTTCATCTTCGCCGTGCTGCTCGGCGCCACTGCTTTCTCGCTGGTCCTGCGAGGTCTCGGCGGAGATGAGCTCATCGAAGACGCCCTGCTCAGCCTGCCCTTCGAAGCCACGGGCATCCTGATCTGCATACTGCTGGCAACCTTCGTACTCGGGTTCTTTCTCGACTGGATCGAGCTCACGCTGATCATCCTGCCGCTGGTTTCGCCCGTGGTCACGGGGCTGGGGTTCGATCCGGTTTGGTTCACGATCCTGTTCGCCGTCTGCCTGCAGACCAGCTTTCTAACCCCGCCGGTAGGCTTTGCGATCTTCTACCTGAAAGGCGTGGCACCGGAGGGAGTGGACGTTCGGACCATCTACCGGGGCGTGGTGCCGTTCATCGTTCTTCAGCTGATCGGCCTGCTGATCATCTTCAACTGGAAGGCGCTCGTTACCTGGCTTCCGGCCCAGGCCTACAGCTGAGTCAGTTCCGAACGGTCTCTGCGAACGCCTGAAGATCCGCCATGCTGTGCAGGTCCCGATGGAAATGTGGCACGGCCTGCACCGGCAGGTCTTCTCCGAGTCGGTCTGCCATCACGCCGGCGTCTGCCCTTGCCATGGTGCGTCGATCCTCATAGGCCGCCGCGACTCGCTCGGCCAGGAAAGCACCGCGCGGTTCGGCGACGTCCAGGCTGGCGATCCTGGCAAGCACCGAGTCATCGAGATCACCCGCCCGCGGGTCCATCAGGTGCACCCGGTTCACCAGCACGCCGCAGATATCCAGTGAATCCTTCTCCAGACGCGAGCGAAACTGTTCCACCTGTTCCAGGCTCCCTTCCTCCGGCGCGCAGATCAGCAGAAAAGTCGTCCCCGACTCACGCATGAGCTCCATGACGCGATGGGACCGCTCCTTGAAACCGTCGAACATGCTGGAGAACGCCAGCAGGAACTCCGACAGATCGGCCAGCATCTCGAAACCGGTCAAGCGCTCGAGAAACTTGAGAGTGACCGCAGATGACTGCCGGAACAGGTTGAACTGCGCCCGCGCAGCCATGCCGTAAGGCTTGAGCAGCGAGTTCGTCAGGGAACCGTCTATCAGGTCGATCAGACGCCGCGGCGCGTCGAGAAAGTCCAGCGCATGGTGAGCAGGCGGCGTGTCGACGATCAGCAGATCGTAGTCCTCCTCCGTCGCAGCTTCGAGAACGCGCTCCATGGCCACGAGTTCCCGGGACCCTCCGAGCGTCGAGGAGAGCTGGCGGTAGTACTCGTTCGCGAAAATGGCGTCTCTGACCTGACCGCTGGGCGCGTATTGCTCCACCAGCCGGTCGAAGGTGTGTTTGGTATCGAGCATCATGGCCGACAGCCTGCCGGGTGCTTCCAGCGCAATTTCCGCAGGTTCGTGCCCCAACGCCTGCAGGCCCATGGCTTGAGCCAGCCGATGCGCCGGATCGATGGTCATGACCAGCGCTGATCTGCCCAGCTGGGCCGCAAGCACTCCAAGCGCCGCCCCGGTCGTGGTTTTGCCCACACCGCCGCTGCCGCAGCAGATGATTATCCGCCGATCCGCAACGACGCCTTCCAGCTTGAGCGCGGCACTCATGCCGCGTTACCGAACAGGGGCATCAGGTGAGCCTCCAGCGCTTCCAAGAAAGCCGCCGGGTCAAAGCATGCCTGCACGATGCGCGGCACGGACACGACGTCGCTGCCGGCCGCACTCAGCGCGCGCAACGCCTCCTCCTGAGATCGCTGCTCGGCATGCTCGGCAACCACAGCCGCCACCGCTTCGCGCAGCTCCAGCGTGCTCGCCTCCATACTCTGCAGCGCCGCGATCTCCTCGACTGAAAATCGCTCAGGCACCAAGCGATTGACGACAATCGGGCCTACGGCCATGCGATGATCGTTACGGCAGCAGCGCTCGAGGTCCATCGCCTCCTCCACCGCCATCTCTTCCGCGAGGGTGGTGATGACGACGCGCGTCCGCGAGCCGTCCAGCAGCAGGTCCTGAATCTTGCCCGCGTTGTGGTTCAGCGGTCCCACGTGCACGGCCCGCAAGGTGGCCCCAGGCACGTCCAGCAGAAGCTTCATGTGACCGGTGGCGGGCGCATCGAAAACCACCCGATCGAACTCCCCGCTGGTGCAGAGCTCGTAGAGCTTGCCGAGAGACATGAGCTCCTCGAAGCCGGGTGCTGCCGAAGCAAAATTACGAAACGCGTGCCCGTCGAAGATGTTCTCGTAGAGCGACGAGAACGGCATGTTTCGCCGGACGTACTCCCGCACTGCCTCGAGCGCGTCCAGCCGCGAAACGGAAAGCCGCGGGGCCGCCTGATAGGGCTGATACTCGAGGGGAACGTCGAGCAGCGGATGCCTGGTATCTCCGGTGTCGAGGGTGACGAGAACGGTTCTGAGCCCCGACCTGGCGGAAGCGCTCGCGATCCCAGCAGCCACCGACGTCTTGCCCACGCCGCCCTTGCCAGTCACGACCACCAGGCGCACGCCGCGCAGCGCCGCCACTGAAGCATCACCATTCATCGCCGCACTATAATGCGCTTTCACCACCCGGATCGACCTTGACTGCGCCGCAGCCGACCCATCACAGACAGATCTGCCTAACGGACCTAGAGCTTCAGAGGTATGATCAGCAGACGTTGCGGCAACGCATCCATCGGCACAGAGGGCCACAGATGACCACCTACGAGGTCGTGGCGAGAAATTTCTCCCAGGCTCACGAGAACAGGATCCACAGCGACGAGGTCGCGCAACGCTATGGCTTTACCGGTGCCCTCGTCCCGGGCGTCGCCGTCTACGGGCACCTGACGCATCCCGTGGTGGAGCGTCTGGGTGAGGACTGGCTCGGCCGGTCGGTGAGCTCGGTGCGGTTCCTGAAGCCGGCCTACGACGGGGACAGACTTCATCTGGACTGCGAAAGCCGAGGGTCCGCGTTGCTCGTCAGCTGCCGCAATGACGCCGGCACCCTGCTGGCGGAGCTTCATACCGAGCAACCGCGAGATATGCCGGAGCCGGTCACCGCCGCCGTGCTCGACGAGCCCCGCAGAACCGCGGAACGTGCGGAAATCAGCTGGGAGGCGGTGGTCGAGAACGAAACGTTCGAGCCGTGGCACTGGCAGATCACCGAGGACGGCAATGCGCAGTACGCCGCTGAGGTTGCCGACCATCTGCCCATCTATCGCCTCTGCGCTCACCCCCACTGGCTTCTCAGCACTGCCAATCGGGCACTCACGAGGGAGTACGCAATGCCAGCATGGATTCATGTTGGCTCCGATGTCCGGCACCGGGCGCTTGTCAAGGTTGGCGATACCGTGGAAGTCAGGGCCACGCTCATGGAGAAATGGCGCAGGAAGGGCCACGAGTTCCTGAGGCTGTACGTGGCGTACCGCAGAGGCAGGGAACTCACCACGGAGATCTTTCACACCGCAATATTCAAGGTGGCGGCCTGATGCGCATCGCGGCCCTGGCATCTCACGGCGGATCGATTCTCCAGGCGGTCATTGACGCCATCGAGAACGGAACGCTGCCCGCGGAGCTGGTGCTGGTGGTCAGCAACAACAGCAGATCCCAGGCGCTGGCACGCGCGAGCCGCCACGGAATCGCAACCCTTCACCTGAGCGCCCATACCCATCGGGATCCCGATGAGCTCGACGCCGCCATCGTCCGTTCGCTGGAAGAAGCGAACGCAGACTGGGTCCTTCTGGCCGGCTACATGAAGAGGCTAGGCCCGCGCATGCTCGGTCGGTTCAGGAACAGGATCATCAACACCCATCCTGCACTTCTTCCAAAGTTCGGCGGGCAGGGATTCTACGGCCAACGGGTTCACGAGGCCGTGATCGAGGCGGGTGAGACGGAATCGGGCGCCACCGTGCACGTAGTGAACGAAGCATATGACTCCGGGCCCATTCTCGCCCAGGTTCGAGTGCCTGTCGAAAAGAACGACACGGCGGAGGTGCTCGAGGAGCGAGTCAAGCGCGCGGAGAGGAAGCTCATCGTCACGACGCTGGCCGAGTTAGCCGCTCGCCCGGCCGCCTCGGGATACTGAGGCAACGGGACGGCCTCGCGGCGCGCCTCTAAGGGTGCAGGGTAACCGGCTGCCAGGAACCGTCAAATTCCTGCGTGTCACGCCAGATCCTTCGCTCCCCATTGCGGGTCAGCTCGTGCTCCGCAACGCGGTGCGCCCGCCCATTGCCATCACGCTCGTAGGCCGCCGCGAAATCTCCTTCGAAATCGATCACGGTGACGCCGGAGAAAGGCCCTCTGATGGTGCCGGCGTTGACGAGGACCACACCCTCAAAGTCGATCAGCACCCGGTAGTGCATGTGTCCGTTGACCACAAACCGGTGCGTGCTCGCAGCAACCAGATCGTCCATCTCCGTGCTACGCTCGATCGGCGAACGTTCCGTGCCGGGCCAGACCTTCGCGAGATCGTTCTCCACCACCCCATGACACAAAAGGAGCGGTCCGGCGACCGTATTCAAAGTCCTCGAACGAGGCAGCGCAGTCAGGTAATCGCGGCTTTCATCGTCCAGATCGGCCAGAAAGTGGGCGTCCGCGACGTGCCGAACGCGGTCCTGCAGCAGCCATCGATCGTGATTGCCCGCGACCGTCAGCACATCAGCGTCTCTGAGCAGCCTGCAGGCGGTATTGACGCAGCCGACGCCGTCGGCGACGTCGCCGGTGCACAGGATGACGTCCACGTCCTGGCCCGAGAGCCATTCCAACGCCCCCGCCAGACGCTCATGCTCGGCGTGCACGTCGCCTATCACGCCGGCGCGGCGAATGGGGGAGTAGTCCAACTGGTTGGCATCCATGAGTTCGAGACTAGCCACCGACTCGTGAAGTCTCCGTGAACGGATCTAAACCCGTCACCGAGATATGGCATGATGATCTGCGGCCATCCTCTGTTTGCATCATGTACCGACGATTCTTCGCAATTGTTCTGCTGTCACCAATGTTCGCGTTCGCGGCCCAACCGTGCACGGACAGGCCGCTGAACATACTGCTCGTCAACGACGACGGGTTCGATACGCCCGGGATCATCGCTCTGCATCGCGAACTAAAAGCCAGCGGGCACAACGTCAGACGGGTCGCGCCGGACCGCAACTACAGCGGCAGCAGCGCATCGCTCACCATCGACCTCATCGCGGCCCCCCGAATCCCGGACGAGGAGTTCACCGAAGTCTATGCGGTCTCCGGGAGCCCTGCTACGGCAGTGCTGGTCGGCGCGACCGCCATCTTCCCCCCGGAGCAGCCTGTGGACCTGGTCGTTTCCGGGATCAACGAGGGAGCAAATCTGGGGCCGGCAACCGTGATCTCCGGGACCGTGGGCGCAACCATCGCCGCCATGAAGGCGCTGGCAAGACCGATCCCGGGAATCGCCGTGAGCACGAATCCCATCGCCGAAGACGAGGCCGCGCCGGAAAACCATCGTCATCTGAAGACGGTCGCCGGGTTCACCAGCCGGTTGGTGAGGAGGCTCTTCTGTGCTTCGCAGCCCTGGTCTAAAGGCGAGCTTGCTCTGAACGTCAACTATCCTCCGCTCGAGCCCGAAGCCGTAAAGGGGGTGCGAGTCGCGGCCCAGGGAAAGGCGCCCTACTACTCAATGGGCTTCAAAGCGGCAGCCCCCGATCGCTACGCCCCGGACTTCGGCCGGGCAGAACCGAGCCAGGACATCGAAAACGCCGACACCTTTCTCTTCCGGCAGGGCTATATCACCATCGTGCCCATCGACGGCGACTACACTGCCGGCGGACGGCCACTTCCGGCCTCCCTCGAGGATCTCGAGCCGTAACTTCTGCCGTGACGGTCCAGGAACCGCAGATACGTTGACCGAGCACTGCGCCAAACGGTTACAAAACCCCGACATTGTCGTCACACTTCGGCAGGCGGTCGGTGGCAGTCTAGACGCTCGAGGCCCCAGCCGGTTCGCGCCGGGCCCTCGAGGAGCGGACCAGCAGTATCGGTCCGCTCTGATCGACCCGTTTAGTCGCGTTTTCGGGTCACATCAGCCCGGCGTGCCGAACCGACGATCAGGACACGGACGTCCCCTCGACATTCCGGCCCGTCGATGACGGGCCGCTGATCTGAACCACTCGATTCGAATCTAGGAACCAGGGCCGAGTTCACTGCCCGCACGGATGGTCGCGAGCACCTCTGCATGAAGCTCCGCGCTGCCGGTAGCCACCACAAACCCGCCCATGCTGGCGTCACCGCCCTGAGCAGTGGTCACGACCCCACCAGCGCCCTCGATGATCGGCACCAGAGCCTGAACGTCATAAGGCTGCAGGCCGGCATCCATGACGATGTCGAGCTGACCCATGGCAAGCATCGCATACAGATAGCAGTCCCCACCGTAGCGGCTGAGTTTCACCCTTTCTTCAATGGCGTCGAGGCCCCGCCGCTCGAATGGCGACGTGAAAAGCTTCGGCGACGTCGTGCCGAGAACGGCCTGCCCGAGCCCCTTGCACTCCCGGACTTCGAGCGCCTGGGAGGTTTCACCCCGGTGGTAATGAGCGTTGTGGCAATCGCCCGCAAAAAACTCTGCGGTAAAAGGCTGATGCATGACGCCCAGGACGGGACGCTCGCCATCGAACAGCGCCAGCAGCACCCCCCAATGCAGAAGGCCGCTCATGAACGCCCGAGTGCCATCGATGGGATCAACGACCCAGGTCAGACCGTTACCCGCGTCTAAACCGAATTCTTCTCCGAAGATCCCGTGTTCGGGATACCGGCCGAGAATCTGCTCACGTATCACGCGCTCCGCAGCGTGATCGGCCTCCGTTACCGGGTCGAATCCACCATCGGTGCGTTTGTTCTCCACACCCGCGCCGGCGCGAAAGAACGGCAGAATTGCAGAGCCAGCCGCGGCCGCCAGCCCCAGAGCGAACTCCAGATACTCGACCCGCTCCGAATCACTGATCTGCCGCGCCTCGGAATATTCAAGCATCGAGTCGTTGGGCTCCCATCCAGATATCAAGATCCACACCCGATTATGTACGAGTGTTGTACTGTTCGCTCCCTCGTCTTTATCATCGGGCCACCCCCACTATCGGTCGAGGGTGGCGCCATGACTCGAGATGTCGTTCTTCCCGAGCAGGACAAGCGGAGTTACGAGGCATTCCATTTTGCCCCAGCCGTCCGGGCATCGGGCCTTCTGATCTGTTCCGGCCAGATCGGAACCAGTGCAGACGGCTCGATTCCCGAATCACCTCAGGAAGAATTTCGAAACGCCTGGGCAGCCGTTGGCCGAATACTGGCCGAAGCCGGGCTCTCCTACGACGACATCGTCGAAACCACGACCTATCACGTGAACCTTCACGAGCACCTGACATCGTTCATGGCGATACGCGACGACATCATCTCGCCCCCCTGGCCGGCGTGGACCGCCATCGGAATCACGGAACTGGCCGTTCCCGGCGCGCGAGTGGAGATTAGGGTGATGGC
>DATCZA010000056.1:0-23526 GCA_036526135.1 Pseudomonadales bacterium | reverse complement strand
CTCGGTGATCGGCAGGGCAAACTCCGTGAATATGGCCCAGATGTCCTGATCCGCGTCGAAGGGGATCGCCGGGCCCGTGAACGCGAAAGGAAAGCTCGGATCCGTGGCGAGCTCGTTGCCGCCCGCTTTGTACTCCTCTTTGCGGTACTGGGCGCCAATAGCAAAGCCGACGCCACCGCCTCCTAGCTCCCAGCCGAAAAACTCGTTGGTCGACATGATTGCGTCCACCACGATCAGGGAGCTGCGCGCGGTCGCTACTCCCTCCCCTTCCAGCGCGTGCACGGCGGCCGCATCGTTGCCGAGGGTATGCAGGTTCCCGTTCCCGTCGGGAAATACGACGTCGGGCAGAAGCATGGAGCTGCCGAAGGGGTTGAACCAGGTGCAAGGTCCTTCGCCCGGCCCGTAAGCGTCCTTGTCGCAGCCAAGGCCGAACCACCCGTTCAACGCATCGGAAAGGCGGTCCGTAACCGTATCGTAAAAGACCGTAATACTCTTCTCGCTGCTGTAGTTGAACGAGGTATCGAAGCTCCAGGTGTCGTTCAGGTCTCCCCGGGCGCCGATCATGAACACCCGGGTCTCCCTGTCTATGGTGCTCTGGTTACGGTTGCGGAAGATTTCGCCTTCCTCCACCACACCGTCGCCATCCACATCTGCCGGCACCCCGGCGATCTGCGCTAAGTGCAGCAGCGACGGGCGCATCACCCCATTGAAAGTGAGAGTCCCGACCTGCGACAAAATCGCGAATGGATCCAGCGGGTTCGGACCGCCGAGCTCGGGCGGAACGAACGGCAGCACGGGCAGCGGATAAGGTTGGCCCGCCAGCAGCGACGCCAGCCGGTTGTTCACGTCGTCTCCGAATGGCGCGGTGCCCGTTGTGAGGAGGGATTGAAAACCGTTCAGCACCTCGAACTGGAAGCCCGGGTTCGCCGATGAGAAGGGAACCTGCGAGGTGATGGGAAACGACGGTGACTGATTGATGCGCACGTCCGTTTCCGAGCCGCCGAAGTGCCCATAGATCTCCACCCGATCGCTCAGGTCGTGAGTAAAGGTGGCAAGCAGCTGCCTGCGCTCTTCCTTGGAGAAGATGTCACGCGACAGCAGGTCAAGCTTCTGACTGCACAGTCCCGAGTTCCGCGTCCTGTAATGGCCGAGGGCTACGCACGACGAGTCGTTAATCAGGGCGGCACCGGGAATTTCCAGTCCGGGCGCCAGAATGACGGACCCGAACATGTCCTGGGGCAGGTTGAAAGGGCTCGGCCCCCCGACGCTGCCGTCTGCGATGTCGTTGATGGCAAACTGACGGTCGACCGACTCCAGGGGATCCCGCTTGAAGTAGTTGGCGCCAATCACGAAGTGGGTTTTGTCGTTGCCAAAGCCCCAGATGGCGCCAAGATCAAGGTCAGAATACGTGTCTTTCGAGCGCGCCTCGATCACCGGGCGGTAAATCTCCGGCAGCCCGACCTTGTTGAAGCTCACTTCGTTGCCCTTGAAGGAATCCTGATAGAAGCCCTGGATCTCAAAGCCCTCGAAGCGATCCCGAAGCTTGAAATTGGCTACCCCTGCCACAGCATCCGAGCCGTAGGTTGCCGAGGCGCCGTCCTTCAAAATCTCTACGTTCTCAATCATGATTGACGGAAGACGATTGATGTCGACGAAGTTCTCCCCCTGATTGGACACTGAAGTCCCCACGTTCAGGCGTTTACCGTTGATCAGCACAAGGGTAGATGACAGTCCCAGGTTGCGGATGTTGATGTTGGCCGCGCCCGCACCAGCGACGTTCTGCTCCTGAGCCGTGACGTTCTCGGATCCGACCACCGATGGGAGCGTCATGACGTAGTCTGCGAGCTGCGGCCGTCCCGCGGCCTCCATCTCCTCACGCCCGATTACCCGGACCGGCGAAGGTGCATCCTCGGGTGCCCGCTTTATGTACGAGCCGAGGACGACCACCTCTTCGATCACTTCCTCCGCCCAGGCACTGGACGTGGCCACCACCGCGTAGCCCAAGGCGAACCCTGCCAAGAAAACATTGCTTGCTCTCATCGTATTCCCCTCGTTAAATATCTCGGACCGGCCACTCTCCCAATGTCAAATTTCGTATCAGATCGTCCGAACTTATCAAATACTGCAGCATTTCGATACTACCGCTCGTTCAATTCCCACGGCCGCCCACGTGCGGTTGGGCAGGCTGGAGATCGATCGGCCTAACCAAGGCAAATCGGCGATTCAGCCAAGGCGCTCCTTGGCACGGGAGATGAACTGGCCGATCACCTCTGGCGTCTGCGCGCCCGGCAACAGGAAGCGCCCACCGAGAAGAAAACCAGGCACGCCGCTCACGCCCACGTCCACCGCGCGGGCCAGCTCTCGATCCAGCGCGGCGGATCCGGAATCCCCCGCTAGATAGGCGCGCACCGCATCGACATCCAGACCCAGCCGCCGCGCCGCTTCCACCAGCACCTCGGCATCGCCCACGTCTTGCCCGTGACAGAAATGAAGCGAGAAGAGCTCCTCGGCCAGGTCGTGCTGCAGCGCCAATGAGCCGACGACGTCCTCGACGAACATCAGCAGCCTGTGGGCCAGGCGCGTGTTCGGAACGGTTGCCATCGCGGCAAAGTCGAATTCGATTCCGACGCCTTCCGCCTCTGCACGAATACGGGAGGGAACTTTGCGCTTGAGCGTCTCGAGATCCTCGTCATCCGCCTCCGGATGACGGGCTCTGAGCACGTCTTCGCGCAGCAGCCCGCCAGCGGGGATGTTCGGATAGAGCTGATAGGGCCGCCATGCAAGCTCGACGCCCTCACCGACCTCGGTTTGCATGACCATGTCCAATCGTCGCTTGCCGATATAGCACCAGGGACAGACCACGTCGGAGAAGATTTCGATCAGCATTGCCGGCCTCGCATGCACCGGTAGGTGATCGATTCATTGTAAGGGTGGCGGGCCCGTTCCTGGTAGAACAGACGGTCAGACTTTAAACTCCGCAGCATGTCCGAACCCACGCCCATCCGGCCGCAGCCTTCTGATGCCGACCTTCCGGCGCTCTACCCGCTCACCGGCGTGGTGCTTGCCACAGTCCTGGGTTCGTTCATCGCCGCCGTCGTGGTCGTCTACCTGAACTACCGGTCGCTGGGTTCAACCGCTCTCGCACGCAAGGCGGTGATCGGTGGGCTGGTGGTCTACGCGGGTCTACTGGGACTCACCGTGGTGCTGCCGAGAGAAACCTACATGAGCATCATCTTCATCGGCGTGCAGGCGGGGCTGGCATACGTTGTCGCCAACGCCCTGCAGGGAGACGCCATTGCCTACCACGTTTCACGGGGCGGACCCATCCATTCGTTACTGCGCGCCGCCGGCGTCGGGCTTCTGACAGGGCTTGCGGTACTGTTCGCTCTGCTGACGGCGACCGCGCTGATCCTGGGAACGTCTTAGGGCCGCTGAAAAGCAGCAGGCGGCAGATGGCCCGAACCGGGTCAGGGATCCCCGCGCAGCAGCGACTGAAGACGGCGATTGCGTTCCTGCTCACGCCTGAGTGCTGATTTGAGCTTGTGGATCTCGTCACGGGCCTCGCGAAGCTGATCCTGAAAGGTCCGATGCTGCTCTTCGAGATCCAACCGATGCTGCTGGCCAACTTCCGAAAGCTGGGCGCTGTGCTGCTGAACCAGCTGGGTGAGATTGACCTTGCCTTCCTCACCGAAGGCGGCGGTCAGCCGAGCTTCGAGATGCCGTTGCTCGTCGATGACCGGGGGTTCCACAGGCTGGCTTCGCAGCGGTTGGGCCATGGGGGGCGCTGCCGTACGTTTCAGACCGGTCCGGTTTCTCCAGATCGCCTTCTGGGCGAGCATCGCCGGATGGCCGTCTCCTTCCCCCTCCGGCTGCCAGAGATTGACGGAGTGCCATGGAACCGGACACTGCCCCCGACAGGCCAGTTGAATCGGCCCTGCTCCGAGATCGGGACCGAGCCCGGCGTTGTCCAGGAGATAACGCAACGGCAGGTTGAAAGACCCCACGATCTTGCCGTCCTCATCGACGGTGAAGCGAAAGAAGACGATACCGCGCAACGTCAGACCCCCGCCTACCAGGGCGTAGGCAGCCTTCACCACGCTGGCCGCATGCTCGGCCAGGCTCGTCTCTTTTTTGATGAGAGCCTCGAATTCTCCATAGCGGATCTCGGAGACGACTTTGCCGCCGTCTGCCGTGAACAGGAGAACGAGTTCATCCAAATCCTGATCTACTGACATTTCCAAGCTTGTCAACGCGCCCGGTTGGAACAGCCCATCCCTATCGAAAGTGGCCATCCGCAGACCAGAAGCACTCTTCCATGAAGCTCGCACGGGACACAAACACCGCGACTCGCCTCATTACAGCAGATGGCCATTCCCCATACTGCCAATGGGATCACGGCTTTCCGCTGAATTCGGCGGGCGACGAGCGCAGCGAATATGCGGGTGGCGGCGAAGAAACAGACGGCTACTTGACTAGAGCTCGTAGGCATCCACCCAGACCGATTCGCCGTCGTCAGCCGACGACTCGTCGATCCAGTGATTCTCGAGCTCGGGCTCGCCGATCTCTTCAAGTTCCATGTGACAAAGACCTCCAGGAACCCAGATCCTAGACCGAGTCGATGAACCTAACGTGAAACGATCGCGGCTGGCGGGCTCAGCTTTGAGCAAGATATCTTGCGATATCACCGTAGTGAAATGCCGCACGCTTCGGGAACGACGGCATGAACTCCTTGAGCCCCTGACGCTTCTCGGCATACACAAGCGCGTCCCCCGCAATGTTGCGAACGTCCACGATGCGATATTCGCCTTCGGCCACCGAAAAACACTTTCCAACCAGATCCTGAAGAGCCATGCGTAACACCTCATACACGCAGAGTTTCAGCATAGGCAAAGGTCCCCGGTGCAGGGGTAAGGGGTTGTAATGGGTGTTTTAGTCCGGCGTCGGATCGCCGGGCATGAGCAGGGGCGAAAGCGGCGGGCGGCGACCCCAGTCGGTCTCGGCATAGTTGGCCGCGAGGTATCCGACGATGCGAGCTTCCTCTTCGGCGGCAATGGGCCAGAGATTCTGGGTCCCCTGCATCGAGCGGATGATGTCCCGCCAGAAAGCCTCGTCACCGCGCTGTGAGGTCACCAATCGATACGAGTGACAGGCACCGCAGTGAGTGCGCACCGAATCCCACCCCGGCGCCACCGCCAACCCCGTCGCCGCGTCCTCTTCGGCGGCTCCCACGGATGCGGCTGTCAGAACCACCAGACCCGAGAGCCAGATGCAAAAGGCCTTCGCCATCAACCGGCCCTGAGGGCGATTCGGTGGGCGGCGTTATTGAGGTACCCCTTGGGATTCCATCCTGGGACGAGCATGGGCTGGGACACGCCGGCCGAATCGATCGCGCGGGCCCAGATCTCGTAGTAGCCGGGCACGGGGAGCTTTACCGTGGCCCGCCATCGCTGCCACGCGAGCCGGTTTGCCGGGCGCGCCAATACCGCAGGCTGCCAGGTCGCACCGAAATCAACGCTCACCGCAACCTCCGCTATTGACCGATCGCCGGCCCAGGCATGCCCGCGCACCTCCATCGGCCGACCCACCACAGCGCTGCTGCCGCTGCGGGGGTGGGTAATCAGCGATTTCACCGGCATGGACTGGATGATGCACATGCCCTCGTCGCTGACACTCTCGCCGGGCGCCACAGGCCGACAGGGAACGCGATACGAGCTGCCGAGCATCTTCGCTCCGTCGTGCACCCGATCGCGCAAGAGCACCTCGGTGACCCATTTCCCGGATACCGATCCCGGCCAACCCCCGCAGACCATGCGTAACGGCGCGCCGTGAATATGCGGGATGGGTTCGCCGTTCATCTGAAACGCAAGCAACGACTCCGCTTCCAGCGCCTTGCTCAACGGGACCCCGCGGGAAATCACGTCCTTGGACCCATCGCCGGACAGGTGGGTGTCGGCGCTCCGATAAGCCACATACGCAGCGTCACCCCGCACGCCGACCCGCTCGAGCACGTCCTTGAGCCGCACGCCCGTCCACTCCGGGCAACCGATCGCTCCCGTCGTCCATTGATTGCCGGGGACGCGGGGTCGAAACTCCGCTCTGCCGTTGCCCCCGCATTCGAGCTGAAGGCGGTACGTGTATTGCCTGAATTCCCGCTTTAGTTCCGCCAGGGAGAAAGTGCGTGGTGCAAGGCATGCCTCTCCGGTCACGGAGAGCTGCCAGGTTTCAGGATCCGCGGCGGCGGGGGGCACGCCGTTGTTGCGCACGAACAGAAGCTCGGCCGGCGTAATCTCGTCGTCCAGCAGGTGCGCGGGTGTCTCGGCATTTAGCGGTCGATCGTTGAGAACGCGCAATCCGGACTTCTCCGCGACCAACGTGCCGGGTTGGGATTCCGCAATCGCCACGGGAATCATGCCGGCAGGCAGGAAGCGGCCATAGGGAATGGCCGCCGACAGCGTCCTCTCCATTGTCGCGACCACGCCGCCGGCAATGAACCGACGCCTGGACCAGACCAGCCGGTCGGCGCGTTCCGGTTCCTCGTGCAGCTCGAAGAGTCCGCGCTCCATCGGGTCTCACCGCTCGTTCAGCGCCCTGGAACGCTGCTCAACCGACCCGTTGCAGGAGCGTCCCCGTGCCGAGCCCGCCGCCACAGCACATGCTCACGAGCGCGTAATCGCCACCCGACCGCTTGAGCTCGTGCACGGCCTTGGTGATGAGGAAGCAGCCGGTTGCACCCAGCGGATGCCCAAGGGCGATGGCGCCTCCGTTGGGATTGACCTTGGCCATATCGGCTCCCACGGTCTTGGCCCAGGACAGCACAACCGACGCGAACGCTTCGTTGACCTCGAACACGTCGATCTGGTTGATGGTCAGACCGGACCTTTCGAGCAGACGTTCGGTTGCAGGAATCGGCCCTTCCAGCATCAGCACGGGATCACAGCCAACCAGAGCCGTCTCCACCACCCGGGCCAGGGGTTGGAGACCGAGCTCGGCGGCCTTCTCAGCGCTCATGATGAGCACGGCGGCTCCACCATCGGCAATCTGCGACGAGGTGCCGGCCGTGTGCACGCCGTCCTCTCTGGCAACGGGCTTGAGTGCCGCCAAAGCCTCCAGGCTGGTGTCCCGCGGAATCTCGTCCGTGTCGAACACGACCGCCTCGTCGGTACGCGTGCCGTCCTCTTCGAACACCGGCACCTCCAGCGGGATGATCTGTGATTCGAATCGACCTTCTGCCTGTGCGCGAGCGGCGCGCACCTGAGATTCCAGGCCAAACGCATCGGTATCGTCACGGGTGATCTGGTATTTCTCCGCCATGCGTTCCGCACCTTCGAACTGGCTGGTGAACTCGTAGCGGGAGAAATAGCTTCGCGCCACCGGCTTGCCGAGCCCCGAGTCGAGCCCCATGGAGTCCGATCCGATGGGCAGCCGCGTCATGTTCTCTACCCCGCAGGCAATGACGACGTCGGCCATTCCGGCAGCAACGATGCCCGTGGCAAGCGTCGCGGCCTCCTGGGACGAGCCGCATTGGGAATCGATGGTTATGCACGGCGTGCCCTCCGCGCCGCCATGGGCAAGCCAGGCCGTGCGGGTCACGTTCATTCCCTGAGCGCCCAGCTTGTTGATACAACCGCCGATGACCTGATCAACCTGGCTCGGCTCGAGACCATTTCGTTCCACGAGCTTCATGAGGACCTGTCCTAGGACGTCGGTCGGGTGTACGAACCCCAACGTGCCCTTCTTGCGCCCGACGGCCGATCTCGCCGCATCGACAATTACCACTTCTCTCATGGTCTGCTTTCCTCGCTTAATCAATCAACAATCAAGTTTCCCTTCACCGGAACGGCATCTTCAACCCGCCCCGCAAGCGACGTCGGCAACATCGCGCCCAACGCCAACGATCCGCCAGCGCCGCTCCGGATAATGACGTCAAAACGGGGACATGGACCCGACCCGCCTCGGCCAGGAGATCGTGCAGGTTATCTGGAAGTGTCTCCCTTTGGAACCAATCCTGAGCCTCTGGCTCCAGCCCCGACAGATCCTCCACCGCACCGACCCACGCGCACACGTCGAGCAATGCTCGACTACCGAACTAGCCGCCGATCTGCCCCTCACGCCAAACGCGCTGCAGATACGAGCGATTGCCGATTCGTGCCTGAGAACCTTCCGGTAACTTGTTGATTCTAGGTGGGCGAACTGTTAGATTTCCCAACGATTTCGCCCTGCCAGGTCGATGAGGACGCTGCAGATTCGTGGGGGGAGGGGAAATCGGACAATCGGATCCCGGACAACAACAAAAATCTAGGGATATTTAGGCCGCCTCCGGGCGGCTTTGTTTTTTCCGCCTCTTATCGCTCACCGCACCTTCGCTTTTATCCATGGACCGATGGACCATCGGCGGCATAACGCGGTAAGCGAAAAAAGAAAACCCCGCCGAAGCGGGGTTCCCTGAACGTTGCCCGACCGAAGCCTGGCAACCCGGTGAGCGTGATGTTCGCGCCTTGCGGCCGGTTCCCACCTCTCATCCGGAGGCCCCTTTACTCTCCTGCCGCCATCGACGGCACTCGAGGTCCACGGCCACGACTCGAGAGTCGTTATTTAACGACGCCTTGCTACGTCGCTCCGATCCGTTGCGATCACTCCGGATCGAAGGGCGGAAGCAAGCCCCTCAACTACCCCACGTTTCCGGCGTAAGCTTCCCCTAAGGGACGCCCTCCTTCCAGCGAGCCAGCCTTCGCACGAGCAAGCCATCGGCCAACGGCTCTCCCATGCTCGGGACTCTCCCTTGAGCTGCCGGCGCCTCCGGCAACCCCGACCCTGGCGGGGGTCTTCCGGTCTTGCGTTTCGCGGCCCCCTTTCAGGGGCTTTGACCGCAGACCGTGGACACAGTGTTACCCAACTGGTCGGAGCTGACCAATGAAACATCCGCAAGGTTGTGTGGATATGTTGTGGATCAGACCGTCGCAATCCTGTGGAAAAGTTCACGCAAGCTTGCCCGCGTTTGAGCTCGCGCTGCCAAGCAACTGAAAGCTCGACTTTTTCCGCACATGCATCTCGTTCAATACGCAAGGCCTCGAGCGCAACGTCAATTGGCGCGGTCGCGTCCGCTTCACTCGAAGTGCACGCGCACGACCAGCACGTCGCATTCCAGCCCGTGCAGAACGGCGTTTGCCGTGGAGCCGAGCAGGAGCCCCAGGCCGTGCCGGCCATGAGTGCCCATGATGATGAGATCGGCGGCGTAAGCCTTGGCCGCCTCACGGATCTCGTGCGCGGGCGCGCCGAGCAGCACATGGACGTCATCGTCCGCCACGCCGTAACGGCTGCCCAGGTCCTTCAACTGGGCTTCCGCTCGCTGCAGCGCTTCCTCCTCGAAGGAAACCGCGCCGCTGGCAATGGGGGCCATGTCCAGACCACCGTAGACTTGAGTCAGCGGCTTTACCACGCTCAAGAGAGACAGTTTAGCCCCGTTGCCGTCCGCGGCTTCCCGAGCCTTGTCGAGTACCTGCGTCGACTCTTCGGACAGATCTACCGCCACCAGCACGTGTTTGTACGGCATCGGGCCACCTCCCGTGATCATTTCTCCTTGAGATTAGCCCACCATCGCAGCGAGAGCCATCCTTGTCGGTACCGGGAACTTCGGCGATCCTCTATTCGGAAACTGCGTAAGGACGGCGGGCAGCGAGAGGCGGTATGATCTACCCGAACACGTTCAAGCCGGACGAACTCGGAGCATACAGTGAACACACAAGAAGCCAAATCGAGGCTGGAGGCGCGCCGGGCGGAACTCACGGACCGGCAGGAGCGCGTTGCCCGCCACACCAGACACCGGGACGAGCCGCTGTCGCAGGATTTCGCCGAGCAGGCGGTGGAGCTGGAAAACGGAGAGACCCTCGTCGCTCTGGACAGGGAGATCAGCCAGGAGCTCGTTCAGATCGATCACGCCCTGAAACGAATTGATGCAGACACCTATCTGATTTGCGAGGGATGCGGGGAGCCCGTCGGTGAGGAGCGACTGAAGGCTCTGCCCTATGCCAGCCGCTGCATCGACTGCGCCAGCGAGCGCTGAACCGGATCCGGCAGCCTGGTGAAGGAACCGCAGCTCAAAACGGCCATGACGCCTTTCCCCTACGCCGTCGAGCTCTCGGCTCCGATCGCCCAGGCCCGAAAGCTCATGCTCGAACACCATGTCCATCATCTTCCGGTCACGGAAGATCACGAGCTCAAAGGCATCATTACCGACCGGGACATCAAGCTTCTGCTCGGCCCCGAACTCGGCTCCCCGGATCCCAAGGAGCTTACCGTAGAGGATGCCTACATCGACGACTGCTACGCCGTCGACATGGGGACACCTCTGCGGCAGGTGCTGACTACCATGGCTGCGCGGCACATCGGCGCGGCCGTGGTCACCGCTCACGGGCGACTTGCCGGAATCTTCACCGCCACCGATGCGTGCCGCGTTTTCGCGGAGCTTCTCAACGCCCAGTTCGGGTCCGGCAGCGAACCACCGGACGCTGCCTGATAGGCTCAGGCAAACGCCGCCCGAAGGGCCCCCTCGATTTGCGCCATCACGGCTGTGGTTTCCGTGTCGACCACGACCGTTTCCTCATCCGCTGTGGGCGGCTCAAATCGCGACTGCTGCGCCTCTAGCACCGCGATGCCGGCCTCGGAGGCATCCCTGCCCTCCCGCTCCCGGGCTGCCACCCGTAACCTCATCGTGGGTTCGGATGCCTGGCAATGCAGGACAACGCAGGGCACGCCCGCCGCCGCCGCGGCGCCGCGGAAAGCCTTTCTTGCCGCGCGCTCGAGAAAAGTGGCGTCCACGATGACCGTTTCGCCTGCAGCAGCTAAAGCCAGCGCGATTGCCTGCATCTCGGCGTAAACCGATTGGCTCCGTGAAGGCGTGTACAGCCCCGCATCCACCGATGATCCGGATCGTTGCAGCGGTTCCAGGCCGGCTGCCACCTTGCGGAGCACGTCAGATCGGATACGCACAGCGGGCAATCGCGGCACGAGCCGCTCCGCTACATACGATTTTCCAGAGCCGGATAGACCGCACATCAAAACCATCCTGCCCCGGGGCCCATGCAGACGCTCCCAGGCCCAGTTCAGTTGCCGGTCGAGACGTTCCCGGGCAGCGCCCAGCTTGCCGTCCTTCGACGACCCTTCGATCTCCAGGGCAGCCACCTTGGCTCGGACGACGGATCGGTAGGCCTGATAAAAAGGGGACAACGTCGCCCCGACGTAATCTCCGCAGCCGGCCAGGTAGCCGTCCTGAAAAGCGTAGGCCAGGTCAACGCGATCTCGCACCGCACAGTCCATGATCAGGAAAGCGGCGTCGCTTGCGATGTCGATCCAGCGCAGGTCGGGGTTGAACTCGAGACAGTCGAACGCCCTCACCCGCCCGTCGATCATGACGAGATTACGCAGGTGCAGATCGCCGTGACACTCTCGCACGAAGCCCTTGGCCAGGCGGCGCGAGAACGTTGTTCGCTTGCCGTCAAAAGCGTCCTTCGAGGCCGACTCGAGCCTTTGGAGGATGTCCGAGCGATCCCCGCCGGCCCGGGTTGCCCTGAGCGTCGCGAAGTTGTCCAGCACCGGCCCCAGGATCCGCCGGTCCAGCTCGTCGTCCGGGGCCTCCAGACGTGGCAGCCCAGCATGCAGAGTGGCCAGCTCCAGTCCGAATCGACTCAACCCACCGGGCTCGAGAACGCCTGCGACCAGAAGCCGATCCAGCGCGCTGCTCTGAGGAAACTGCCGCATCTTCACTGCATGCTCAACGACCTCGCCAGTCCCGCCAACCCGGATCCGGCCCTCGACATCCCGGACGATCTCGACCACGTCCAGATAGAGCTCCGGAGAGAACGCCCGGTTGCAGCGGAGTTCCTCCTCGCAATAGTGTTTCCTGAGACGAGCGGTGCTGAAATCCACAAAGCTGAAGAGGACCGGTTTCTTGACTTTGTAGGCGTAATCTCCCGTGAGGAAGACCCAGGAGATGTGCGTCTCGACCAGGCGAACGGCTCTACAGGGGTGCGGGTAAGCCTCGGGACGTAGCAGATGCTCGACGAGCTCGGGCTGGGCCACTATCAACACCTCGCCGGAGCGGGGCTGACGTCCGAGCCTGCCGCCAGATGCTCACTAGGGGAACTACGGATAGGCAAATCGTCGCCGAAAACCGTTAGCATTGACACGACCATGCCATGCCGGGAAACCCTCTTGACGCCAGCTAAACCCATTAAGGCCACGTTGATCGGCTTGTTTGCCGTCTGCCCGCTCATCTCTCCGATGGTAGCCCACCCCAATACGGCAGAACAGGAAAAGACGGGCAAGGAGCTCTACGAGCAGCAGTGCGCCCGCTGCCACCAGCGCGACGGGGGCGGCGTAGACGGGCTCTATCCGAGCCTGAGAAATGCTCCCTCCCTTTGGCTCGACCGGAAAACGGCGATTCGTGGGGTGCTTGCCGGACGCGCTGACGACACCGTGGTCAATTCCCCCCTCATGCCGACCCACGGCTATCTCGGCAACGAGACCGTCGCCAGTACCCTGACGTTCCTGCTGCAGGAATGGGGGCCGGGGGGGCAGCCTTACACCGCCGAGGAGGTCGCCGCTGAGCGACTCGAGCTGCTGGCAAGCCAACCGGCCCCCCACCCGGGACTGCCCGATGTGAGCCCGCTGGCCGATATGGACGCGGTGCAGTACGTGACGTCGAGCGGCCCTCCCATGTCCGTGAGCGAGTTCGACCGGGCGCGATCTCTGTACTACGGGCACTGCACGGGTTGTCACGGCGTGCTCCGCGAAGGTACTGCGGGATCGCCATTGACGCCGGTGCTGATGCGCCAACGCGGGACCGAATACCTTCAGGCGGTCATCAACTACGGTTCATCCGCGGGAATGTTCAACTGGGGCACCTCGGCCGCGCTGACAGCCGAGGAGATCAACATGCTCGCTCGCTTTCTGCAGCACCCGGTGCCTCAGGCTCCCGACATGACCGAGGCAGACGTGCGCGCGAGCTGGTCTTTGGAGGTACCTCTAAAGGACCGTCCAGGGGTGCCCCAGGGGCGCCATCCGCTGGATGAGCTGTTCGTGGTGACCCTGCACGATGTTGCTCAGATAGCGCTGATCCACGGTCCTTCGCGACGCGTCATCGGCACGGTGGCAACGGGCCAGAGCCCGCACCGGGTTCGCGGATCCGCCAGCGGCCGCTATCTCTACGTGATCGCCCGGGACGGATCGCTCACCATGATCGACCTGTACGCCAGGAAGCCGCGCAGGGTGGCCAGCGTAAGGGTCGGCTACGAAGCGAGAGCCGTTGGCGCTTCACGCCATCCCGATTACGCGGATCGTTACGTCCTTGCCGGCGCCTACTGGCCTCCTCAGCTCGTGCTCCTGGACGGCCGCACGCTTGAACCCCTGAAGCTGATCTCCACCCGAGGCCGAACGGCCGATGGCGGCCGCTATCATCCGGAGCCACGAGTCAGCGACATCGCAGGCTCATACCTGCGCCCCGAGTTCATCGCCAACGTGAAGGAGACGGGCCGGGTCTACCTGTTTCCCTACTACGCCACCGACCGCCTGCAGCTGGTGGACATCGGCACCACGGCGGAACTCAGGGCGGGCACGTTTTCTCAGGACAAGCGCTACTTCATCACGCCGGCCGACGTCAACGCCATCAGCGTTGTAGACACCAAGGAACAGCGCCAGGTGGCACAGATACCCGCCCGGGTGTTTGCCGGCGGGCCCGGCGTGACTTACGACGATCCGGAGTACGGGCCCGTCTGGTCCACGAGCACCATGGTCGAGGACGAGATCATCAGCATCGGCACCGATCCCGAGGGTCACCCCAACTACGCCTGGGAGAAGGTGAGATCGCTGAAAGGACCCGGGTCCGGCTCGATGTTCATGGCAAGCCATCCTGCATCCACCAACCTCTGGGTCGATTCACCGCTCAACGCTGACGAGACCGTCAGCCAGTCCGTCGCCGTGTTCGACAAACGCGACCTGGATGCCGGCTACCGCAGCATCGACGTCGCCGCCATCGCCGACGTCGGCGAGGGACCAAGCCGCGTCCTGCAGCCGACCTACGACCCGACCGGCCGAGAGGTGTGGGTGGTCGTCTGGAACCCCCAGGACCTGAACTCCGCCATCGTGGTCATCGATGACCGTACCCTGAAGCCGCTGGCTGTGATAGACGATCCCCGGCTGATCACGCCCACCAGAATCTACAGTCTCGCCGCCTTGCGGGACGCTCCATCGGAGAACTGAACGTGCTCAACACTCTCAAGCTGATCCTGGCCCTGGCGGCAACCTGCTACTTCGGTCTGGCTGCCGCCGACGACATCGCCTACGACGGCGGCGAGCTCTACCAGGCAAACTGCGCCAACTGTCACGGCATGTACGGCGAGGGCGACGGCATCGTGACGCCGTCTCTGTCGGTCGTCCTCCAGGATCTGCGCTACCTGGCCGAGCGCAATGACGGCGAGTTTCCCCGCTGGTTCGTCACGGAGATCATCGATGGCCGCGAGCTCAGGCTTGCCCACGGACCAGACGGCATGCCCGTCTGGGGAGAGGCCTTCACCCGCATGGAAGGCTACGGAGAGCAAGCCCAGAGCCGCGTCGAGCAGAAAATCGACGCGCTGGTGAATTTCATCGAATCCATCCAGATCGCTCCGGAAGACGAATGACCCGTCATGCCTTTGCGGACGCCTCGGTCCCGGCTGTTTCATGACCGGATGAGAGCAATACTGCCGGATCGTTACCTGGCTACGGGTGGACGGCCAGCAAGTCGCACGGCGATTTCTCGAGCGTTCGCTGAGCGGAATTCCCGATGACGACGGTGCCACCCTTGCGCCGGGTGCTCGTACCGATCACGAGCAGATCCGCATCGATCTTGCGCGCGGTGATCGCAATCATCTGACCGACCTTGCCCAGCGGCGTGTGCATCCTCGACTTGGGCACATCGAACGGCTCCAGCAGCGCGTTCATGAGCTCCTGGTTGTTGGCCAGCGCCTTCTTCTTGACGCTGCGCGGATCGATCAGGTCAAGGTCGCTCAACACCTGTGAAAACTCCACCACGTTCACGCAGTGCAGCTTGCCGCCCGACATGTCGGCAAACTCCTGGGCCGCCTCCAGAACACGGATGTTGAGGGCCTGATGCTTCCTGTCGCGATGACGGAAATCCAGGGCGGCGAGGACATTACCCGACGCTGAGCGGCGCGGCGGCGCCGATATGTAGACAGGCTTGGAACACTGCTCCAGGAGCTGCCAGTCCAGCGGCGTGTGAACGAGCGTCCGGGAGCGATTGACGGACTTGAGCACCAGATCAAACTCGTTGGCCGCCGCTTTCTCGCTGACCCAGCCTGCGATGTTGTCGGTCCACTGAACCTCGATGCTGACGTCCGCGGCTGCCATACCTGCATCGCGGACCTGATCGATCAGCCAAGACTCACGCTCACGCATGATCGTAGCTTTGATCGCACGGCGCTGATGCGCCTCGAACACGTCCGACTGCTCGCACATGGCGTTCCAGCAGAAGGAGACCAGCCTCAGCCGGGCGCCACAACTCTGCTGCAGCTGCTTGGCCCTCTCCAGAGCAAACTGTTTGTGCTTGGGCTTCGCCATCACCACCATGGCCGACCTGATCTTCAAACCCGTTCTCCCGTCGATCGCTTTCGTTTAATCGGTACCATGCATGGTCAGCACGTCCGTGGCAACCGCATGAAGTATGCGCTCCGAGGTGTTGCCCAGAAGCAGCCCCCGCACGCCTTCCCGGGCGTGGGTACCTACGATGACGAGTTCAGCCCCGGTTAGCTCGGCAACCGCCCCGATGGTGTGGGTGGGATACCCCTCCTCGGCATGCAGCATGGCAAACTTCACGCCCGCTCGGGCAGCGATGGCGTCGACGCGGCGGATGATCTCGCGCTCGACATTCTCCTTGATTTCCGCGTAGCTTCTGACCGCCCCGAGCTCACCCACCCAGGGCTCGAACAGCGGATAAGCGCAGACCACGTGAAGCTCGCCGCCCAGCATGTCCGCCAGCGCCCGGCCCTCGCGCAGCATCGCCGCGTTCAGGTTGGCGTGAGCATCGTCGAAAGGATCCACCGCGCAGAGCAGGACGGGCTCGTCAACCCAGGCCTGGGGCTTGACCAGCATCACGGGCACGCTGGCGTGGCGCAGCAGATTCCAGTCGTCGGGGGTACGCACCACGTCTCCGAATTTCTCGTGAAGGGTGGCCGGCTTGACGATGAGGTCTGCCTCCACGGCCTCAGCGGCATGCAGGACGCCCTCCCAGGCGTTGCGATTCCAAAGAGTCGCGCATTCGATCGCCGGCAGCTGGGCACGCAGCGGGTCCACGAGCTCCTCAAGCGCCGACTCGGCGGATTCGAGAATGAGCGTTTTCAGACGTGCCGAGTCCTCGATCTCGTCGATCGTCAGTTCGGCTATGCCTTCGTAAACGACGCTCACCACATGCACTTTCGCCTGACCGGCCTTCGCGAGTATCAGGACCTTCTCCAGGACGAACCGCGCCTCGGCCGTGTCGCTGAGCGCCACGAGGATGTTGTTGATAGAATCCATTGCTCGAACCCCACCGGCAGATTCAGGTGGAATTGATCATAGGTGGCGGGCTCGCCGCGGCGTATCCGTAGTTTCCACTGGCGCTTCGGTATGTACGTACTGACCCGCGCCCGGAGGCGGCGTGAAATGGGTTCATCGACATGAAACAGATCAACAACATACTCGTAGCCGGCGACTCGCTGAACGGCATGGAAGCTGCCCTGGCCAAGGCAGCGAAGATCGAGCACTACACCGGCGCGAACGTGTGGGTCGCCGTGGTGATTTACGACGCCATCGCCGAGGAAGATCCGGACAGGCTGCCTCCCGAGCAGCAATCACAACTCGTCGAGGCGCTCAAGGCAGCGGAAAGAAACGGCCTTCGTCAGCTGACGGAACCGTACCGGTCAAGGATCGCCACGCTCGATGACCGGGTCGTCTGGAACAAGAACGCGGCCGAAGGGCTGCTCCGGGTTCAGACCGAGGTCCATGCGGATCTCATCATCAAGCCGATTTCCGAGCATGGCTTCATCACCGACCATCTCCACACACCGCTGGACTGGGCGTTGATGCGGGGATCCCAGGGCGCGGTGCTGATATCGAAAAAGTCGGACTGGGCCAACCCCCAGCGGGTCCTGGCCGCCATCGACGTTGCCGACACCCGCCATGCTGACCTCAGCCGCGAAATTCTTCTGACCGCAGCGACCATGGCCCGGACTCTGGACGCGGAGCTGCACGTTGTGACCGCCTTCCCGAGCCTGGGCCAGACGGTCAACGACCTTCAGGTAGCCATGGACTACGAAGGGATCAAGCGCGACATGCGTGAGAACCGGACCGCCGCGATCGCCCGATGGATCGAGGAGCTCGACATCGGGATCAGCGACTCACACGTGCTGGAGGGCAAGCCCGAACTCGTGATACCCCAGTTGGCAAGCGATCTCTCCGCGACGCTCACCGTCCTGGGCACCGCCGCGCGACAGGGCATCAGGAAACTGCTAATCGGGAACACCGCGGAAAACATCATCGCCCGGCTCGATTGCGACATTCTCACCGTACGCGAGCCGTGAGAACTTCGTCGAGCGTTCAGTCCGATTGACCCGACTTCGGCACGCCGCTGTGCTCCAGTATTCGCTCGATGGACTGCATGACGTTCATCGGCAACGGGAAGACGATGGTGGAGCTTTTCTCTCCGGCGATCTCCGTCAGCGTCTGCAGGTAGCGCAGCTGCATGGCTTCTCCCTGTGAGGCGAGAAGCTGAGCAGCCTCCACCAGCTTCGAGGCGGCCTGCGCTTCGCCCTCCGCGTGAATGACCTTGGCTCGGCGTTCTCTCTCGGCTTCCGCCTGCTTGGCAATTGCCCGGATCATGCTCTCGTCGATGTCGACGTGCTTGATCTCCACGTTGGCGACCTTGATGCCCCACTGATCGGTTTGCTTGTCCAGGATCGCCTGGACGTCCGAGTTGAGCCGCTCCCGCTCCGCCAGCAGCTCGTCGAGCTCATGCTGGCCGAGCACTGACCGGAGCGTGGTCTGGGCGAGTTGCCCGGTCGCTTCCATGTAGTCTTCGACGTTGATGATCGACCGCTCCGGATCGACGACCCGGAAATAGAGAACGGCGTTGACCTTGACGGACACGTTGTCGCGGGTGATGAGATCCTGCGAGGGGATGTCGAGCACAATGGTTCTCAAGTCCACCCGAACCATCTGCTGAATGACAGGAACGATGATGATCAGACCGGGCCCCTTGACCTTGTAGAAGCGTCCGAGCATGAAGACGATGCCCCGCTCGTACTCCCGCAGGACCCGGAAAGCGCTGATCAGAAGACCAACGATGATGACCGCGATGACTGTCGAAAATATTTCCATTAATCAATCCTCCGGTTGAACGACCAGAATCAGCCCGTCTACTTCGGTTACGCGCACTTTCGCGTGTGCCGCCACGGGCTCGCTGCAGCGTGCCTCCCAGATCTCGCCGAATGCTCGAACGTGGCCCGTCCCCTGAAAGTCCTCCAGCGCTTCTCCCGAGGCGCCGATCATTGCTTCCACGCCGGTTACGATCTTCGCCCGACGGGCCTTCATCGCAGCCCCGATGGCAAAAATCGTCAGGCCCGCACTGGCTGCCGCGAATGCGGCCACCACGGTAATCGGGATGCCGTAGCCGGGCGCCTCGGTGTCCATCAGGATCATCGAGCCCGCGACGAACGCGACGACCCCGGCGAGGCCCAGCACACCCATGGTTGGCGTGAAGACCTCCGCGATCATCATGCCGATGCCGACCACGATCAGCGCCAGGCCCGCGTAGTTGACCGGAAGCATCTGCAGACCGTATGCGCCCAGAAGCAGGCAGATGATTCCGATCACCGAGGGAAAGACCATCCCGGGATTGTAGAATTCCAGTATCAGGCCGTAGACGCCGAAGATCAGCAGGCCGTAGGCAATCGTCGGATCCGTGATCACTTCGAGAAGCTCGTGCTGCCAGTCTGTCTCCACGGTGTGCACGCGCGCGTTTGCCACATCGAGCGTGACGGTCCGATTGGGAAGCTCCACCACCCACCCGTCGATGTCGGCAAGAAGCGAGGAGACGTCCCGCGTGATGAGATCCACCACGTTGGCTTCCAGAGCTTCCGAGGCGCGCAGGTTCGCGCCAAGCCGCACCGTCTCCTCGGCCCAATCGATATTCCGGCCCCTGAGCTCCGCCAGCCCCTGCAGATAGGCTACGGCGTCGTTCACGACCTTGCGTGTCATGGCGTCCCCCGACGGTGCCCGCCCGGCGTCGCCTTCCGTTTCGCCGGCGTCACGCGGGTCGGGCATCTGAGGCGTCGGCGCGATGCTGACGGGCGTAGAGGAACCGATGTTGGTAGCCGGTGCCATGGCTGCGATGTGGCTGGCGTAAGCAATGTAGGTTCCGGCGCTTGCCGCACGGGCGCCGTCCGGCCCGACGAAGGTGACCACGGGCAGGTCTGCCGAAAGCATCTCCTTGATCAGCCCGCGCATGGCCTTGTCCAGCCCTCCCGGTGTGTCCATTCGAATCACCAGCGCGCGGGCCCCGGCCTCCTGGGCATCATCGAGCGAGCGGATGATGAGATCCGCCGTGGCAGGACCGAGGGGACCGTCGAGATCCACCAGCCACACCACACCGTCCGCCGCGGGCTGCGCCCCGGTGGCTGGACGGGCTTCCCCGAAGCCCAGGGCAAGTCCGGCACAAGCGATGAGAATCGGTAGCCAGGCCTTCATGGTGGGAGCAGCAATGTCCAAGTTCCCGAACGTTGCAGCATTGTACGCCTTATTGCCGGGATCGGCTGATCGAACTCGCCCACGGCCTAGCCGCGGGCAATGAGCGGACCTAACCTTCTGCCGGCCGCACCCGCACGGTCAGCACATCGCATTCGGCGCCGTGCAGCACTGCGTTGGCCGTGGAACCAAGCAGCACGCCGGGCACCCCGTGGCGACCGTGAGACCCGATGACGATCAGGTCGGCTCCGATCTTCGCGGCGTAAGCGCGAATTTCGACCGCCGGCCTGCCGTAGAGTACGGCAACGCGGTCCGGCGTGATGCCGAACCGCGCCACACGCTCACGCACGTGGCTGGAGATATCCTTTGTGATGGTTTCCTCCATCTCGCGCAGCGGCCAGGTGGCAGCGAACGATGCGCCATCCATCCCGCTCACACCGCCCATGACCGGAGGAATGACCGTGCAGACCTGAAAGCGGGCTGCCCCGCGAGGATCGAGGGTGGTCGCGGCCTCCAGCACCTCGTCAGCCTCGTCGGACGCGTCGATCGCAATCAGGACGTTTCTGTAGCTGATCGCCATAGCCGCCGCCGCTCAGGTGATACGGACGGTCAGGACGTCCGTTTCCGCGTGGTGCAGCACACCGTTGGCCGTCGATCCGAGCAGGAGACCAAGACCGTGCTTTCCGTGGCTGCCAACGACGATGAGATCGGCTCCGTGAGCCTCAGCGGCCGCGACGATCTGCCCCGACGGGGAGCCCACCATCACGTGCACGTCCGCAGCCTCCAAGCCGGCGTCAGCGGCCATCTCGCGGGCTTTGGAAAGCGCCAGGCTGCGCGCTTCTTCTTCGAAGTCGACGGAAGCCTGGGTGAAGGAGACCATGTCCAGACCACCGTAGACATGCGTCAGGGGCTTGACGACCGTCACGATGGAGAGCTTCGCTTCATGCTCGGACGCTACTTCCCGGGCCTGATCGAGGACCTGTCGGGCTTCATCCGTCATGTCGACTGCCGCCAGCACGTGCTTGTATGACATTTAGAGGCACCTTTGATGAAACTCCGGACAATCTACTCGCGTTGGGACCAGGGCCACATCGGGACATGTCCCCTGGAGGTTTCGGGTTCCCCTTAGTAGGAATCGGTCGGCATTTGCGCGATGGTTCTGGAGGCTCCGTGGATGCAAGTTGAGCCTTTGGTAGGATGAAGCCCGCATCCGCTCACCGGGGCAGACCCTCAATCATCGGGGATCAGGATTTGTACAAGAACATACTCGTTGCCATCGACCTCATGGAAGGTCCTGCCCATCAGGTGCTGTCCGGCGCGCTGGCGTTCGGAGAGGAAACCGCTCAATACACGGTCGTTCACGTCGTCGAGCCTCAATACGTGCAGTACAGCTTCGACCCGACGTTCACCGGATCACTCACCCGCGAGCTCGAGCAGCAGGCCATCGAAAACGCCACCGATCGGATGTCCGAGCTGTGCGCCTCCATGGAGATGACGCCTCAGGAGCAGCAGATCGTGCTGGGACGAGCCGCGGATCAGATCCACGAGCTGGCAAAGCACCGCGATGCCGATCTCATCGTCATCGGCTCTCACGGAAGGCACGGCTGGCGCCGCCTGCTCGGGTCCACGGCCAATGCGGTGCTGCACGGTGCGCCCGTGGACGTGGCCGTCATCCGCATCCCGGAGAATCAAGACACATGACGGACAACAACAGTGAAGGTCGCATATCAGCGTTCGCAAAGGACGTGCAGCGTGTCGCCGAGGAGGTGGAACATCTCGGCGAGGATACGAAACTGGTCGGCGAGGAAGTCGTTGGCGCGGAAATCCTGCTGACCAAGGAGCTGACCGAGAAGATCGGCATTGCCTGGGAGACGGCCGAGCGCGCCGGGGCCATTGGCGCCGATCAGGTCCGGCACCTCATCGAGGACTACATCGCAACCGCCCGGGAATTTTCGGAAACTCCCGGGCTCCACAACTTCCTGGATCTCACCCTCAACCACCTGGGAAGACGGATTACCCATGTAAGCGAAGGCGCCAGGGCCGTCGCCGATCTTGTTGCCGAGGAATCGGGACGCCTGGAGGACGCGGTGCTGGGCGTGTGGAAGCCGTTTCTCGCGGTGCTCAATCGGGACTGGGAGTCGCGCGGCTAGGCGGATCCGACATGGGCAGCACCGCAAAGCTAGCCATGTCCGCGGCAACGTGAAGCTGCTGGCAATCGACAAGCTCCAGCTTCCGGCGTTCGCGAGCACGCCCGATGGCCGCCTGGTGTTCGTGAACGCCGCGTGGCGGGAACGGTTCGCCGCGGGCGTGGGAGATCCGTGGCACGATCCGTTCCCCAAGGTTGAGATCGACACCATCGGCGAAGCGTGGCAGGCATGCCATCTTGCTCATCAGCCCTTCATGCTCGAGGCCAGCTCGCCTTCGGAGCGCTATCGCATCCTTTGCCAGCCGGTCCTGGAGAACGGGCAGGTTCTCGTTCTCGGCACCATGGCGGACATTACCCAGCAGTCCCGCCAGGAAGCGGAGACGGAGGCGATTCTCGACACCGCCGTCGACGCGATCATCATCATCGACGAGACGGGCCGGATAGAGACCTTCAACAAGGCGGCCACGCAGCTGTTCGGCTACACGGCCGCTGAGACCCTCGGCAAGCCCGTCAGCATGCTGATGCCCGAGCCCCATCGATCGCAGCACGATCACTACATGAGCCGGTACCTGACGACGGGCGAGGCGAAGATCATCGGCATCGGGCGTGATCTGGAAGCCGTGGACCAAAGCGGCAGGCGGATACCCATTCACCTCTCGGTGTCGGAGGTGCAATCTGAGAGCGGCAGGAGGTTCACCGGCATCATCCGCGATCTTTCCGAGCAGCAGGCGGCGCGTCAGGCGCTCGCCGAGCAGCGCGAAAAGCTGGCGCACGTCGGTCGGCTCAGCTCCATGGGGGAGATGACGGCAAGCATCGCCCATGAGATCAACCAACCGCTCACCGCGATCTCGATGTACGCCCAGGCAGGCATCAAGCTCATCGACCGGGGAGAGCCGGACCTCGCCCGGCTGCGCGACGCTCTCGAGAAGCTCAACACCCAGTCCTTGAGAGCCGGAGCCGTCATCGAACGCATTCAACGGTTCGCACGCGCGCAGAAAAGCGAGCGGATCATGCTGGACGTCAATCATCTGCTCGACGATCTCGGCAAGCTTGCCGAGAGCGACGCCAGACTCTACAACGTCGAGCTGGAGCTCGAGCTTGCTCCCGGTCTGCCCGAAGTCTTCGGCGATCCGATTCAGGTTCAGCAGGTCGCCTTGAACCTCATCCGGAACGCCATCGACGCCATGCGGGACATTCGGTTCGTTCACGGCCGGCGCATAAGCCTGAGCACGTCGCTTCGAAGCGATCGCATGGTGGAGATCGCCGTGTCAGACCTCGGCCCAGGGGTTGCAGAAGACCAGAAGGAACTGCTATTTACTCCCTTCCATACGACCAAGAAGGAAGGAATGGGTATGGGTTTATCGATCTGCCGGTCGATCATGACCGAGCACGGTGGCGCCCTGAGCTATCGCGACAACGACGGACCCGGAGCGACCTTCTTCTTCACGCTGCCCACATGGCGCGCGGACGATGAGTGAGCACGAAACCACGGTTTTCGTGGTCGACGACGACGAGCCGGTTCGCGACGCCATCGGGTTGCTGCTCGAAACCGTCGAAATTCCCTACGAATCCTTCCCTACGGCCCAGGCTTTCCTGGACGCCTACGATCCGTC
>DATCZA010000055.1:0-32406 GCA_036526135.1 Pseudomonadales bacterium | reverse complement strand
GGATGGCCTGCCCCGAGGACTCCAAGGACTTCGAGTTCGGCCAGCAGCTCGACGGGGTCGCTGGGTTCTCGATGGATGGCGGCGCCCTGGAGCTGCGCCTGAATTCCGAGGGCGACGTGATGCGCTTTCGCGCCGAAACCGACTGATCGAGCGCGCCTGAGCTCCGATCACCGGAGCCCGCGCGTCAGTCGAGTTTGTCAGATCAGTTCTGATCCTCATACGGTATCAACTGAGGCTGCGCCACGCCGGCGGCTGACCCGGGCGGGAAGCCCGTGAGCGCCTCGCCCACGACGGCGGCGATCAGCGCTTCCGGATTTTCCCGGTCGCTGTCGGATATCCGCTTGGTGGCCGAGCCGTGAAAGGCCGGGCTGCGTGTGGCTACGTCGAAGACGTCCACGGCGAGTTGTCCTTCCGTGTACTGCCGGACGCGGGTTTCCGTGCCGTAGCTCATGCCGTACCCGTAGCCGCCGTAACCGTAGCGATGATAGCGGCTGTAGCCGACCTGGTAGCTGGCCGGATACTGGTCCACCTTGATCTGCTCCCGCGATCCGACGGTGAATGAAACGACGAAGTCCGCGTTCTCCGGATTGTCGGCATAGCGGAATCCTTTCCCTGCCAGGTCGGTCCGCACCGCGCGCATGATCCGGCCTTCCAGCAACGGATTGACGGCGCCCGCGGCGGTGGAGACGATCATGGGATTGGTGGAAATGAACGACCACGTCTGATACCGCGCAAAGTTGACGTTCGGGTTGTAGTCGTGGAATGACTCGATCCCCGGGCTGCTGCAGGAAATCATTGCAACAACGGCGGCTGCGAAAGCGGATCGGGCAAGGTTGGCGGCAGACATGCGTGCTCCCTTTGTGTGTGCTTTGTGACGCGGGGGCGATCATAGCGGCAAACGGAGGTCGGCACACGTCCGCGATCCGCAGCTGCACGGCTATGTATAATGCCGGCTGCAGAAGTGCTGGGACGTTGCAAAGCACGTAGGAGATGTCGATGAGCTTGCGGAAATTCTGGGTGGTCGTGTCTGGCCTTCTGTTGGGTTCTGTCGCCCTGGCGGGTGAGAGCCCCAAGTTCGGAGACACGGTCTCGCTGCGGCTGGGCGGCATGATCCACAAGGCCGATGCGACCTTCTCGGATACCCGGATAGACCGCCCGCCCGTGGAGCTCGACCTGAAGGGGCTGGGCATGGACAAACGCTACGATTCGTTCTGGGCCGGCCTCGAATGGCAGTTTGCCAAGCGGTGGGGCCTGACGCTGAGCTACTCCGATTTCAGCACCGACGGGGAACGCAGCGTGGCCGAGGGTGGCAACTTCGGCGATCTGGAGTGGTCGGTGGGTGCCGAGTTGACGTCCGAGATGGACATGAAGATCTACATCGTCGACGTCACCTGGGATTTCGTGAAGACCGAACGCAGCCATTTCGGTCTCGGTCTGGGTGCGCACGTTGCCGATTTCAGCATGGAAATCGATCTGAGCGTCGAGGGTCAGATTGGCGACGATACAGCCATCATTGCTGGCGGGACCGAAACCGCGGGCATAACGGCGCCTCTGCCCAATATCTCCATGCGAGGCGGCCACCGCTTTGGTGACAACTTCTACCTGGGGGGTACCGCCGGATACTTCTCCCTCAAGGTCGGGGACATCGACGGCGAGCTGATCACGGCACGGGGGTCTCTTGAATGGCGGCCGCACAAGCGGTTCGGTCTCGGGATCGGCTACCAGTTCGTCAGCTTCGACGTGCAGGAAAAGAAAGAGACCAAGCAAGAGAGATACGACGCCGACTTCTACGGCCCCATCTTCTTCGTCTCGGCCGGGTTCTAAGAGTCGCCTCTCAGGCAGCTACGGACGCCGCGCGGCGGCAGCGAAACGTCTAATCCAGCCAGGTGGAGCCGGTCGGGTTCCAGTGCCCGCTGAACGCTACGTAGAAATCTCCGTCCATGCGCATGGATACTTCGATGAAACCGTACATCCCGTCTGCGAAACGGATGATGAGAGAGCGTTCTGCGCGGTCGTCCCAGCGGGGATCGGCGGCGCGGTACTCGAGACGACTGGATTCCACATAACCCTCCTCGGGCGCCTGATCCATGTCGATCCGGAAAGGCTGAAATCCGCCGCCCGGCACGGTCAGCTCGCACCACCAGTCGAAGAGATCGTCAGGGGCGGCGTCGTCCGCGGTTCGCTCGCAGGTGATGATGGCTTCACCGGTGCCCGGCTCCACGCCGTAGGGTGCTACCTGGCGCAGCGAAACCTCCAGGGGCACGCCGTCTTCGGGTAGCCGCAACGCGCCGGTCTGGATGGGCCTGAGCTCTTCCTCCGGAGGCCGCCGCTCGAACCGGAACTCCTCCGGCGCCTCCCGGGTGGGAAACGGCAACGTCTGGTTCAATCCTTCCGCGTAGACGTAGAGCTTGCGGGGCGCGGTCACGGGCGCCCAGCCGGGGACCTCGACGGTCACGTACATTCCCGCCCCCCGTTCGCGAACGCTGAAACGGCCGTCGTCGCCCGTGAAGACTGGCTCTCGGGCGGCGAACGCGAAGAAGGGAAACTCGAACGGGTCGGCCAGGCGGTCGAAGACGGAAGTCCGCACGCGCGCTCCCTTGAGCGGGTTGCCCTCCTCGCTGAGCACCACGCCATGAAACTCGATATCCGTTCGGACCATCTTGGACGCGTCCTCGTAGAAATCGTCCGGGTCTGCGTCGGCAAGGGGGCTGTTGCTCACCGTTCTTGCGAACCAGGACATGTCGCTCTGGGACGCCACCTGCTCGGCCCGGGTCACGCAGCTGCCCAGCACCGCGAGGGCTGCGCAGAGGAGTCCGGCTTTCAGCCAATCAGAGCAGTTCGCTGACATAGGCGATGTTCCAGACGTCGAGGAGGAGGTTGTAGAACGCCGTGGTCTCGTGGACCGGTCGCGTCCAGCCCACCACGTGGCCTGTATGGAAGTCGTGCGGCTTTCGGGCCAGGTCGAACACCCGCCGGACGTGCCCCTGAACGCGGGTTTCCGCACCGATCGCGTGGGTTTTGGCCTTGGCGATGAAGGCCATGATCTCGTGGGGGTCGTCGACCAACCGATATTTGGAGCTGAACCACCCCGTCTTGTAGTAGAGCCTTGCGCGCTCGCCCTGCGGTGCGTCGGGTTCCCAGGCGTAGCGATACCCGCCCCGCTTGGCCGTCGGCTTCATCTGCTTCTGCGCGATGTTCCAGCCGAAGAAGGTGACGTCCGCGTAGTTGTACATCGTGTACACCGGGGTCGGGGTCTCGTCGATGTAACCGTGGTAGCCGCCCTCCTCCGGCAGCCACGGCGTCACCACGTCCGCCATGTCGGGCAGGGTGAGAACCGGGCGGGTGTCGTAGGCGGCGGCCGGTATGGCGCCGACCTGCAGGAGCGCCTCCTCGGCTTCCAGACCCAGCTTGATTGCTTCGGTGACGAGCACGCAGCCGAGGCTGTGGGCGGTGACGTGGATGCGTTTGCCTTTCGGGATCTGGCTGACAAAGTCGACCAGGGCGGGGGCGGACTTGTAGGCGCGGTATTCGCTCTCGAGGAGCCCGTAGGCGTAGCGCGGCTTCACCGTGGGCCAGTGAAAGAACGTAAGCCGCCCCCGGTAGCCGCGGTGCCAGAGCCGCTTGAAAATCGTCTCGGCGGCCTGCGTGGTGGCCATCTCCCGCAATCCCTCGCCGCTTTTGAGCCAGCCGTACACCCAGACCACGTGATCTTCCGTCTCCCACCAGCCAGGCTCGAACTCGTGGCCCTGGGGGTCCTTGCTCCATTGGAGATCGGGTACCGGAGGCGCCTCAGTGGTGTACGCCCATGGCGCCAGGATCTCTTCCGGCCAGGTCATGGTGGTCCGCTGGTACAGGGACTTGATGTGGCGAAGCTCCGCGGCGATGGGCTCGGAACGGGCCAGGACGCCTTCTCCATCGGCGATGGTGGCGACCAGGTGCCCCTGGCCGGGCGACGCGACCTCCAGCAGAAAGCAGTATCCGGCGCCGTCCAAACCCGGCTCGCCGAGGGTTTGCAGCGGGATTTTCAGGGCGTTGGCCCCCACGGTCCCGATGGGCGTGCCGTGGGGTGCGCTCAGCTGCCGGCGGCCGGCCTCGGCGTCGAGCAGGTAGCGTCGTGAGCAGTCGGGGTCTTCGTTGCGGAAGAGGTTCAATTCGGCGGTGGAGCCGCTCGCCCAGGCGAGTGTCAGAACGGCATCGCCGGGCAGCGATCCGAGATCGTCGATCTCCACATGCAGGCGCGTGAAGTCTTCCAGGTCCCGGCTCGAATCGGGAGCCGGGGTGTTGGCGTCGGGCCTGGCAATGGGCCAGGTTTCTCCACCGGTCTCCAGATCGTCCTGATCGTGGTTGACCCAGAACACGAAAGGCTGCGAATCCGAGGGGGCGTCCTGTGGCACGCGGCTGCCGGGCAGGGTCTGGATCAAGCCGTCGCCGTTCCAGTCGACGCCGATACGGACATCGGCCGCCGCGGCGTGCCCGGCAAGCAAAGCCGTGGGGAGCAGCCAGGGCAGGAAGCGTCTCAACGTCGCCGGTCCAGAGTCGGTCGGTGTCACGGTTTCGGTCCTGCTTTTCGCGTCATTCCTCGGTGGCACTGGTATCCATCCCGGCGAGCGCATCCAGCCGGCTCAGGCTGACCACCGCGTACCCCCGTTCCTTCAGTTTCGGTAGCAGCAGCTTTAAGGTTTCTGCGGTTCTCCTGCCCCGCTCGCCCACGTCGTGAAGCACCACCACGCTGCCGGGCTCTATCATCCGCTCGACGAAGCCCGCCATGCGGGCCGAATTATGAATCACGGTGTCCAGCGGTGCCACCGAGGCCAGCGCGATCCGGTAGCCCCGCGCGCGCGTCAGCTCGAGCACCGCGTCGTTGTAACGGCCGGAGCCCGGCCGAAACCAGGTGATGGGCGCAAACGCGTCGAGCGTCTGCGCGGCGCGATGGAATTTCTCTGCCATCGCAGCCGGTTTAAGGGAGACCGTGACCTCGTCCTCGGTCATGTGGTGGCCGATCTCGTGGCCCTCGTAGAGGATTCTCTGCAGCAGAACCTCGCGGCCGGCAATGCTGTCGCTCAGGACGAAGAACGTGGCTGAGGCTCCGTGAGCTTTGAGCGTCTCGAGGATCAGAGGCGTGGTCTCGGGATCCAGACCGTCGTCGATAGTCATGGCCACCGCCCGGGAGGTCGTCGGCACGAAGTAGACGATCTCGGGATACTCCCCAGGCAGCGCGCGGAGCAGCCACCGTGGCTCCGCTTCCCGCGTGCAGGCGGCAACGGCCAGCAGCACGGCCGGCACCAGCATCGCTTTGAAGATGATGTCTGCTGCGCCGATGGGTGACGTGCGGCTCGGCGGCCAGTGTCTCATCAGGATTGCGTCCGGACTTCCTGGGAGTGGCGAGTGTGATTCGACGGCTCTCTATCGTGTCAGAGTCGCCGTCTTCATGAAACCGGCCCCCCGTCATGAACTTCGGCTCCCTGCTGGTTCGGCCTGACCGTCCCACCGGCAAACTTGCAATCCCGAGACCGGGCGCTAGGCTGTGCGGTTTTGCCAAGCGTTGGAAAAGCGCAGCGGGATCGGCCCTGGTGCGCATTCAGGAACCCGCGGAAGAAGAATAACCAGACGCTCAGGCCTTCACCGACTCTAACTGCGCACGGATTTGGAGATCTCACAGATGAAATCGAGTAGACGGACGTCGACCACGTCGATCCTGCTTGCGCTGCTGTTCGCCTCAATGTCCGCATGGTCTCAGGACAAGCCGAACATCCTGGTCATCTGGGGTGACGACGTGGGCTGGAGCAACATCAGCGCCTACAACCTGGGGATGATGGGCTACCAGACGCCGAACATCGACCGGATCGCCGAGGAGGGTGCATTGTTCACCCATTACTACGCCCACCAGAGCTGCACGGCAGGACGGTCTTCGTTCATCCTGGGCCAGCACCCGTTCCGCACGGGCCTGCTGACCATCGGCATGCCCGGCGCCGATCACGGGATACCCGACTGGAGCCCGACCATCGCCGATCTGCTGAAGAACCACGGCTACGCGACGGGCCAGTTCGGCAAGAACCATCTGGGTGATCGGGACGAGCACCTGCCGACCAATCACGGGTTTGATGAGTTTTTCGGCAACCTCTATCACCTCAATGCGGAGGAAGAGCCGGAGACCTATCACTATCCGAAGGACCCGGAGTTCCGGGCGCGCTTCGGGCCGCGAGGAGTGATAAAGAGCACGGCGGACGGCCAGATCCAGGACACCGGGCCCATGACGCGAAAGCGCATGGAGACGGCGGACGAGGAGTTTCTCGGGAGCGCCATGGACTTCATCGATCGTTCGGTGAAGGCCGACAAGCCCTTCTTCGTCTGGATGAACACGACGCGCATGCACGTGTGGACGCGATTGAAGGCAGAGGCCGAGGGGGTCACGGAAATGGGGCTCTACCCGGACGGCATGGCCGAACACGACGGCCACGTGGGCCTGCTTCTCGGTCAGCTGGATCGCCTCGGCATCGCCGACAACACCATCGTCATCTACAGCACCGACAACGGCGCCGAGAAGGTCACCTGGCCGGACGGCGGCACGACGCCGTTCCACGGCGAGAAGGGCACTACCTGGGAAGGCGGCATGCGGGTGCCCGCGGTGGTGCGCTGGCCGGGGACCATCAAGCCCGGGACGAAGATCCACGACATCATGTCCCACGAGGACTGGCTGCCGACGCTGCTGGCCGCGGCGGGCGAAAACGACGTTGTGCAGAAGCTGAAAAAGGGCCACCGGGCCAACGGCAAGCGCTGGAGGGTGCACCCGGATGGTTACAACTTCCTGCCTTACCTCAAGGGCGAAGCGGACGCGCCGCGCGAGGAGATCTTCTACTTCGGCCAGAACGGCGATCTGGATGCGGTTCGCTGGCGGGACTGGAAGGTCAGCTTTGCGACCTTCGACGGCAACATCGCGACGGGTATCCGGGAAGTGGCCAACTGGCCGGTAATCACCCATCTGCGTTCGGATCCGTTTGAAGAGATGCACTACGAGTCGTCCATGTATCTCCGCTGGATGGCGGACAATATCTGGCTGTTCGTGCCCATCCAGGCCAAGGTTCAGGAGTTCCTCTCGACCATGGGTGACTATCCGTTCCAGGAGGGCCAATCCCTGAACGCCGCGGGCATCAACTACCGATCGCTGAAAGCGCTGCAGATCCTTCAGCAGCTCAATCAGAAGGGCGTGCTGTCACCGCCGACGAACTGACGTGGTAGCGCGTCGATTGCGCGCAGCGGCCGCCCTCGCGGCGCTGCTGCTGATTACCGGCATCGCAACCGTCGAGGCGGCCAGCCGGCCAAAGCTGATTCTCCAGATCACGGTGGATCAGCTCAGGGCCGATCTGCCGACCCGCTACTACGAGCGGCTCGGCAAAGGCGGCTTCAAGTATCTGTGGGAGAAGGGCATCGTCTTCACGAACGCCCATCACGCACACGCCAACACGGAAACCATCGTCGGCCACGCCACCCTGGCTACCGGCGCGCACCCCTCCGTTCACGGCATGGTGGGCAATCTCTGGTTCGACCGGGAAACCGGGTTCACGACCTACAACGTCGAGGATGGGGACCACCGGCTGCTCACCGAGGCCGCCGACGTCGACGATGCCACGGAGATCGATCCCACCCAGCGCGCCGCCCGCAGCGAAGGCCGCTCGCCCGCCGCGATCCTGGTGACCACCTTTGCCGATGAGCTTCGCAGCAATACCAACGGTCGCGCGAAAGCCATTGGCGTCTCGGTCAAGGATAGGGGCGCCATCTCCATGGCGGGTCATTCCGGCACCGCGTACTGGTTTTCAAAGGCGACGGGCGGGTTCGTCACCAGCACCTATTACCTGGACCGTTACCCGGACTGGGTTTCGGACTTCAACGCCGCCGGGCCCGCCGCGGCATACGCCGGGACGGCTTGGGAGCTCTTGCGCGAACAGGACACCTACCTGTTTGGGGAGGCCGACGATCGGCCCTGGGAAACCGACGTGGCGGGATTCGGCCGGGTATTTCCCCACGCCTTTGGCGACCCCAGCAGCCCCTACTTCGCCACCTGGCTGACCCTGAGCCCGGCCGGTGACCGGCTGGTGCTCGACTTCGCCAAACGAGCCATCGTCGAGGAGTCGCTGGGGCAGGACGCGACCACCGACTACCTGAGCGTGAGCTTTTCCTCCACCGACTACGTTGGCCACGTCTTCGGACCGTCCAGCCTGGAGGCGGAAGACAACATTCTCCGGCTCGACCGAACCCTGGCGGAGCTGTTCGCCTTCGTCGCCGAGCAGGTGGGCCTGGCCGACACGCTGATAGTGCTTTCCGCCGATCACGGCGCGCCGGATTCTCCCGGATACCTGAACAGCCTGGGTATCCCGGGTGGCTACGTCGACCCGGACAGCTGGGACAAGGCTGACGCCATCGATCGGATCAAAGCGCGATTCGGGATCGAGGGCGCGCTGTTCGAGAAGTACGCTCATCCGTATCTCTACTTCAGCCCGGAAGTCGCCGGCAACGAGCAAATCGACCGAGGCGCCCTGGAAGCGGCGGTGATCGAGGAGCTGACGAAGTTGCCCGGAGTTGCCCTGGCCGTGTCCAGCACGGCCCTGGGCTCGGCCAGCATTCCCGACTCGGAGATCCATCGCCGCGTTCTGCGCAACCATCATCCGGACCGCTCCGGCGATGTGTTCATCGTGTTCGAGCCCAACTGGTTCATCAACGACTTCGACGGGCTCACGGTGGCCTCCACCCACGGTTCTCCCTGGCGCTACGACACCCACGTGCCCGTCGTGTTTGCCGGCGCTCGGCTCCGCCCGGCAAAGATCGATCGTGCCGTGCGCACGGTAGATGTCGCGCCGACGCTGTCCGCGCTGCTGCAGATCAAGGCGCCCAGCGGCTCCGTTGGCGAGCCGCTGGTCGAGGTGTTGAGGCGATAGGATGAATGCGCGCGGACTCATCGTGGTGGCCTCCATGCTGCTTGTTGGCTCGGTTGGTTGGGCCGAACCGGACGAGTACGCCGTCGATGCGGAGGACGATTTCGAGCTGGCCGCGCAGGAAATGGCGGATGCCATGGCCGATGGGGGCTTCGAGCTCGACGATGCCAAATTCGCCGGCAACCCCATGCAGCGCCTGTTCAAGAAGTGGCCGGAGGATCTGGTCGTCGCGCCCATCCCCAGCCGATCGCCTCAGCTCGGCTTCCAGCTGTCCGTGGTCGGGGGATATTTTCTTGGCGACAGGGGTGAAGACGCAAAAAAGCGCCCGTCTGCCATCGGGGGCTTCGCCATGGCCTCGGACAATGGCAGCTACGCGTTCGGGGCCGGCGGGAAATTTCACTTGCTGGACGACCGCCTGCGCCTGCAGGCGGGCGCGGGCTACGCCGATATCCGTTACAAGTTCTACGGCTTCGGCGACTTCGTCGGTGACTCGGGCATAAACATCGAGATCGAGCAGGAAGCACCGCTTTACTTCGCCAACGCCAAGTGGCGTTTCTGGAACCAGCTTTACGCGGGAATCGGCTTCGTCCGCGGCAACGTCGAGACGAGGACGCGGGTTCCTCTGCCTCCCGAGTGGCCACGAGAGATCACCCCGTCGTTCAACGTGGACCTCGGCGCGCTGTGGGTGCCGGTGCAGTTCGACAGCCGCGACCACGAGCAGTTTCCCCGACGGGGATGGCTGATCGATGGGGACACCAAGATCTACCGCGACGACTTTGGCAGCGATTTCGAAGCGGAGACCTACAAGCTCGCTCTGAATCACTATCGGGCCATGCGCACCCGGGACGCTCTGGCCCTGCGTGCGGTGATCAAGGCCACCGGTGGTAACGCGCCGTTCTTTCTGCTCAGCAGCTTCGGCAGCGGCCCCGATCTGCGCGGTTACCCGGCCGGACGCTACCGTGACAAGCTCATGTACGCCGTGCAGGGTGAGTACCGCTGGCACCTTCACGACAGCTGGATCCTGACGGGCTTTGCCGGGGTGGGTGAGGTGGCTGACGAGATCGGCGACTTCGGCGACGACTTCCTGCCGGCGGCGGGCATTGGTGCGCGCTACGTGCTGTCGAAGAAGCACCGGGTGAGTATTTCTGCGGACCTGGCCGTCGGCAAGCACGGCGCCGAGTTCTACATCGGCATCGGCGAGGCGTTCTGACCGCGGCCGTTCAGCGGCTGGAGCTGCTTTGCTCTTTCTGCATCTCCAGGGTGCGCTGCCCCACCTTCAGCGACGTCGAGCGCATTTCAATCCCCTGCATGCCGGAATCCACGCCCGCATGGGCGTTCAGCGTGGCGGGGGCTTCGCGCAGCATGGACATGCCCCAGCGGTGGGCGGGCCAGATGTCCTCGAGATACTCGTCCGCGTCCACCAGGGGCGTCACCACGAAAATTGGCTGGAAGCCCGTGCCCCCGCCCAGATCGATGGATCGCTGATCCAGGCCATAGGCCCGGACGCCACCCTGGTCGTCGAAGTGCACGATCAACGCGGTGGCGTCAATGTCGGCTCGGGCGATGGCCAGCCGGAACCAGCGCAACACGGGCCAGTTGGACGAGAGCCCGAGCTGGCGTTCTTCAACCGCGTACCAGTGGTACAGGAAGGCGTAACCGTCGTTGATCGCGCTCATGGCGTGCGGTGGGCCCAGCGCCTCCAGCACATCGTCCACGGTGGCGTCCGCACGGTCGGCCAGCGCTCGGGACGCCTCGCGTGGCGGCTTCTTGCCGACGTCCTGGTGAATCATCGAGCAGCCGCTCGATGCGGCGAGCAGGATCGCGAGGGTCGCGATGGCGACGATGGGCATCAGCCGCCCCGGTGGGAAAGCGTCTCGTTGCTGTACGCGTAACGGGTTAGCTTGCCCCCGTCGTCGAAGAAGAAGATGGCCCGATCGTACTCGGCCCTCATCTTCGCGTTGTTGTAGAGAATCAGCACATAGGCCGAGCCGGCCATTGTCTCCTTCAGGTAGTAGTAGACCACCTGATCCTTGAGGGCGATGATCTGGGAAGGCGGCCCGAGTGCGGTCATGACGTCCTCTGCCGTGGTTTCGCCGGTGACCCAGACGGGCACCTCGGCTCCGCGCCAGCGGTTGTCCACACCGGTCTCCTGACTCCAGCTCGCGCAGCCGCCCAGAGCCACAAGGGCGCACAGCGCCAGATACTTTGGAATTCTCATGATGTCCTCTGGTTCCGCCATACCGGCGCAGGCAGCGCGCTTGTCGATCTTATCCTGCCGGCCCGGCGCAATTGGTTTCCAGACCATAGCAGGAGGGGATAGCGGCCTCCACTCGGATTCGATAGTGACCGGAGGGGTGACCGTAAGCGCTGGAGTCACTCGTGCTCGCCCCTCCTCGCTTTCGCCGCGCCGTCCGCGTTGCGCGTGAATGTCCGTCGCCGATATCATCAGCCGCGCTCAATTCAAGGGGTCCACTGCCATGAAGGTTATTCGGCTGTTGCTGGGGGTTATCGTCATCTCGGGGGCTAACGTCGCACTTGGCGACGGGCACGGGGGCGATGGCCTGGTTACGTTCTCGGCCACCCAGAAGGAAACGCTCACGGCGATTGTGGAGGCCATCGACCACGAAACTCGGGTGGTCACTGTCAGGGGACCCCGGGGCAACGCCATCACCTTCACCGCGTCAGACGAGGTCCGCAATCTCGATCAGGTGGCGGCGGGGGATCTCATCGACGCGGAGTACGTGGAGTCTCTGGACGTGGAGGTGCTGCCGGGAGATGGCAGCGAGCCAGGGCACGGCGTGATGGGCGCCGTTGCTCGGACCGATGAGGGCGAGATGCCCGGCGTGGCGGCAGCCGAGGTCAACGTGATCACGGCGAAAATCGTTGCCATTGACCTCGAGGCCAGCACCGCTACCCTCGAAGGTCCCGATGGGGCGCTAGAGGAGATCGAGCCGATGAACCCGTCCAATCTGGAGCGGGTCTCGGTGGGTGACATCGTGGTCTTCACGGTCACCCAGTCCGTTGCGCTCTCGGTACGCGAGCAGCCGGCTGACGCCGAGTAGGCGTTCAACCGTCAGTTGTTGAGGTCTTCGTTCTTCCAGTACTTGGTGCCCTGAAGGGTCGCCTGTAACGCGAGGCCTTTCTCGGTCATCTGGTACACGGTGACGCCGTCGTTGATCCCGACGGTGCCGCCGGCGGCGCCGACCTGCTCGTCTTCCTCGGCGTCAGTGGTCGCCGCGGCATCCGCCTGGCCGGTGAAGTTCCAGCCCTCCTCAACGAACTGATCGAAGGCGTCGCGAGTGTGAAAAATGAACACGGCGCTGAACTTCTTGACGCCGAGACCGATCCCGCCGCCGGCGGAGAACATGTTCATGAAGATGTCTTTGCCGGCCCCGTTGTCATGTGCGACGCCTGCGCCGTTGGCCGTGGAGAGCAGGAACAGATTGACGCCCGTGTTGGAGAACACGGCGTAACCCACCGAATCCTGAACCTGTGCCTTGGCCGATGCTCTTTCGTCGTAGAGCCTGTTCAGGACGTCTTCGCGCATCTCGGTGATGTTTTCCCGACGCTCCTCGGGGCTCTTCTTCTTGCCGAAGGCGGAGTTGGCCTCCGACGGCAGGGTCAGGACGATGCAGAGCGTTGCAAATCCGATGGCCATGCGCATGGTTGGTTCCCCTCTGATACAAAAGAATCCCGTCACGCAGACGGGGTGCCAAGTATAAGCGCTCAGCCGTAAGTGGAAACGCCAATTCTCAGCGGCCTCTGCAGCCTTCATCGTTTTTGGTCGTCTTCGAGAAAGCCGGGGAGGTCTGGTCGTGGATCCTGAAGAAGTGAACCTCTCCGCCGTCGGCGTGCAGAAGTCCCCGAGGAACTCGAGGTCGACGCGCAGTCTGCCGCCAACGCGTGTCCGGTGGGCGCCATCGTCATCGAGTATTGAGGGCCCTCGCTTCGGATCTCGAACGATCGGCTCAGGGGTTCAGTGCCGGTAGCCGGCCGGCGGCGCGGTCCGCCCCGCCCTGACTTCGCTGACAGCGGCGGCGCGCGGCCACCAGTCCTCGCCGAAGCTCTGCCGGATCGGCATCGGGCTGAGAGCGCCCATAGAGATGGGCGCTCAGCGAATCGATCGCGGCCACGAGCCTTTCGTTGCCGTAAACGCGGGCAAAGGCGCGCGCGTCGTGTTCCACGTTCAGCTTCTTCAACCAGGCGAGCAGATCGGCGTGAATGGCCGAGCGGTTGCCGGCGCGGATGCTTCGGCGCAGCTGGCGAAAGGCGTAGGGCTCCGAGCGCCGACGCGCTTCGGCGGCCCTTTGCAGGGTGTGGGCGAGAGCCGGTGCGGCCTTCCACGCGATCAGCCCGAGGACGAGGACCAGCGTGACCGCGATCGCCAGGCCAAGCAGTGCCCGTTCGTCGTAGGTCTGCACGCTGGCCGACGGCAGCGGTCCGGTCACCTCGAAACTCAGATCCTCGAGGCTGGTAGTCTCGATCCGCCCCGACTCGCTGTTCCACCAGGACAGCTTCGTGCCGGGCAAGGTGAACGTGCCCCCGGCGTCGAAAACCAGGGTCAGCTTTTCCTCGCGCCGCGCCGGAGGCCCATCGCCCAGCTTCGGCACGTCCGCATAGCCGCTTACCCCGTCGACGTCGAGTTCGGGCAGCAGAGGCGGCAGAAAGATCGCGGGCAGGCCATCCAGCTCGGCCGCGTATGTCACCACTACCGCGTCACCGACCCGGAGCGGCTCGGCCTGGCTCTCGACGGCCCGCGAAAGGGTGAGCCGCCTGCCGGCGAGGTAGGGGTTCAACCCCTCGGCGCCCGCGGGAACGACGCCGCGGATCGATATCTCCGGGACGGCCACCTCGACCGTGAGCGGCGTGCTGCCCGGATTGGCGTACGTCACGGTGATCGTTTCGCCCGACAAACGATAGTTGGCGCCAAGCAGCGGATAGAAGCGGTAGTTGCGGACGATGCCGGACCAGGTCTCTCTGCCCACCCGCTCGCTGGTGGGGTAGGAGCTGTCCGGCGGCAGGCGCGTGATGGCGTTGGCGAGCTCGAACGTGGGGTAGACGGGCGGCCGGGCGAACCAGGTGGGAACCAGCACGATCACCTTGAGCTCCGCCGATTCGCCGACCCGAACGCTTTCTGGATTTACCTCAACGCGCACCACCGGCTGCGCTGGAGCCGCAGCGGCCAGCACCGTGCAGCCCAGAAGCATCACCAGGAGCGGCAGGCGCAGCATCACAGATCACCCCGCCGGACGGCTTCGAGCAGAAACCGTGAACGCAGAAAGTCCCGCGTCTGGGTGTCCACCGAGCGCATCCACTTCTCGGCGGACTCGAGCTCGATGGTGCTCTCCTGGGTGATCTCGATTTCCACCCCTTTTTTGCGGGTGTTGTCGAAGACGTAGTCGTCGGCGCCGAGCTCAGTGTCGTCGCCGGTGTCCGACTGCTCGCGGACCCGTTCGATGTAGTCGAGCACGTGGCGGGCCAGAGCGAGGTTCTCCCGCGCTTCCAGCCAGTCCGGATCGTCGGCCACGGCCTGCTCGTAGGCGGTGATGGCCTTGCCGTACTCCCGGCCTTTCATGAAGGCGTTGCCGCGATTGTAGAAGCCCCGGGCGCTGTCGATGCGGCCGAAGGCGTCGGCGGACTCGCCGTAGAGGCCGCTGCGATAGGCGGCAACGCCCTTCCACGCCGGGTCCTCGAACGCATCGAAGGCGTCGCGAAATTCCCGCCGTTCGTAGGCTTTCAAGGCCTGCTGGTCCGGAGTGAGCCACAGCCCGGTGAAGTCGCCTCGTTGCCACGTTAGCACCCCGAGGATGCCCGCGGCTGCCAGGGTAATGATTACCAGTCGGGCTACCACTGCATGGTCCATCCGCGGCGGAACCACAGCAGCGACAGCAGCGCGGCCGGCCACAAGAGCCACCAGCCCTGATCGCGCCAGGTGGCGTCCGGGTCGTCCGCCTGGCGCAGGTTCGACTCCACCACGCGGAGCAACCGGCGGACGTCGGCGTCCCCCGGACCGGTGCGGACGATGGTGACGCCGCCCTCGGACTCGGCGCGACGCAACAGCGATGCGTCCACCCGGGTGTCCAGGCGATCGCCGCCCTCGCTCTGAACGGGCGATCCGTCGGGCATGAGCGCTACGCCGCCGGCTTCCGTGCCGAGGACCAGAGCCGCCATGGGGGGGTTGCCAGGATCCCGGGCGAAGGCGGCCAGGGCCGGAACGTCCACGGGGTCGAAGCCGTCGTTGACGAACAGCAGGGTTCCGGTTGCGGCCGCCTCGCCGAGCAGCGATCGGGCCAGGGGCAGCACGGCGGCGGCGTTGGCCCCGCCGGTGGGCATGATGGCGGGGTCCAGGCTCTCCAGAAACGGCCTGAGCACTTCCGCATCGGTGGTGGGCGGCATGACCGTGTGCGCGCTGCCGGCATAGGCGATCAGCGCCGTCCGCGATCCCGTACGCGCGGCGATCAGGTCGAGAATCTTGAACCGGGCCCGATCCAGGCGGGTTGGCTGCAGGTCGTTGGCGCGCATGCTGTCGGACACCTCCACGGCCACCACCACCGGCGCGGTCTCCGCATACCAGGGGCTGGCCTGTCGGCTCCAGGTGGGCCCCGCCGTGGCCAGGGCGAGCAGGATGGCCGTGACCGCGACGCCGTCCACGGCGCGTAAGCCGCGCCTGGCATTGCGGTTGATGGTCAGCGCCTCGCTCAAGTGCGGCGCCAAGAACCGGCCGGCGCTCGCCTGCAGCGCATCGCGCCGCCGAACCAGCCACCACACGCACACGATGGCTGGCAGAGCAGCGAGCCACAGGGGCCGGATGAAGTGCAGGAGCTCCATCATGCGGGCACGTTCCTTCGCCGGGCACCGATCAGGAGCGCAGCGTAGGCAAGGATGATCAGCAGCGCCGCCGCGCCCGCCGGCCAGTGCACGAGGGATGCCCGGGGCCGCCAGGACTGGGTGCGAACGTCGGCCACCGCGGCTTCGTCGATGCGCTGGTAAATGGCGGTCAGCGCAGAGGCGTCCTCCGCGTTGAAGAAGGCGCCGCCCGTGCGCTCGGCGATCTCTGTCAACGCCTCGAAGTCCACCCGGTCCTCGCCTGATGCTTCGGTGTCCCCGATGCCGATGGTGTAGACCTCCACCGCGTTCAGCTTCGCGATCTCCGCGGCGTTGACGGGCGTCATGGCGCTGCCGGTGTCGTTGCCGTCGGTCAGCAGTATGAGCAGACGGTCGTCGACCTCGCTCGACTCGAAGGTGCGGATGGCCAGCCCGATGGCGTCTCCCAGGGCCGTCTTGGGACCGGCCATGCCGACCTCCATGAGCTTCACGAGGGCGCGGGCCGATTCCAGGTCGCGCGTGAACGGTATCTGCAGATAGGCCTTGGTGCCGAACACGATCATGCCGACCCGATCGCTCTCGCGGTTGGCGATGAAGCGGTCCACCACCTTCTGTACGGCCTCGAACCGGCCGATGTTGCGCCCGTCGCCGTCGGGAAAGTCCCGGTAGTCCATGGAACCGGACAGGTCGATGGCCAGCATGATGTCTCTCGCCGCCTCGGTGCGCACGATGGGCTCGCCCACCCACTCCGGCCGCGCGAGGCCGAAAACGACCAGCAGCCACACGGTGGCCGCCACGAGCATCTGCAGAGGCCGGCGGCGCATGATCACCGCGCCGGCCCGCGCCTGGGAACCGGCGCTGGCTACGATCCGATCGAAGAAGGGCACGCGCAGCGCGCTCACCGCTTCCCGCTGGGGCGGCAGCAGCCACCAGATCACCAGGGGCAGCGGTGTGAGCAGGAGCGCCCAGGGGGAGGCCAGGTCAAGCACGATGCAGCCTGATCCAGCGACCGGCCGGGCTGACGAGCGCACGGCCGTCCGCGTCAGCGCGGTAGGCGCTGCCGGCGAGCCCGTCTGCGGCAGCGGCGATCTCCGGATCGTTGCCGGCCGTTGTGCAGAGAAAGGCCGCCCAATCGGCTCCGTAAAGGGATGCGACCGTCGCCCGCGGGTAAGCGGCCAGCGCCGTTCGTTTCAGCAGGGCGGCGATCTCCTGGGCGCTTCCGGACGGATCGTCCGCCGCCCGGGCGGCGATGCCGTCCAGCGAGGATTGAGCCTCGCGCCGATAGCGGTTGCGCCGGCGGCGCCCGGCAAGGTGAGCGGCGGTCATCAGCGCAATGGCCGCGAGCCACCCGGCGAGCACCCACCAGCCGGGGGTCTGGGGCACCATGGAGATCGGCTCGGGCAAGTGCAGCTCGTGCATGAGCTCCAGGAGCTGGGGCAGGTTCAAGCCGTCGTAAGCGCTCATCGTACTTTGCGCCTCGGAGCCATGCCGCCCGTCAGTCGGCGGATCTGGGGCAGCGTGGGCTCACCCGCGCTCAACGGGAGCACCGAAAGGTTGATCTCGGTCTGCCACTGGTAGATGCGCTCGAGGCGCTGGCGGCTGAACCCGCTGACGGCGGTGCGCGTCGCCTCCGATCCCAGGTCCACCTCCGCCTGCATGCGGCTGTCCCCGATGACGGCCCGCTGGCCCGGCTCGAGCCCCTCGGCCATGGGGTCGTACACGAGCATCGCGATGATGTCGTTGTGTTGGGCAATCCCGTTCAGGTGCCGGTGGGTGTACTCGTCGATGCCGTCGAAGTCGCTGAAGATGAGAACCAGATGATCGTGGTGGGCGATGCGAGCCACGCTCTTGAGGATGTCGTTCAGGCTGCCGGGTCGGGCGTCCACGGTCTTGTCGGCGTGCAGACCCTGGTTCATCTCGGTGACGGCTTCCAGCAGCCCGTAGACCGTGCGCTGGCTGCGCCTGGGCACGAACTCCACGTGCTCGTCGTCGCCGAACACCACGCCGCCGACCCGGTCGCCGGCATCCAGTATGCGGAAGGCGGCGATGGCGGCGGCTTCGGCGGCGGTGACGGATTTCATGTTGAGCCGGGAGCCGAAGAACATGGACATCCGCTGATCCACGACCAGCAGCGCGGGTCGATCACGCTCCTCGGTAAAGACCCGAACATGGGGCTGGCCGGTGCGCGCGGTGGCCTTCCAGTCGATGGAGCGGACATCGTCGCCGGGAAGGTAGCCGCGCATCTCCTCGAAGTTCAGGCCGCGGCCCCGCAGACGGGAAGCGTGCCGGCCGTTGAGGACGCTGGCCGAAGCCTGTCGCGGCAGGAACGTGATGCCGCCGGCCGCTCCCTGCATGGAGGTGAGGTGCTGCAGGGTGACATGGATGCGGGGATCGACGCTCATGCTCGAGTCAGGGCAGGGCCACCTTCTCCAGCAGCACGTCGATCACCTTGTCTGAGGTGACGCCCTCGCCCTTGGCTTCGTAGGAGAGCATCAGCCGGTGGCGCAGGCAGTCGTGAACGATCGCTCGGACGTCGCCGGGATCGACGAAATCCCGACGATTCAGCCACGCGTGGGCGCGCCCGCACTTGTCCAGCGCCAGGGACCCCCGGGGGCTCGCACCGACGTCGATCCAGCGGTCGAGGTCGTCCGAGTAGCGCTGCGGGGTGCGGGTGGCGTAGACCAGATCCGCCATGTACCGCTTGATGGCGTCGGAGAGGTGAATCGCCGCGATCTCCGCCCGGGCGTCGAAGATCGCCTGCTGGGGGATGCGCGCCTCCTCCGATCCGGAGCCGCCATCGCTGCCGGTGGCGCCTTCTTCCGCCCGAACCAGATCCATGATGAGCACCTCGTCCTCCACCGGCGGGTACTCGATGTTGACGTGCATCAGAAAGCGGTCCATCTGCGCCTCTGGCAGCGGGTAGGTTCCTTCCTGCTCCACCGGGTTCTGGGTGGCCATGACCATGAAGAGCTCGGGCATGGGATGGGTCGTCCCCGCCACGGTGACCTGGCGTTCCTCCATCGCTTCCAGCATGGCGGCCTGGACCTTTGCGGGCGCCCGGTTGATCTCGTCGCCCAGGACGATGTTGGCGAAAATCGGGCCGGGCTCGAACCGGAACTCGCTGCGCCCCTCCTGCTGGTAGTAGACCTCCGTGCCCGTCACGTCCGAGGGCAGCAGGTCCGGGGTGAACTGGATGCGGCTGAAGTCGGCCTCCAGGTTCTTGGCCAGGGACTTGATCGCCCGGGTCTTCGCGAGGCCGGGAAGGCCCTCGACGAGCAGGTTGCCGTTGGCGAGCAGGCCGATGATGAGCCGCTCCACCACGGCTTCCTGGCCGATGATGGAGCGCTGCATGCGCTCGTTGAGCGCTTGAATCTGTTCGTAGGGCATGGTGTGTCGTGCTTCCCGGCCGCGTCCGGGTCAGCGGCGCGACGAATGATCCCGGTGGTGTCAGGCAGCAGTATGCCGACGGCGGCGCGGACGTGTCGACAGCGCGGCTGCGACCCCCATCTGCACACGGATCAGCCGGTCGCCACCATCTGCTTGACGCTGTCGCCGGAGAGCTGAGCGAATCGGGCGCCCGCGCTCTCCACGATGTTCATGATGGCGAGGTTCAACTCCTCGGCGATCTCCAGATAGTCCACGTACACGGTGGTGTCGATGTAGGCAAAGCCTTCGATCTCGATGCCGATCTCGCCAAATCGCAGCAGCCTTACCCGGCGGCCCTCCTCGAGCACGTTCGGATGACCCGCGAGCAACTTCCCGACTCCCTGCAGGATGTTCTCCACCTGCTCCTGGGTGGTACCGAACTCCAGCCGGACGTAAGGCCGGTACAGGATCCGGCGGCGAGCCGAGATGTTCTCGATGGGCTCCGCGGCGAACTTCGCATTGGGCACGGCGACCACGGTGTTCTCCAGTGTCCTTATCCGCGTGGTTCGCAGGCTGATCTCCTCGATGGTGCCGGTGAGCTCTCCGAAGCGGCCGAAGTCGCCGATCCGGATGGGTTGCTGGGTGAACAGCGTGAAGGCTGCGAACACGTCCTCCAGGGGTTTCTGAAGCACGAGTGCTACGGCTACGCCGCCGATGCCGAGGCCGGCCAGGAGGGCGCCGATGTTGTAGCCGGCGTTGTCGAGCCAGGTGATGACGAAGATGATCCCCAGCACCGATTTGAGTGCGGCGGCCAGCGGCCGGATCAGCGCGCCCGTGCCCTCGCGGCCCTGGCTCTGCAGCTTGCCGATGTACAGGTCCCGAGCGAAGTTGATGCCGGTGAAGAAGACCCAGGCAATCAGGATGAGATTGCCGGTCTGCATTTCCGAGATGCGCTGGGCCTCGAGCCCCAGCCCGAGAGAGCGGAGCACGGCCCCGGCCAGGAGCAGGCTTGCGGATATGGAGACGGGGACCGACAGGAAGTAGCGCAAAGGCGCTCCCCAACGTGTCCCTCGCCGGATGGCCCCCCGTGTCGTCAGGCGCGACGTGCCGAACAGGATCACCCAGACGGCCAGCCCCACCGCCAGGCTCCAGACCCACTTGAACAGCTGCACGCCCAGCAGGCGCACGTCGGGCAGCGTGGTGCGCAGGTACTCCAGGGGCGGAGAGAAGCGGAACTCGTCGTAGAGCTCCGGCAGCCTGGCCACGCTGCGATTCGATACCTTCCAGATCAGCATGCCCTCGTGCACATCCGACGGGACGTGCTGCAGCCAAAGCTCGGCGTCGCCGCGACTGGTCGACAGGGTGTCCAGGGGATCCCGATAGGTTGGCAGGCCGTCGCCGAGGTCGCCTTCCGGGCTGTTGCTGAGCCGGGTCAGGTCCAGCCAGGTTCCCCGCTCCAGCACCAGATTGAGCCCTCGGGCGAGCGTTTCCGGTGAGTACCGATTCAGAGCATTCGGCAGGTTTCGCAGATCCAGATATCTGGCCGCACGCTCGAAGTCGCCCTCGCCGGCGGATTCCAGGAAGCCTTCCATCGATCCCCTCGGGGTGTCGCGCCCGTACGGGTCGGCAGGGGCGGCGTCCGGGGGCAGATCGGCCTGGGCGATCGGTTCCGCTTCTCCCCAGGCCGCGCCGCTGATCCAGCAGATGCACAGGAGGCCCCCGGCGATGGCGCTGCGGACGTTCATTGCTGCTCGAGAAGCGCTTCGGTCAGCCGGTCGATGGACCAGCTGTCCGGCCGCTGGCTCGGCGGGTACGCCTGAAAGGACTGCAGGAACTGCGCCGTGGCGGCGAGGCCCAGGTAGCCCTGAGGCGCCTTGTCGATCATCCAGTCCCAGTAGGAGTTCGAGTTGTGCTCGGCACGCTCGAAGGGATCACGGCGCAGGTTGTAGATCTTGAACATTCTGAGCGTGACGAACGGCTCTGCCCACAGCGCCATCGTCTTGCCGCGGTTCTCGGCGAAGACGATCTTCCAGTCCCCGACCCGCACGCCCACCGGCATGCCCTCGTCGTTTAAGTAGTGGAACTCCCGGCGCGGCCCGTTTTCGGCCTGGCCGGTCAGATAGGGCAGAAAGTTATAGCCGTCCAGATGCAGCTTCGACTGCTTACGGCCGATCCGCGTGCCCTCGAGAAGCTTGTCCTTGAGCCCGACATCCCCGGCTGCTGCCACGAGCGTCGGCATCCAATCCAGGTGGGACATGATCTCGTTGGAGACCTGACCGGGAGCGATCTTGCCGGGCCAGCGCACCATGGCCGGCACGCGGTAGGCGCCTTCCCAGTTGGTGTTCTTTTCGCTTCGGAACGGGGTGACCCCGGCGTCCGGCCAGGTGTTGAAATGCACGCCGTTGTCCGTGGAGTAGAAGACGATGGTGTTCTCGGCGATGCCCAGCGCGTCCAGCTGGTTCAGCATCTGCCCGACAAGCTCGTCGTGGGCCATCATGACGTCGTTGTACGGGCCCTGGCCCGACTTGCCCAGGTGCTTCTCCGCCGGGTGGGTGCGGAAGTGCATGCCCGTGGTGTTGAGCCAGACGAAGAACGGCTTGTCGGCCTTGACGGACCGGTCGACGAAATCCTTCGCGGCGGCAACGAATTCCTCGTCCGCCGTTTCCATGCGCTTGCGCGTGAGCGGCCCGGTATCCTCTACCTTCCCATCGGCGAACGAGTGGATCACGCCGCGCGGCCCGAACCGTTCCCGGAAGCCGGGGACCTTTGGATAGTCGGGATCCTCAGGCTCCTCCTCGGCGTTCAGGTGATAGAGGTTGCCCAGGAACTCGTCAAAGCCGTGATTGGTGGGCAGATGCTCATCTTTGTCGCCCAGGTGGTTCTTGCCGAACTGCCCGGTGGCGTAGCCCATGTCCCTGAGCACCTCGGCCAGCGTCACGTCTCGGTCCTGAATGCCCAGCTCGGCGCCGGGCAGGCCCACCTTGGTCAGCCCCGTTCGCAGGCCCGACTGGCCAGTGATGAAAGTGGACCGGCCTGCCGTGCAGCTCTGATCGCCGTAGTAGTCGGTGAAGCGCACGCCCTCGCTGGCGATACGGTCGATGTTCGGCGTGCGGTACCCCATGATGCCGTCGCTGTACGCGCTGATGTTGGTGATGCCGATGTCGTCGCCCCAGATCACGAGGATGTTCGGCTGCTCGGCGCCCCAGGCGGCGAAGCTCAGCAGCAATGCGGCGGTGGTCGCCGCTATCCGTGTGATCATCATGTTTTCCTCTGCGCGTGCCGCTTCGAGCGTGATGCGGAAATCGCTTTGCCCGCAACGAAGTTTGCGATGCTACCTCCATTCGAGGGGGCGATGAAGCGCGGGGGTCAGGTCGGGCGATGCCGCTTCGAACGTCAGGCGCTTCCGGAGAAGGTTGCTCGATAGGCATTCGGCGGCAACCCCGTTCTCGCTCGGAACGCTCGAGTGAAGTTGGCAGGGTATTGATATCCCAGGTCGAAGGCGATCTCGGTGACCGATTTGGAAGTGTGCTCCAGCCAGCTAGTTGCGAGTCGAAATCGAGCGTCCTCCAGCAGCTCGGAGAAACTCGATTCCGCGCTTGCGATGCGACGCTGCACGCTGCGAACCGACAACCCCATGCTCTCCGCCAGCAGCTCGATGCCGATGCGTCCGGTCGGCAGCAGCATTTCGATCTGCGCTCGGGCCAGCCCGACGAAGTCCGCGGGAAGGCTCGAGAGGCTGACGCTGGGCGGGCGGCTGTTGGTTGGTCTGCGTCTGCGCGGGAAAACGGCGCGTAGCTCGGCCTTGCTGACTTCGATGAATGCCGTTCCGCTTTTGGTAAGGACACCGGCGCTTGCGAGCAGCGAATCCGCGGGCACGGGTTCGCTGGGGCTGTGCGCGATGCCCACACGGCCTGGGGTCCAGGAAGGTCCGAGGGCTTCCCGGAGCTTGCCGAGAGTAATCTCGATGAAGTGAAGATCGCTCTGATGGGTTCCTAAACTTGGCGGGAGGCCGGAGTCGTGATGTATCCGCAGGCCCTCGCGGACCTCTTCGAGCTTGAGGGAGTCCCGGTTGCTTACTCTCGGGTAAAGTGACACCCCGGTGCGCAGGTAGTCGTGCACGGTCACGCAGGCGTCGAGCCGCTGGCCATAGCTGCCTAGCGCGCTGATGGGATGATCCCGCCCGACGTACCAACCCATGTGCGGGGTACCGATTTGGGCCGATGCCAGCTCCAGGAATCTGATCGCCCTTGGGAAAGAAATCAGACATTCGGGACGCTTCGTGAGCTCCCGGGAAAGACCCGCACGTCCCAGGCAGCCGTCCGCTGGCCCGGCGGTTTTCTCCAGAAAGTCGATGAAGCCCATCAGGTTGGCCGCACGGATAATTGGCACCTGTGGCTTGCTGCAGTGCCTGCTGGTCTCGCTCATGGTTCCCTCTTGCTCAGCGCCTTTGCGAGGGTGGCGTCAAATGATAAGCGAATGGCGGAGCAGGTGAATATGCTTGTGAACATCGTCGGATCGGCAGTGCCGGTCGGAAACTGCCTCGGGGGTTGAGGTTTCTGTTGCCTTACCTGAGGATCTGGCTGATTGCGATCGAGAGTGGAAGGGGACGAAATGATGTTTGAAAGGCCATTAGATGTAGGCTTGTTAATTCTGCTGACAGCCGTGCTCACGGCGTGCGGAACCTCGGAGCAGAGCCTGCCGGCGACCTCGGGTCCGGTCTGTTCTCAGGCATCGTTTCCGGCACTTCCCGACGTCCGGCTCATCTCGGTCACGCAGGAGGCCTCGATGGCGCCGCATTGCAAGGTGGTCGGCGTGATCGGTACCGAGACCAATTTCGAGCTTCTGCTGCCGGAGAACTGGAACGGCAAGTTCGTCATGGGCGGCGGCGGTGGGTTCGTCGGAAGCGTGCAAAACACCTCGCTTTTGCTCGGATCCCTGCAAAAAGGCTATGCAACGGTCGGCACCGACGCCGGCCATGCGGGGCATCCGCTCAATGCGAGCTGGGCCTACAACAACCTGGAGCGCCTCGTCAGCTTTGGCCACCAGGCCGTCCACCGCACCGCGGTAACGGCGAAGGCGCTGATCACCGACTTTTACGACGAGGGCATCAGCCGCAGCTACTTCACCGGATGCTCTCGCGGAGGGGGGCAGGGCTTCATGGAGGCTCAGCGGTATCCGGAGGATTTCGACGGCATCGTGGCCGGCTCACCGGCATACGATTTTCCGGGGGTTGCTGCGGCGGCCACCCAGATCAGCGCGGCAATGTACCCCGATCCTTCCAACCTGCAGGAAGCTGTGGTGGGCCCGCAGGAGCAGCGTTTGATCGAGTCGTCGTACCTCGCCATGTGCGATGCGATGGACGGTTTGGAAGACGGGATCCTCAACGACCCCCGACAGTGCCAGTTCGATGTGGCAACTTTGCTGTGCGAAGGGGAGAAGACCGACAGCTGCCTCAGCGAGGAGCAGCTTGCGGCGGTCAGGGTCGTTTACGACGGGCCCAAGGATTCCCAGGGACGGTCCTTGTACTACGGATTTCCGTTTGGTGGTGAAGGCGCCGAGGGGGGGTGGTCCCGCTGGCTCACCGGCGGGCTGAAGTACGACGACGACGCCGATGACTTTCAGTCCGGTATAGACATGGGGCCATTTGAATCGCCCGTGACGCCGAGTGCCTATTTCTCATTTGGCAAGGAGATCATGCGGTATTTGATCTACAACGATCCTGAGTGGAGTTACGTCGGTTACGACTATGACAACCTTGCCAAGGACGGGGCCCGTGCTGCCGAGACGCTCAATGCCACCGATCCGGACCTGTCGGCGTTTCGCGAGCGCGGCGGCAAAATGCTGATTTACAACGGCTGGTCGGACAATGCGCAGACATCTCTCGCGTTTGCCGACTACTATGAGCAGGTCCTTGCGCACGATGAGTCGGCTGCGGATGACGTGCGTATGTTCCTGATGCCGGGCGTGGAGCATTGCATCGGCGGACCAGGGCCCTCCTGGGTCAATTTCCTCGATGAGATTGACGCCTGGGTCGAGTCAGGCAAGGCCCCGGACCAGGTCGTCGCCTACTGGCTCGACGAGACCATGCAGCCGGCCGGATCGAGGCCTGTCTGTGCCTACCCTGCAGTCGCGCAGTACGACGGTCAGGGTGATCCGCGGGATGCGTCGAGTTTCAGCTGTTCCGGGGGCGGCTGACAAATAGCCGACAAAATCAGGTCATATGGAACTCGTCGGCGCAATGGGGTGTTGACCATTGCGCCGAGCTTGCTTCATCGCCTGGGCAGCCTGAGGGGAATCATCATGAAGGGCGCGACACTTTTGTTCGCGGTGCTGGGGATCACGTTTACCTGTGTCGCGAACGCGCAAACGATTGAGCAGATTGAGGAGTACGAGCGGCGCATCGACGAGCAGCAGCGGCAGCTCGACGCCCTGCGCGCCGAGCTCGACGTACTCAAAAAAGTCGCTGGCATGCCGGTTTCGCCGGATGAGGAGGAGGCAACGCTGGAGGTGGCCGAAACGCTGCCGGATTCCGCGCCGGAATCGAAGCCGTTCCTCGAGCGCCGCAGCGACAACGGTACGTTCACCTTGGGCGGGCGCCTGCATCGGGTTCTCATGCAGGTCGATGACGGCGCATCGAGCAACGGGTTTTTCATGGATTCGAATCAGGGTCCGACCATGCTGCGGGCGGACGTGTTTGCGCCGCTGAACGGCGGATGGCGGTTGTCCGGCGCTCTCGAGGTGGGAATCCAGAGCAACCGGCCCGACCGCGTGACCCAGGACGATCCGAGTCCGGGTACGGACATTACCGTGAGAGAAGCGGACGTGGAGCTGCACAACGACAAAGTGGGCACGTTCAGTTTCGGGCGCGGCTTCGCGGCTGCCTGGGTGGTTCCCGAGATCGATCTTTCCGGCACGGTCCCATCCTCGCTGATTGCCGTCGGCAACCTTGCACCCGGCATGCGGTTCGTCGACCGGACGAACGACGAGCTGAGCGACATCAGCGTCAATCAGCACTTTGCCGATACGGAGCGGCTGCTGCTCGTCGACCGTCTGCGTTACGACTCGCCCCGCCTTGGTGGCGGCTTTCAGCTGTCGGGGACCGTCGCCGCCGACTCGCGCTGGGATGCGGCGCTCCGCTACTACCCGTCGAACGACGACTGGACCATACGCGCGGCTGCTACCTATCAGCACAAACCGTTCCAAGACCTCGACTATCGAGTTGAATTGGGCCTTTCCGCGCGGCACAACCGGACGGGTCTGAGCCTGACCACGGGCCTGTTGTTCGGCGACGCTTCGGGGCGGGATGCGTCCGGTTACATCGTCAAGGCGGGCTGGCTCACCAACCTCACGAGTCTCGGATCGACGGCGTTTTCCGCCGACTTTTCATCGGGCAGCGATATTCGCCTCCCTGACGACGATTCGGAATCCGTTGGCTTTTTCGTCCAGCAGAAGCTGGACGCCGTTGGGCTGGACGTCTACGGAGGTTATCGCCGCTATAAGGTGGACCGGCCTGATTTCGATCTGCGGCCGCTGAAGGTCGTCGTGCTGGGGGCGATGTACACGTTCTGACAGGGGCGAGCGATCAATCCGCGGGGTGCGCGATCACCCCCAGAAGCCAGCAAGGCGCTCGATCAGCCAGTAGCTCGCCAGGGTGCCGATGACGTAGCTTGCCGGGGTGGTCAGGTACGACCAGTGAACGGCTCCGCCGGGCTCAGCGCGCAGCGCACGCCCAAGGGCCGGCCGCAGCGCTACGAAGGCGATCAGCAGCGCCATCACGAAGAGTATCTGGCCGATCTCCACGCCCACGTTGAAGAACAGCAGCGCGGTGGGCAGCTCCGTCTGGGGCAGGCCAATGTCGCGCAGCACGGCGGCGAAACCGAAGCCGTGGAGGAGACCGAAGGAGCTGGAAACGGCGACCGGAAAACGGTAGGCCAAAGAGTCGTCGTCGCCGCGCACAATCTCCCAGGCCATGAACACCACGCTGAGCGCGATGACGGCTTCCACCGGCGGCGTGGGGATGCGCACCAGGTCGAGAGCTGACAGCGCCAGGGTGATGGAGTGCGCCACGGTGAAGCCCGTGATGGTGATGAGCAGGCGTCGGGGCGTGCGCGAGATGAACAGCAGGCAGGCGACGAACAGGAGGTGGTCGAGGCCGATCCAGATGTGCTCGATCCCGAGCCCCGTGTACTCCTTCGCGACCGAGAGACGGTCCTCCGCATCGGGAACCATCCACACCGTCTCGTCGGGCTTCAGGATCTTCAGATGCTCTTCGCCGTTTGCCAGCCGAACGCGGTACAGCGTGGAGAGGGAAGGGTTGATGACGGGAAACTCGATGCCCACGACCCGTCCGGAGAGGCCCTGCTCGCAGATGAATTCCTGTTGCGCCGCGTGCTCTGCCCCGGTGGTGTGCCACCTGGGAGGCTGCTGCGGCTTGCAGTCGTCCGGCAGCAGAGGATGGGGCAGCGCGTTGCCCGGCATGCTGGCAGGAACCTTCCACGCCACGTTGAAGCTATTGGGCGCCGTCTCCGTGATCTGGACGTAGTTCGGCCGCGCATCGTGGCCGACGGCGGGCAGCGCAGCGCAGCACGCCCACAGACCCAGGACGGCTGAGCGGAGAGTTCTCATCCTGCGCCGGCGCGCGTGCGGGGCTCGGGCTGCCGCTCCACCTCGTAGGTGTCCACGATGGCCTGAATGGCGGTTTCGTTCGCCTTCTGCAACGCGGCTCGCTCGGCGTCCTGCCGAACGCTTTCTTCGATCTCACCGAGCGGGGGAAAGCGGCCGGGCGCTTTGCGGGTCAGCAGGACCAGGTGGGCGCCGTAGGTTGACAGAAATGGTCCACGCCAGACGAGCTCGTCGGGTTCCAGGGCGAAGATCTCGTTCGCCATGTCAGCCCCGAAGTGGCTGGCGACGAATTCCGGGTCGCGCTCCACGTAGTTGACGAAAAAGGGGAAACGCTCCCCTCGCCCGGGGGCGGCGCTGAACGGTATCTGGCGGGCATTGAGCTCGGTGAGCTCGGCGGCAGCCAGCGCGTCGACCTCGGCTTCGCTGCGGTTCTCACCGGATATGAAGACGTGCGTGAACGTGACAAACGGTTCCACGTAGTAATCGTTCCGATTGGCCTCGTAATGGGCCTTCACGTCGTCGTCGGACACCTCCACGGCCCGGGTGACGAAGCCCCTGGTGATGAACTCGATGGACTGGATCATGCGGCGCTTGATCACGTAGTCGTTCTTGTCCATGCCCAGGGCGAGCGCTTCGCGGTACAGGGCCTCCTCGCGGATGTAGTCGTCGATGAGCAGCTTGAGCTCCTGATCGGAAAGGCCGTCGAGCCGCTGGGCAGCGATGCTCGGCTCGAAGGCGCGGGTCCGGAACTGAATGAAGGTCAGCAGGGTCTCGCGATCCACCCTGATGAGCTTGCTGTCTGACGTTTCCTTCTCGTCGGAGACCACGTCAAACAGCACGAACAGGGCCAGCCCCAGAACGAGGAAGTGCAGAAGGGGTTCTTTGAGAAGCTTGTTCATGGCTCTCTCTAAAATGACGCCGCTCGCTGCCGCCGGGTGGGCGGCAGCGGGGGGTCAGAGTCCAAACGTCGTCAGGGTGCGTACCAGATGGGCGAGGAGTACGCCCGTTCCTGAATGGTCGCCGGATGCCCCGTCTCTTCCACCGATATCCCGAGCGCGATGGCGTCGTAGAGCGTGTGTCGGGGAGTGGGAATCTGCAGCACCCGCACGTAGTAGAAGGCGCGCTTGCCGGGGTCGAACTCCGGGTCCCTCCAGACCACGGTGAGCTGGGGATCCCCGATGGCGTTGGTGTAATGGCCGGTGGAGACGTCCACCGTATTGCCCACGGGGGCGACTTTCCCATCTGTGCCTACCGTTCGGCCGTCTGCCAGCGCCACGTCGAAGATCTTCTCCTGGGGCATCCCCTCGGCGTCCACCCAGCCCTTGACGATCTGGACCCGATCGAGATTGGCGCCCACTGGATCCTTCACGGCGCTCACCAGAAACGAAGGCGCGTTGCCCGCGGGTGACGCGGTCAGATCGCCGCCCATGGGGACCCCTTTCCCGTACCCCACCGAGGCCAGATCCCGGGCCTGGGCGTCAGCGGCGGCGAAGTCGAAACCCCCGAAGAAGCGCAGCTCGATGCGCGGCCCCGTGGTGGCGTAGACCTCCTTGCGCTTCATGGCGTCGAAGATCCCCTCGCGGGTGTTCTCCGTGGCCCACACCGCTGCCAAGCCCGCCGCGCCCATGTCCCAGCCCGGCGTGCCGGGAATGATGTCTTCGCGCTTGGTTCCCGGCGTGGAGTCAATGGCCATCTTGCCGTGGAAGTTGTCCTCTTCGGCGGATGCCATGGCGGTATGAGAGTCCGTCGAGCCAATCATGCCGAACTTGTAGGGGTTGCCGCGCCCGCGCTCTTCGAGCACCAGCCCGCGGAGCAGCCCCGTTCGGGCGTAGTCGCCATTCTTGACGATGCGCTTCTCCTGGCTTTCGAGCACGGCTCGGTCCGCGTCGCTCAACGTGCCGAGAAAGCCCTCGGTGAACATGGTCTGCTGCTCGATGCCTTCGGCAGCGATGAGGTGCTCGTAGGTCTCGTAGTCGGCGAACTCGTCATTCGGCGAGAGCATGGGATGGGTCTCGGAGTCGCCCTTGATCTGGGTCATCTCCACCACGGGCTCCCAGCGCATGCGCAGCTTCGCGTACTCCGCGTCCACGGCTTCTTTGTCGCTGTTCACCAGCGGGAACATGAGCCCACCGGAGATGTTCGAGTTGTGGGGGATGGCGAGAAAGTCGGTGCCGGCCGCCTCGGCAGTCTCCTCCAGCCACGCCCACAGATCCTCGGGCCGGTCGCTGTCCAGGCTGGTATAGGGAACGAACTCGTCGCCGTTGTCCTTGTCGCCGCGCATGACGATCACCCGGTGCAGGTTCTGCCCCTGGGGCGTGGACGACCACTCCCAGCCCATGAACGCGGTGAAGGTGCCGGGCTCGTTGTGACGGTCGGCGGCTTCCATGATCTCGCCCCAAACCGAGCGGTTGATGTCCGGGTTGTAGAGGTCCTGGTCCGGTGGGACGATCTTGTTGACCTGGGCGATGAGCTCGCCGAACACCTCGATCTCGCGGCCCGCCTCGGCCATTGCCCGATAGCGCTTGCCGGTCTCCGTGTTGGCGACCCGGGGATCTCCCTGCAGGACCATGGGCACCACGCCCATGAACTCGCCGTGATCGGAAACCACCAGAAAATCCAGCGGCGTGCCGATCTGGATGCGCGCCTTGTGATAGGGGTGCACCACGGGCAGCCCCTTGGCGTAGCGGTAGGCGGTGTCCGGATCCGCCGAGCGGTTCTGCATCAGGTACGCGTCCGGTGAGTAGGACGTGTGCAGGTGGGTGTCCCCCCAGAGTAGCCTTCTGTCTCCCATTGCCGACGGGGCCGGGCCCACGGTGACGGGTTGGGGCGCGGCGTCGGTGTCCGTGCCCGTGGGCTCGGTACCGGCCGGGTCGCAGGCGGCCAGCAGAGTGAGAATGCCGGCCAAGCAAGTGCCCCCAATCATCCTTGTTTTCATGGTCCGCTTCCTTCGAGTGACTTTCCCGGTCAGGGGGTGTACCAGATCGGTGAGGTATATGCACGTTCCTGGGTGATCATGGGGGATTCCTCGGGAGCTGTGGTGCCGAAATACTTGGCGTCGTAGGCCGTCCAACGCGGCGTGGGGATCTCGATGACGCGGGCGTAGTAGAAGGCGCGCTCGTCAGGATCGAAGTCCGGGTCCGTCCACACGCTGATGAGCTCGGGGTCGCCGATGGTGTTGGTCCAGTTGGCGTTGGCCACGTCCACCGTGTTGCCGATGGGCGGCAGCTTTCCGTCCTCCCCTGGCGCGCGCTCCCCGGCCCAGACCACCTCAAAGACCCGCTCGTGTGTTTTGCCGAGCTCGTCCAGCCAGCCCTTGACGATCTGGATGCGGTCGAGATTGCCGCTCAGAGGATCCTTGCGGGCCGCCACCAGGAACGTGGGCGCTTTGCCCGCGGGTGCGGCGGTCAGGTCGCCGCCCATGGGCACGCCCTTGAAGTAGCCGACGTTTGCCGGAAGCCGCGTCCGGGCATCCTCGGGAACGAAGTTCCAGGCGCCGAAGAAGCGTACCTGGATGCGCGGGCCCGTGGTGGCGTAGACCTCCTTGCGCATCATGGCGTCGAATATCGCCTCCCGGGTGTTCTCCGTGGCCCACACTCCCGTGTAGCCCGACGCCACCTGATACCAGCCGGGCCAGACGTTGTTCTCGAAATGGCCGACGTCGGTGGCCAGTCTCGCCGCGGTGGGCTCGGTCTGCGAGTGCTTGCCGAAGAAGTTGTCCTCCTCGGCGGTGGCGAGGCCGGTGTGGGAGTCCGTCGCCCCCTGCAGGCCGAACTTGTAGGGGTTGACGCCGAGCCGGACTTCATGAGCCAGCCCCTTCTTGAGCGCCTCCCGGGCATACTCGTACTGCAGCATGTCGTCGTCCTTGAGATTGGGGCCCAGGTTGCCCTGGTCCCAGGTCTCGTAATCGGCGAACTCGTCGTTGGGCGAGAGCAGCGGGTGCGCCTCACCGTCCCCCTTGATCTGGGTGACCTCGTAGATCGGCTCCCAGCGCGCTCGGCGCGCGGCGTATGACTCGGTGAGCCGGCGGTTGGTGGCCGGGTTCACGTCCGGGAACATCAGCCCGTTGCTCAGGTTGCCGTTGTGGGCGGTGGCGAGAACCTCACCGCCGGTGGTGGCCTCGTAATTCTCCATCCACGTCCACAGGTCTTCCGGGTTGTCGCTGTCGATCACGGTGAAGGGAAGGACCTTCTTGGCCGAATCGGCGCCGTCCCGGTAGAGCACGTTGCGGTGCAGGTTGTTGCCGTCCGTGGTGGACGTCCACTCGTAGCCGATCATGGCGGTGAATCGGCCGGGCTCGTTGAAGGCGTCTGCGGTTTCCGTCACCCCGTTCCAGATGCGCTCTGCGAACGTGCCGGACATGAGGACGTCGGGGGTGTTGCCCTTGGTGAACGAGTCGACGACCTCCAGCGCGGCTTCAAAAGCCGATTCGCCGCCCTGAGAAATGCGCTGATGCCAGTCCCGCACGGTGGGGTCCCTCAGCAGATCCGGATTGCCCGCCACCACCTCGTTCATGGCTCCCATGGCATCCGAGTGATCGGTGATCACCAGGAAGTCCAGCGGTTGGCCGATGCGGATCTTCATCCCAGCCGTTGTGCGGATCTCCTCGCCCCGGGCGAACCGGTAGGCGGCCTCCGGGTCGAGAATCACGCCGGCGGCCCGGGCGTCG
>DATCZA010000054.1:0-6356 GCA_036526135.1 Pseudomonadales bacterium | reverse complement strand
TGTTTTCCCCGATGTAAGGGATTTGTCCGCCTCTGCGCCGGTTCTCGGCGCAGCTGTTAACTACCCCCCTGCACGTTGTGCGCCAGTTTCCGGTTGTTGTACGAACCAGGTCGCAATATCCCGGCAACGCATCACATCGACTCCACGAGCTTTTACAGCACGGCCTCTGCCGCTCGCTACGCTGGAGCAGCCACCGTCGATGTGGTCGGCCCGGACCTGCAGCTTCGCAAGACGGTGATGGCGGCCGGCGGCACCTGCGGTGTTGACGACGCCACCAGCATCGAGGTCATCTACGGCGATTCCGTGGAGTACTGCTTTGCCATGGAGAATGCAGGCGACGTCCCGCTGACCCAGGTCACGCTGGATGACGCGAAGATCGAGCTCACCATCCAACCGAACGGCGGCATCATGGCCGCGGCAGAAACTACGGTCTTCAAGTCCGATCCGGTTGCCATGTACGTAACGGATACCAATACCGCGGTTGCGAACGCGTTAGAGCCGCTCACGGGTACCAAGATCGGCCCCGAGCAGAGCTCGGCCACCGTCAACGTGCTGGCAGCGGACGTGTCTGTCGACAAGCGGATAGATACGACGACGATCGTGGTCTGCGATGCCGGTGACATCAATCCCTACTGCAGCGAGGTCAATGCCCAGGGTCTCTACGACGGCGTCTACTCGATCGTTGTCAGCAACGCTGGCCCGACGGACGCCTGGGACGTGACCGTCACCGACACGCTGCCCGACGGCGTCAAGGTGATCAGCGCCGACTCCCGCTGCGATATCAGCGGTGCCCCGCTGATCAGCTGCTACCTGGGTGACATGAAGTCGGCTACTTCGGAAACGCTCTACCTGTCCGTGGAGATCGATCCCGGCGTGTTTGAGTTCCCCTGGGGAACCATCACCAATACGGCCTGTGCCAACACGAACCCGGCGCAGCTCGATCCGGACGCGAAGGGCAAGCTCAAGTCGAGCATGATAACGGCGGAGGTCCCGGCGAACATCAACGCATATGTGGACGAGCATGCCATTTCTCCCATCGACATCATGACGCGGGGCCTGCTCGGCGCCAACGTTTCCTCCTGGAGCGACGGCACCCCCCGGTCTGCCCTCGGTCAGGCTCGGACCAAGACCTCCCGTCAGCTCATTGCAGCCTGGTGTAACGAGCAGGTTCTCGGCAGCAAGTTTGCCAAGCACTTCCTCAGCTGGGAGAAGATCCGCGCGATCATGGTCGGCGAAGCCTACCTGAGCGCGGGAGTGGTCGTCGGTTGCGATGGACCTTGCGAGACCCGGGTCAGGGACGTGATCGACTCGATCACCGAGCTGAACCGGGTGGCCGACGAGTTCAACAATTCCGGACTCGACCTGGAGGATGGATTGCCTCAGGAGCCGGCGAACACGAAAGCGCCAAAGGATGACCCGACGGATCCGGGTGTCGAGTCGCCGATCTCCACCGCGACGAGCCTCGACGCCTCAACCAATAAAGGCAAGGGCAACGGCCGCAAGTAAGCGACCGGCTCTGCCTCCAAACCAAAGACCCCGCTTCGGCGGGGTCTTTTTTTTGCCGGGTTGACGGGTGTCGGTGGGGAGCGAGCCCCGCCCGGGCTGGCCGGTCAGGGTTGATGCGCGGTGATGCTCGTTCCGTCGCTATCGCCGTCCGGGTCGTGGTTCGCCGCCGCGTTGTATTCCGGGGCGGAAACCGAAACCACCGTGTATTCCACGGATGCCACCGAGTTGTTCTGGTTCAGACGCTTGGTCGTGCATCTCCCCGCCTCATCGGTGACGCAGCTGACGCTGTCGGAGTCCGTATTCAACGCGACGGTGACGCCGGCCGCGGGATTCTCGTCCCCGTCGTGCAGCGCTACCGTGACCCGCGACCACCAGTGCCGCTTGCCGGCCCCGGTGGCAACATCGAGGTCGCCCACGTGGACTGCAGAGGTCCCAGGTGGCTCCGTCGGCGGTTCGGGCGGCGGTTCCGTGGAGCCGGCGGGTCGGAAAATCGCCGGCGCCAGCATGGGCACGCCGTTCGAGAGCTTGTATGACTGCTGGTTCTCATAGATGAACAGGTTGTAGCCCGTGCCCTCCTGCCAGCCGATGTAGGCGATGCGGCCGGGGTTGGACTTGTCCGGATAGGCGTCGTCGTCGGAGTTGGTGTTCGTGTTGAAAGTGAGCTGCGTCAGGGAGCCGCTGGAACCGTCATAGCGCCACAGTGCCGCAGCGCCGGTATCAGGCATGATGTGTGAGTAGACGAGGCTGTCGCTGTCCAGGAAGTGGGAAAACCGGTCCGGGCCGCCCGCATTGCCTGGGCGGGGTACTTCCTCCCGGTCGTACGGGGCGTTCAGGTAGGCGTACCAGATGCGGTCGCTATCCCGCCCATCGCAACGCCTCACGTAGGAAACGGCGGTGCCCTCCGAGTTGAAAGATGGGGCCCAGAGTTCGCAATCGGCTTCCGCCACGACTTTGGTGATGGCACCGTCGTAAATGCAGATGTCGCCATCGCATTTGTAAACGACACGGTGCAGGCCGCTGGAGTCGCGCGTCCAGTCGAAGCGCGGGTCCTCCTCGCGCACGCCGGACTCGTGGATGATCCGCTGAACGTTGGTGATTTCAGCCTGGTCGTAGTCGGGCGTGCCCGTGTAGATGTCCCAGTCCTGTCTTCGCTTCGTGCGCGCGGCGAACACGATGATCTGGCCGTCGGCGGAGATGTCGTGATTGCCGAGCTCCACGGAACGGCGGAAATCCCGGGGCAGGCTGAGCTGTATCGGCTGGATGTGTTCCTGTTGGGACTCGTTCGGCAGGAGATCGGGTACCGGCGCGTAGTAGTAGTCACCCGACAGGTAAGCGCTCAGGTAGACTACGAGGCCGTTATCGGCCGCGTGTGACGACGGCGCCAGCAGCGCAGCCATCATGGCAGCCAGAGCCGCGAGTGAACCAGGCCGGGATGTGAAAGCGCGGTACAACATGGTGTCCCCCCGTCGGCCCCCCCGGCCGATCAACTACCATCCGGCCATTATGCAAATTATCTTGACGAATTCAAGGGCTATCTCTACGCCGTAATTTTCCATGACGCGGGTCTCAAAACGCGTTCTCGCCAAAAATTCCAGCAAACCCCGCTGACATGTCGCCCATACCAGGGCATGGGGAGCGTTCGGATAATGCATCTGTCCGATCCACAACCCCAGAGGACAAAGACATGAGAACCAGAGTGCAGATCGAGGACGGCGACGTCAGCATCACCTTCGAGCCGGAGTCCGAGGTGGAACGCCTGTGCATCACCGAGCTCGGTGACGAGATCAGCGTCTCCCGCAGCCACAAGAACATCGTGCTGCGGCGCCGTCGCGACAACGTCCGCAAGATCAGCGATCTCGAGCCGGTAGGGCAGCTGGCTGAGGAGTCGCTTTAGCAGCCAACCCGGAACAAGGCGGTGCATGGAAGCGCCCCGTTGTTCTGCCCGTTACCGCCCGGCGGCCGCGCTTCTGCAGAGAAGCAACACCAGGGCACGGGCTCGACCGGATACGCGAGTTGTAGCCCCGGGTTTACAAACCGCTGAGAAACCGGTCACCTCCTCAGCACCCACCGACCTCTAACATCGGGTGATCGAATTACTTTGCAATGGCGAGACGCGACGGGTGCGTTTGCCCCGTAGTTCCCGCCCTCATGCTGGGGAGCGACACTTACGATGTACCATCTTTTTCCAAGGCCAGGCAAGCGACTCGGTGTTCTGGCTGCAGCGGCCGTCCTCCTGGTCACGAGCGCGGCGGCTTCGACTGCGTCGACGCCGGCGGTACCGGCCTATGTGGATGATGAGCTGCTGGTGGCATTTGAACCGGGAACGCCCGCGTCCGAGATCGCCGCTGCCCATCGCCGTAACGGGGCGCAGATTCAGCAATCCATCGACTCCATCGGCGTCCAGGTTTTATCCATTCCGTCGGGCAGCGTGCCGAGCTTGCTCCAGGTCTACCGCAATAATCCGAACGTGAAATACGCTGAGCCAAACTATCTGCGTCCGCTGATACTTCCGGGGGAAGGTTCGTTCGGCAACAACATCGACGTAATCAGTGAGCAATGGAGCCTGCACAACCAGGGCCAGACGTTGCACACGCTCGTCGATCCGGTAACGGGTGTGTCCCCTTACCCCTACACGGCTCCCGGCGCCGACATCAGCATGGACGAGGCATGGGTCATCGAGAAGGGCGATCCCGACGTGCTCGTCGCCGTGCCGGACAGCGGCGTGGACTGTCAGCATGGCGATCTGTTCATGAAGTGCGCCCACAATGAAGACTACGTGACGCCGACCGTTGATCCTTACGGCACGCCGATTCCGGAGCTGGTTGACCGCATCGGTCACGGCACCCACGTGGCGGGCACCATCGGGATGGATACCGACAACGACGTCGGCGGTGCAGGCATCGGCTGGAACGTTCGCGTCGGCTCGTTCAAGGTCTGCTATCAGGTAGAGTACGTGGGCATCGTGATCGGGTCCGCCTGTCAGGACGCGGATATCGCCGCTGCCATCGCCCGGGCAATTGAGCTCGGTTATCACGTCATCAACATGAGCTTCGGTCAGGCCGCCCCTTCGGCGGTTCTCAAAGCCGCGCTGGACGACGCCGTGGACGCTGGCCTCATCCTGGTGGCTGCCGCGGGCAACAACGGCAACTGGCAGCAGTTCTATCCGGCCGCCTATCCGGAAGTGATCTCCGTGGGCGCGACCACGTCATGGGACGACCGGGCCGGGTTTTCCACGTTCAGCAGAGATGAAGATGACTGGGTCGACATCCTTGCGCCCGGTGATTCCATCCTCGCCACGGTTCCCAACGTGTTCTGCTCGTCCACGGCCACGCAGTGCTTCGGCTGGAAGCGCGGGACTTCCATGGCGTCGCCTCACGCGGCCGGAGTTGCCGCTCTGGTGCTGAGCTATCTCCAGAGAACCGACGCTGCCAACGCCAACCGCCTGGAGGTCCGGCGCCGCATGCAGGACTGCGCGGATAAAACCGGCGCCATGGGGCAGGACATGCTCGTCTGGAGCCGCTACGGCCGGCTGAACGCGGCGGCGGCGCTCACCTGCGGGGATACTGGAGGCGGCGGTGGCGGCGGTGGTGGCGGCGGTGGCTCGGATCCGACGGGAAGCCACATTGCGGACCTGACTTCCTCCAGCACGTCGGCGGGCGGCAATGCCTGGTCATCCACCGTCACCGTGCGCGTTCACGATGCCAGCCACGGATCGTTGTCCGGGGTGACGGTGAACTTCGTGACGGACAGGAGCACCGACCCCACGCGGTCGTGTACCACAGGCACAGACGGGTCCTGCACGACTGAGCCGGTGCTCCAGCACAAGAAGAACAACAGCGTGACGTACACCATCAGCTCGCTGAGCGCGCCGGATTACACCCCCGGTGACAATCACGTCGGCGACTCCGTAACCGCCATCAAACCCTGATCCTTCCCGAGCGGGCGGAAGTTCAGCTTCCGCCCGCCTCCTGCACTCCTCTCGAGGAAACCCCACCCTGACCCGAACAGGAGCTTCACTGGCGCTGAAATTCTGACATTGCCCGCTTAGGGCGACCAACTCGCAGTGCCGGTGTGGAACCCGTCACAGATCGGGACGCCCGATCACATGGCGAGCAGCGATATCCGGAGAATGGGTTCAACGCAAAGGATCGCTGCAGGAACCGCTTTTGCTGGTGTCTATTTGGCCCGCCAGACGTGGGGGCCGGCGTGGAGGAAGATGGGCAGCCCTTCTCCTCGCACTGGTCGTACCCCTAGCCACAGCCGGTGTGGACCGCTCCCGTGAGGAGGCGGTGGCGCTCGCGCGTGCCGGGGACGTCGCAGCCGCGGTGGATGCCCTTGAACGACTGCATGCAGATGCCCCCGAGTCGCTTCCCCTGCGGCTGGACCTTGCCGTCATTTCTTCATGGGCAGGAAATGATCCACGGACTCTCGAGCTGCTCGGCGATCTCGAGCCCGGTGATCTGCCCACCTACGTTCTGGAAACGTACGCCCGTTCGGCGCGCAATCAGGCGTCCTGGGAACTTTCCTTCGATCTCTACGACCGGCTCATCGAGCGCGAGCCTCACGTCCTCGGTCATCGGCTTGGCCTGGCTCTCGCGATGGCGGATGGCGGCGAGGCAAAGGCCGCCCGCAGGACGCTGGAGGAGGCCCGTGCAGTTGCCGGCGACGAGCCGAAAGACCTGGCTCAGGTCGAGCTGGTTTGCGGCTACGTGGAAGAGCGTGATGGCCGATTCACCCGAGCGCTGGTCTGCTACGACGATGCCCTCGCCCTCGACCCCGGGTTGGGGGAAGCGCGCCGACGCTGGATCATGCTGGCATCCGCTCTCGGGGCAACCGTCGAGGCGTTTGAA
>DATCZA010000053.1:0-6528 GCA_036526135.1 Pseudomonadales bacterium | reverse complement strand
ACGGCCATTGACGATAACGCTTCCCAGCTCGCGAGCTCCGGTCAGGACGTGGCCATCGAGGTGGATTGCGGCGATGTGCGGGAGGCTCTGCAGCAGGCCATCGACGGCTCCGATCCCACCAAGCCGCTCAGGATCAACGTGCTCGGAACTGCTACGTGCGGCCCCATCGCCGTAAGGCGGGACAACGTCAGCGTAAAAGGCGGGAACGATACGGATACGGCCTCAAGAACGATTGGGACCGATGGAGACGGCAACGCTCCGGTATGGGTGGAGGGCGCCCGACACGTGACGCTGAGCAACCTGACCATTGACGCCGCTGACGGTGGCACCTCGGAGGTCGGAGTCGCGGTGGCCAAAGGCGCGCTGGTCAACCTGGACTTCGTCAGCGTGCAGAACTCCACCGCTGAGGCAGTCACCGTGTTCGTAAACAGCACCGCCGTGCTTAGCGGAACCAACACGTTTGCCGGCGGCTCAGGCCGCGGCCTCAACATCGGCGGAAACGCCACCGTGTTCGCTGAAAATGGCGAAACGACGATCTCGAGCACCGGCGGAGAGCCCGTCCTGGAGATGGACGCCAATGCGGTGTTCGGTGGGGGAGCTGCAGTAAACCTGAGCAGCACGGGGGTGCCTGCAAACGGCACCAGCATCAACGTGGCCGGCAATAGCTACCTGGGCCTCGAGAACGGCTCCATCGAGCTGAGTGGTGAACTGGAGGTCCGTAGGTCCCTCGTGCTGATCGAGCCCAGCGGCGACGGCTTCACCGGGCCCGTTTTTACCCTGACCGCGGCTGCTGTGGACCTACTCCCAGGATCACGCGTTGTGCTCGCATCTGAGGACGGAGCCAGCATCGAGAGCACCGGCAGCTGGTTCGTGAACAACGACTCGAGCGTGGTGGCCGTTGGGGCTGGCACGACCCTGGGGGGCGGATCAGTATTCGCCCAGTTTGGCGGGACGTTCGGTGCCGGAGACGGGACCGATCTGAACGGCATGTCGGGTATCACGGCTCGTTGGAACGGTCAGCTAATTCTCGGCGGCGGCATGCCGACGCTGACGCTGCTCAACGACGCCATCAGAGTATTCGATGGCGGCAGTCTATTTTCGTTTGACCCCGCCCTGCAGACGACCGACCAGGTCAACTGCTCGAGGCCACCAATTTTTCCTGCAGTCACGACGACTCTTTCAGGCACGGGCTCAGGCACAGTAGATGGCTCTGTTGGCCCCGAGACTGTTACTGTCGATAATGTCACGGTTTCGAACACCGTCTCAAACGGGTTCGCCGTTGCGATTGCCGCCGGCGCCTTTGCGGACCTCTGCCTCTAACCACCTCTTCGGCATGGTCTCCGGCAGCATCCGCTGTCGGGGACCAAGTTTTCCGTCCGCTACACACGTCTGAACCTCAACCCGTCAACCATTTGGTGGCTTACGCCGACCTAACCCACCGCCCTGGTCAGATACCGATCCAGCGAGTTCGCGAACTTCTGCACGTCGGCCTTGCCGAGCGCAGCCGGGCCGCCTGAGATCTGTCCGGTGGAGCGCAGCTCCTCCATGAAGTTGCGCCGGGCGAGGTGCTCGCGGATGTTTTCCTCGGTGTACAGGGTGCCGCGGGGGTTCAGCGCCGCGCCGCCGCCTTCAACCACATCGGCCGCCAGGGGGATGTCCGCGGTGATCACGAGGTCGCCCGCTTCGACCCGGTCGGCGATGAAGGCGTCCGCCTTGTCGAACCCCTGCTCCACCTGCAGCAGCCGGATGAAGGCCGACTTCTGCACCCGCATGGGGTGGTTGGCCACCAGGGTGAGCTGCACCCCGCGCTTGTCCGCAGCGCGGAAGAGGATCTCCTTGATGGGCCCGGGGCAGGCGTCGGCATCCACCCAGATCTGCATGGTCGTGGCAACGGCGGCAAAGCGGCCATCATAGAACATCCATAGAACATCGAGGACCGGTGGCGTTGGCCTTATCTGCCCCGTTGAATATCTCCACCGGTGCGCGGCAGCACTTCCAGATTGTTCTGAAACTGGCTGCTCAGCCCCGTGACGCGAATTGCCACGCCCTCATCCAGGTAGCCGATCCTGAACGGGTTTATCCCCGTGCTGGCGGGTATGAAGATCTGCGTCTCCCCGGAGCCATCGTCGATGTAAACGCTGTAGCCGTAGGGCAGATCGTCCGTCGGCCCCCGCACGACGGATCCCGTCACCTCCACCAGCAGACCCTCCGTGGCCTCGCCCACGTCCCCCGTTGCCACCTGCCGGGCGGCCACGCGGGCAGCGCCCTGGAGGATCTCCACATCCGCATCGACACCCGGCCGCAGCACCAGCTGCCCGTAGCCGTCGTCCCCGACGACGCCGGTGACCCGCACGCGGCGATGATTGTTCAGCTTGGGGTCATCGGCAACGGAGACGTAGATCCCCGCCGAGCCGTCCTGGATGGCGAAACCCTGATCGAACGTAGACGCGGAAAACCGGCCGGACGGGACCGTCACCGAGCCCTCCACGGTCACCAGGGTGCCCGGCTCCGCGGCCCGCGCCTCGGCGATGGAGATCGCGGCGGCCTGAACGGCGCCTGCGGGGAAAGCGGCAGCCGCAATGACGCCGACAAGCCCGATGCACCAGCCGCAGGTGCCCCGCCACGGCCTCATCCGAAGAACACCTCCGCCCAGTCCTCGATGGCGTCCTCGTGGCCTTCGATGAGCTGGACGGTGAACTGGCCGTAGCCGGCGGCCTCAAACGCGTCGAGCCGCTCGCGCAGGGCCGCCCGCTCGCCGGTGAAGGTGATGGCCTGGATGAGCTCGGCGGTGATGAGGTCCTGCTCCTCGGGCTTTAAGAACATCAGGTGACCCCTGTGGTTCAGAAGATGACGCTGGCCCTCCGGGTAGCCGAGATAGATCTCCCGATAAGCCTCCACCACGTGGCTCACGGCCTTGCCCATGACGGGCTCTAAAGAACCCGGCTCGGAGGTCTCCGCCATGTCGTGGAGGAACACGGCCACCGCGGTGCCCGCCTGGGCCTTGGCCCTTGGCGAGTCGAACGCCTCGCCGGGCTTCAGCACGCAGCCCAGCGAAAACAGCGTGCTGTAGAGATCGCCGGCATCCCGCCCCGCGCGGGCCCAGGATTCGCGCATCTTCGCCAGCGACCCGAACGCCACCGGCTCGCTCACGCCGAAGTTCAGCCACCCGGCGCCAAGCTCTGCCGTCAGGTCACGGGAGCGCGGGCCGAAGGCTGAGACGTGCAGCGCGATGGGATCGTCCACGTTGATGAGGCCGAGCTCGGGATTGAGAAAGGCGATGTCGTGGGTTTCGCCCTCGAAGTCCCAGGTCACCGTCTCGCCTTTGACAAGCGCCTGAACGCGCTCGATGTACGTCTTCATCCGCTCGAGCGGGATGGCCTTCAGGCCCATGGTGCGCCGGCCGGTGAAGCCGGTGCCAACGCCAAAGTCGATGCGCCCGGGGGCAAGCTTGTTGAGGCTCACGAGCGCGTTGGCGGTGACCGGCTCGATGCGGTTGCTGGGTATCAGCACCCCGGTGCCGAGGCGGATGCGCGAGGTGTTCACCGCCGCCAGCGTCATGCCCATGAAGACGTCCGGGTTCAAGAGCTGGGTGTCGTAGAACCAGGCGTGGCTGAAGCCGAGCTCCTCCGCGCGCCGGGCCGCCCGCCAGGAGTCCATGGTGGTCGCTAGAGCAATTCCGTAGTCCATGTTTGCGTCCGTTTCAGTTTGTCGTATCGGTTGCGTCCGGCAGCTCGCCACCCGCACCGACGCGTTCCAGGATCCGGCGCGTGATGATCGGCGAGACCAGCTCCAGCAGGATGGTGGTGCTCAGCACCAGGGTGAGAATGGTCTCGGCATGGCCGGGAAGGCGCTGAGAGGCGATGAGCGCCATGCCGAGCGCCACCCCGGCCTGGGGCATGAGGGCCAGACCCATCCAGCGGCGGGTCGGGCCGTCCGTGCCGATGATGCCTGCGGTAAGGTAGATACCGAGGTGCGTGCCCAACGCGCGGGCCACCAGGTACGCGAGGGCGAGCCAGCCAACCAGGCTGACGCCTTCCACCTCCAGCGAGGCGCCGGCCAGCACGAAAAAAAGGATCATGAAAGGCCATTCCACCCCCTCGATGGCGTGAAAAGGGCGCGCGTGGTGCCTGGCGAGGCTCGCCACCACGCTGCCCATGGCCATGGAGGCAAGGATGGGCGAAAGGTCGAGCAGCACCGCGCCCCCCGCGCAGGCCAGCACGAACCCGAAAGATTCCGCCTGAATGGGCTCGCCCTGCCGCTCGCCGAAAGTCAGCCGCCCGGTGAGGTAGGCCATGGGCACGCCGATGACGACGCCGAGGACCAGGCTCCCCAGCACCTCCATCACCCCGGCGCCAACGATGGAGGCATCCAGCGCGTCGCCATTGGCCATGCTGGCCGCCAGCGCCAGCAGCACGGAGAACAGGACGAGGCCCCAGGCATCGTCGATGGCGACGATGCTCACGAGGTTGTCGGCAAACGCTCCTCTGGCATGAGCCTCGTGCACCACGTCGAAGGTGGCGGCAGGCGCGGTGGCCGTCGCCACCCCGCCGAGCACCAGGGCTAGGGCAAGGTCTCCGGTCAGGGCCCACACGGCGACGAACACCACCAGCGCGGCCCCCACCACCTTGCCCAGCGCCAGCAGCGAGACCACCTTGCCGCGCTTGCGCAGCTCTGCGACGGATAGCTGATGGCCCATGAGAAAGCCCACCATGGCCAGGGCCATGTGGGTGAGCGTGGGAAACCACTGATCTATGAAGCCCGATGGGATCAGAGCAAATACGCTGGGTCCGACGAGAACGCCCGCCAGCAGCAGCAGCGTCACCCGCGGCAGCGGCGTCAGGCGCCCGGCCACGTCGGCCGCCAGCCCGATCAGGAACACGGCGCCGACGATGAGCAGGGTGTTCACGCGGGCTCGCTCTGCCGGTTCAGCGGGTGCCGATGGAACACCACGGTGAAGAGCATGACCAGGATGAACACGCCAAGGAGCGTGTAGTTCTCCACGTAGGTGGACTGCTCCGCCACCAGGCCGTAGGCCTTGGCACCCAGCGAGGCGCCGAGGTTGGCCGCGGACATGTAGATGGCGAACTGGGTGGCCGAGTTCTCCCGGGAGCAGATGGCCATGGCGAGCGCGATCACGCAGACCATGATGACCGGGTCCATGGTCACCCAGATGGAGAGCATCACGCGCACGTAGGTGGTGTCCTGCCACAGGTGCTGGGTCTGCGCCACGAGGAAGGCGTGAACGGCCACCAGCGAGATGGTCAGCACCAGCATGCGCTTGGCGCCGAAGCGGTCGATGAGGGGCCCGGCCGCCAGCGCCAAACCCGCACCCACCAGGCCCATGACGGCCACGAGCTGGGACCACTGGGGCGTGGTGTAGCCAAAGAGGTTGATGGCCGCGATGGGCATGAGCGCATCGCCGTAGCCGTTCCAGAGCCCGTGAAAGAACATGATGGCCAGAACGATGAGGCTCCCCCGCTGCCATAGCACCCGGTTCACACCAGCAAAGACGGCGGCGAACGTCTTGCCCTCCACGTGCACGGAGGCCGCCTGACCGGCCGTCCAGGGAAGCAGACGCTCGCCGGGCTGCTCCCGGACGAACATCAGGGCGACGAAGAAGACCGACGCGCCGGCCGCGGCCGCGACCGCGGTCACCCCGAGGCCCCAGGTCACCAGCATTACCCCGGAAACGGCCGAGGTCAGCGCCCAGCCGATGGCTTTGCCGAAGCTCATGAACGCGTTCAGTCGCCCCTGTTCCCGGGCGGGAACGAAGTCGATGGACATGCCGTCCACGGCCACGTCCTGGGTCGCCGTGAACGAGTTGACGACCAGGCCGAGCAGGATGAGCGTGCCCATCTGCTCAACGGGATCCTCGACGATCACGAGCCCGAGCAGGCTCAGCACCATGCCGAGCTGCGCAAACATCACCCAGGGCCGGCGGCGGCCCATGGGCAGAAACTCGTAGCGATCCATGAGAGGGCCGGTGACCAGCTTGAACGCCCAGGGCAGCACGATCACGGCAAGGTAGGTGGCGATCTCGCCGGGGGCGACGCCACGGCTGGCGAGCCAGGCCGGCATGGCGATGTGCAGCAGCCCCTTGGGAATGCCCTGGGCAAAATACATGGCCATGCCGGTGGCGTAACGCACACCGGCGCTGTCAGACAGCTGCAGAGCAGTTTGCACGATGCTTTTGAGCCCTCACCCCGAAGACGCGATGATACCCCGTCCGCCGCTATTTTAGAGCGCTTTGAGCCTATCTCCTGCGCGCCCGATCAGGACGTGCAGGGCCCCAGATTCGTCCACTTGGACGGGCTGGTGCCCGGCTCGACCTCGGCAACGGTGCGCTTGGCTTGCCAGAGGATGTCGTTGTGCTGAACCCGGTCGCCCTTGTCGTAAGTCAGCGTTGCGTCCCATGCCGGCGCCGTGCAGCCGGAGCCGCTCGCCGCGACGATGGTGATTCTGTCGCTGGCGGTGGCGCCTGAGTTGTCGTGGGCGGTGACGGTGACCTCGTGAGTGCCGGCGGGGACG
>DATCZA010000052.1:0-17100 GCA_036526135.1 Pseudomonadales bacterium | reverse complement strand
GATCTCGGCGATGCAGACCTCCGGCGTGCCGGCGATGGCGCGCGCTCGGATGTACTCGTCCAGCGTGAACGTCTCCCCGGCCAGCAGGCGCTCGATGACGGTGTCGGACCGATCGGCCCGGGCATCGGCGAAGGTTTTGTGGAACTCGATCATGCGCGGCAGCCACTCGGCCTGAACCTGTTCCATGGTGGGCGCGATCCAGGCGTTGCGCATCAGGCAGACGTAGGGTGTGCGCCCGGCTTCCCGACACGCTGCGCGGTAGGCGTCCACCTGGCGCCGCATGATCTCCAGGCCTTCCTGGGGCAGGGCGAACCAGCCGTCTCCCAGACGGGCGGCCCGGGTGATGGCGGCGGGTGCCGAGCCACCCACCAGGATGGGCACGTGGGGTTTCTGCACGCAGGGCGGGTTCACCGGCGACGGCGGTATGCGGAAGTGCTCGCCGTCATGGCGAAATTCGCCCCGCGTCCATCCTTCTCTGATCGCGGTGAGCAGCTCGTCCAGCCGCTTTCCGCGGGTGTGGAAATCGAGCCCGAAGCCCTCGTACTCGTAGGGCCGGTAGCCGAGGCCGACCCCCAGCACCGCGCGCCCGCCGGATATCTGGTCCAGCATGGCGGCCTGCTCTGCAACGGTCACCGGATGGTGCAGCGGGGCGAGGTAGACGCCGGTGCCCAGGCGCAGCCGCTCGGTACGCGCCGCCACCGCTGACAGAAGCGCAAACGGGGCGGACGGATCGGCGATCTGTGGCGTGAACGAGTGATGGCCGAAGGTGCCCATGTGGTAGCCGAGCTCGTCCGCGGTGCGGGCGAAGCCCAGTGTTCGTTCGAAGGGGCTCGCGGCCCCGGCGTCCACGAACACCGGCAGCATGAGACTGAACCTCATGGGCGCTTACTCGGGAATCACGCCGACACGCTTGGCCGCTTAGACATCCGCTCGAACCACGCGTGGATGTTCTGATTGGTCTCCGCGTAGGGCTGGCCCACGGTCTTGCCGAAAGCGAGGAAGCAGTACAGCAGCACGTCGGCCAGCGTGATCCTGTCGCCGCAGACGAACTCGCGGCCGGCCATGAGGCCGTCGAGCCAGGCGATCTTCTCCGCCGCGATGCGCTTCATGCCTTCGGAAGCTTCCGGTAGGGTGGTGATGCGGTCCTTGAAGAAATCCAATCCCTCGCCGAAGCGGAAGCCGTAGCCCAGGGGCTCGCAGATGTTCAGGTCGATGCGGCGCACCCACATGCGCGTTTCGGCGCGCTCCTCCGGCGTGTTGCCGATCAGAGACGTGCCTGGGCTCGTCTCGTCGAGATACTCGCAGATTGCCGTGACCTCGCTGACGTAGTCGCCGTTGTCGAGCTCGAGGCACGGCGACTGGCCGGCCGGGTTCTTCGACAGGTAGGGCTCCCGGCGGTTATCGGCCGCCATGAGGTCGACCTCCTCCATGTCGAGTTCGATGCCGCGCTCGGCGGCAAACGTGCGCACCACCTGAGGGTTCGGGCCGATGGAGTTGTAGAATTTCATTGCGTGTTACCCGATTGATTCAAACGTCGGATTCTAGGGGCCGGCGCCGCTGCGCACCACCACGGGCGACCGGCGCGCCGCCGGCCTGGAGGCTGATGCCCGGGTTGTACGGGCCGCGCGGGCAGGTGCAAGCACCGTTCCAGGCGCGTAGACTCGCCGACCTTCCCCGGAGCCCGGATTCTGCCGATAGCCGTGTGCCCGGGTCCGCCCCCGGCGGGGCCGTGATATTGAGGCATCGTGGAAGGTCCCGTGACGAAAGGCTATCAGGTCAGGCTTCCCACCAAGATCGTCTACGGGCTTGGCAGCGTTTCCGACGGCGTCAAGAACACCACGTTCAACGTTTTTCTGCTCTTCTTCTACACCCAGGTTGCGGGCCTCTCCGGCTCGTTGGCCGGTGCGGCTATCCTCATCGCGCTGGTGTTCGATGCGGTCAGCGACCCGCTCATCGGCAACATCTCGGACAACTTTCACTCCCGCTGGGGCCGCCGCCATCCGTTCATGTATGCCGCCGCGCTGCCCATGGCCGTCTTTTTCGGGCTGATCTTCAGCCCGCCGCAAGGGCTGGGCCAGGCCGGACTCTTCGCCTGGATGCTGACCATGGCCATTGGTGTCCGGGTGTCCATGACGTTGTACGCCATTCCCAGCGGCGCGCTGGTGGCGGAGATGACGAGCCACTACGACGAGCGAACGTCCCTGGTCAGCTTCCGGGTGCTCTCCGGCTGGCTGGGAGGGCTGGTCGCCTCCCAGATGGGCTACCTCGTCTTCTTTGCCCCGTCTGCCGCCTACGCGGACGGTCGCCTGGATCCTCAGGCTTACGGCGACTACGCCGTCTTCGGCGCCATCACGATCTTCTGCGCCATCCTGATCTGCGCGATCGGCACCCATCGATTGATTCCCGAACTGAAATCGCCGCCCGCGCATACACCGTTTACCCTGCGCCGGTTCGGCGTCGAGCTGCGCGAGGTGTTCAGCAACCGCCCGTATCTCGTGCTCGTGTTCACGGTGCTCGTCGTCTCCACGGCCACCGGCTTCACCGACGTCATGGGTCTGTACGTGAACACGTACTTCTGGGAGTTCACCACCGCGCAGCTTGCCATCATCGTCTTCGGCGCGCTGGCCGGCGTGGTAGCGGCCTTCTCGGTCACGGCAACGCTTGCGCAGCGAACGGACAAGCGCACCATGGCGCTGGCGATGCTGCTGGTGGTGGTGATCATTGGACCTCTGCCCGTGGTGCTGCGGCTGCTGGGCCTCATGCCGGCGAACGGCGATCCGCTGCTGCTCGGCATCATGATCGCCTGGACGGGCGTGATCGTGTTCGTCGCGGTGGGCGTGACGATTCTGGCCGGCTCCATGATCGCCGACACCGTGGACCTCAACGAGCTGCGCACGGGCAAACGCCAGGAAGGCATGTTCAGCGCGGCCATGGGCCTGACGGCCAAGGCGACATCGGGCATCGGCGGCTTCGTTGGCGGTGTGGTCCTGGACGTGGTCGACTTTCCGACGGGCGTGGCCGCGGGCGAGGTGGATGCGGATACCCTCTTCGCGCTGGGCGTGGCCGTGGGCCCCGGCATGTTTCTGCTCTGGATCACGGTGTTGATCATCCTGTCGCGCTATCGGCTGAGCCGGGCCGATCACGCGGACATCCTGGGCAAGCTCGAAGCCCGCCGGAACGCCGCCGAGCAGCCCGGCGGGGAAGCCGCCGGGGGCTAGCCGAGCGCTGCTTTGCATTCCGCCCAGCGCCGGTGGCACACTCGGCGGTCACTCAGATCAAAGGAAGGCCGCCATGTCAGAGGCCGTCGACGCCCGCTCGCCGGGAACGACCTATCAGGAGCTGCTCGACACCGACTCCCACGCCGTGCCGGATGTCCTTCGGCTGGAGAGCCCGGCGCCGCGCCGGCTCAACGACCTGTCCATCGACCGCTACACCTCCCGCGACTTTCACGATCGGGAGATGGAGAAGCTCTGGTCGCGGGTCTGGCAGTTCGCCTGCCGCGAGGAGCACATCCCCAACCCGGGCGACTACCTGGTCTACGAGATCGGCCGGCACTCTTACGTGGTGGTGCGTTCTCATCAGGGCGCGATCAAATGCTTCGTAAACGCGTGCCTTCACCGGGGCCGCATGCTCAAGCACTACGACGGCAACTGCACCGAGCTGCGCTGCCCGTTTCACGGCTTCGCCTGGGAAACCGACGGGCGGCTGAAGGACATACCGGCGAGCTGGGACTTCCCCCAGATCGTCGCCTCCGAGTTCTCTCTGCCGGAAGCCCAGGTAGCCACCTGGGCCGGTTTCGTCTTCGTCAACCCCGACCCGGACGCGGCGCCGTTCCGGGAATTCCTGGGCGGCATGGCCGCCCACTTCGATCGCTGGAACCTCGCCGACCGCTACGTGCAGGTCCATGTGATCAAGGAGATGCGGGCGAACTGGAAGATTGCTCAGGAGGCCTTCTGCGAGGCCTTCCACGTCAACGCCACGCACCCGCAGACCATGCCCTATCTGGGCGACACCAACAGCCAGGTGGACGTGTGGGATACGTTTTCCCGGGTGATCACGCCGGGCGGCACCCCCAGCCCGCTGCTCGACTGGGAGCCCGACGAGAGCGACATCCTCCGGCACATGCTGGACATCCGCGAGGACATGGAGCTGCCCTGGTCCTTGGAGGGAACCACCGCGCGCAAGTCGGCGGCCGATTCCGCGCGAGAGCGATGGCGGCCCGTGGTCGGCGGTCTGGTGGACGAGTGGTCGGACGCCGAGTTCATCGACAACCTGGACTACACCCTGTTTCCCAATTTTCACCCCTGGGGCGCCTTCAACCGCATCGTCTACCGCTTCCGCCCCAACGGCGACGATCACCGGTCCTCGCTGATGGAGGTGATGATGCTGGCGCCCTTCACCGGTGAGCGCCCGCCCCCGGCGGACGTCGTCCGCCTCGATGCCGACCAGCCGTGGACGGACGCATCGGAGCTGGGAATGCTGGCCAAGGTGTTCGAGCAGGACACGTTCAACATGGGGCGCGTTCAGCGGGGCCTGGAGACCACGCGCAAGCCGGGCGTCACGCTCGCCGGCTATCAGGAAGCCAAGGTGCGCTGGCTCAACGAGACCCTGGACGAATGGCTGGAGCGCTGAACATGAAAGGCATGAAACATCCGTTTGGTCGGGCCCTGTACGAGCAGGACGGCAACGGCAACGTGCTGGTGACCACGGTGGACGGCGTGTGGGGGCGGTTCCGTACCGACGGCAGCTGGCTCGAGGGCGAGCTCAAAGAGGCCGACCCGCACATGTGCGGCTGGGTGGGCGGGCCCACGGTGGCCCACCATCGGATTCAGGTGGAGGAATGAGCGGCGCCGCCCCAGCGTCGCGCCCGCACCGGTCGGGCTAGCTGGCCGGCGGGAACGGCCCTGGCCAGCCCTCGTTGACGAGCCGCTCCGGCCAGAGAAACTGCAGGCTGCAGCGCTTCACCTTCCAGGCGCCGTCGATCTTCTCGTAGTCCTCGTCGTAAAGACCGTACCAGACCACCGGGTTCACCCGGGGGTTGGCCTCGTGGCTGACGTCGATGAGGTACGTGCGGCTCACCGCCGTGGTGGGACTGGTCAGCTCCACCCACTGGTTGGTGGTGGCGTGGATGCCGTCGTAGGGCGCGGCGTCCTTGAATACCTGGTGGTAGTTCGCGCGGATCTCGTCCTGGCCGTGCCAGGTGCCGTAGGGCCCGAATTCGCAGATCGCGTCCTCGGCAAAGATGTCGGCGAGGGCGTCGATGTCGCGGCTGTCCATCAGCTGCGAGTAGAGCAGCTTCACTTTCCGAATCTTCTCGATCTCCAGGAGATTTCTCAGCTCCGCGATCTCCTCGGGGGTAAAGGCCTGGTCAGACATCTCTTCGTGCTCCTGTGTTGAGTGCGCGCCCGATGGCCGTCAGCCGGCGCTTGCCCGGGCGAGCGCGAGTCGGGGCTCGTTCGGCCAAACCCACTCCTCGCCGATCACCTGGGCCACGCGCAGCTCCGGCGGAATGTTGTCGATGCCGATCATGCGGTCGGCGAACTGGTTCCAGTGGTAGATCCTGGCCTCCTGGTAGCTCAGCGGGACCCCTTTGAAGCCGTAGGACTCCACCGACTTCTGGATCCACTCGCCGAACTCGGTGTCCTCCAGCAGCACGTCGCTGAGACTCTCCCCGTCGTTCACCGTCCACATGTCGGGTTTCGGCTCGTTCCCCCAATCCGGCGCCAGGGTCCAGGTCTCCAGCCGGCACTTGTCGATGCCGTTGGGCCAGAACAGCAGGGGAGGGAGCACCCGGTGATTCAGGGGTGACACCCAGTTGGGAAAGACGCCGTAGGACTGGGTGCAGGTGCGGGCGATCTCGCCCACGGTCTCGATGCTGCTGCCGCTCGGCAGGTCGACGATGGACGGCACCTTGGCGCTGGGCGGCACCGGCGCCACCATCCGTCCGTGCCCGTTGGGATACAGCGTGTTCACGTTGCGGCGATCGTCGAGCATGGGCGCGACGGTCTTCGGGTGGATGCTGCGAACGTGGTAGACCTCCGTGTTCGCCTCCATGGCGATCTTCCAGTTGCAGTTCAGGTCGAAGATGTGGCGGGAGGCGAGCCGGCACTTGTCGAACTGAAACTCCTCCCACTCCGCGGCGACCGGGCCCAGCCACTCCAGCAGCGTGGGGGCCTGGTCGTCGAAGTTCACGAAGATCAGGTTGCCGAAGCTCTCGCAGCGGATGGGCCGCAGGCCGCGGCAGGAGAAATCCAGATCGCGGAAATCCTCGGGATCGCGGATGGCCAGAAGCTCGCCGTCGTGGCTGTAGGTCCAGCCGTGATATTTGCACACCAGACGCGGGCGTTTGCCTTCCGGTTCGGTGACGACGGGCGCGCCGCGGTGGCTGCACGTGTTGTAGAAGGCGTTCACCGCGCCGCTGTCCGCATGAACGAGCACCACGGGCTGGCCCGCGGTCTCCCAGAGGCGGAAACAGCCGGGTTCCGGAATCTCGTCGATGTGACCGGCGAGCAGCCACGACTTTCGCCAGATGTGCTGCTGCTCCAGGTCGTAGAAGCGCTGATCGGTGTAACGACCGCCCGGCAGGTCGGGCAGTGACGGAAAACCTTCGGGCGGTTCGCTTCGTGCCGCCTCGTACTCCATGAGCTGGCGCAGCTCGTCGATTTCTTTCTGGTTCATGGATTCAGCCTCTCTCGTCGTGCCATCGATGGTTCTACGATGCTTCGTTTTAGCGGGCCAGGTGCCCGCCGTCCACGGTCAGGGTGGTGCCCGTGACGAAGCCGGCCTCGTCCGAGCACAGCCACATGGCCGCGTTTGTCACTTCCTCTAGCTGTCCGAGCCGCCCGATCGGATGCTGTGAGATCAGATCGGCCTCCAGGCCGGGCGTCTGGGTGATTCCCCAGGCGAGCATGTCGGTGTAGATCACGCCCGGCGCCAGGGCGTTGATCCTGATGTTCTGCTCGGCGTAGTCCAGCGCTGCGGCCTTGGTGAGCCCGATGATGGCGTGCTTGGACGCCACGTAAGCCACGCCGCCCGGCGAGCCGCCGATTCCCGCGATGGACGACATGTTGACGATGGCGCCGCCCCCGCGCTCGAGCATGGCCGGGATGGCGTGCTTTACGCAGAGAAAAACGCCTTTGACGTTGATCTCCATGGTCTCGTCCCAGGCGTCCTCGGAATACTCTGCCGCCTTGGCAAAGGCGTCGCCGGGAACGCCGGCCACGTTGTAGGCCCAGTCGAGCCCGCCGAATCGGTCCCGGGCAGCGGCCACGATGCGCGCAACGTCCTCGCTCACGCTGACGTCGGCCTGGACGAACACGGCCGTGCCGCCGGCGGCTTCGATCTCCGCGAGGGTCTCTTCGCCTTCCGCCTGGCGTCGTCCGGACGCTACGACCCTGGCCCCTTCCCGGGCGAAGGCGACGGCCGCGTGCTTACCCAGACCGGACGTGGCGCCGGTGATCATGACGACCTTGCCGTCGAAGCGTCCGCTCATCGTTTGCTCCCCAAGCACTCTGGCGCCAATTGTGCCCGAGGCCCTGCGTACCCGCTATCTCATCAAGGCCGGATTCCACGGCCCCGGGCGAGAGTCTGCCGGAGCGCCCGGCGGTTCAGCTTTGCGCTGCCCTGTGTCAGGCTACGTGCTCTGAGTTCCCGGGGCGGGTCGGACTTGCCGAAAGTGGTCAAAGCGTCGGTGTGGGTCGTCGGGCTGCTGGTCGTTGCGGCCGGAGGCTACTATGCGTACCTGCAGCTCGTCGGCAATCCCCGGGTGATGACCGAAATCCGGGCCGAGCCGGACGGCGAGCGGGCACGGCGCGTCATGCTCATCGACCTGCCCGACGGCCGGACCCTGCCGGTCAACTACCTGCGTGAGGACGACATGGTCTACATGGGGGTGGACGGGTTGTGGTGGCGGCAGTTTCGCCAGGGCGATGTGCCCGTTGAGCTGCTCATCCGTGGTGAAGATCTGCAGGGCCACGCCCGTGCCGTGCTCGACGATCCCGACCGGACCCGCAGGGTCTTCGCCCGGCTCCGACCCACCGCGCCGGACTGGCTTCCGGGCCGGATGGGCGGCGTGCTGGTCGAGATCCGGCTGCAGGCGGCGACTCTTGATGAGGAGGACTGACGTGGGGACCTGCGTCTACTGGCAGCCCGGGTGAACCAGCTGTCTCCGGGTGAAGGAGTTTCTATCGGCCCGTGCGGTCGAGTTCGTTTCCATCAACGTGCTGGAGGACCGGGAAGCGCGTGAGCGCCTTGCCCGTGCGGGTATCCGGACCCTGCCTGTGATTTCCCGCGACGACGCTTTCGTGCCCGGGATGGATCTCGCGCGGGTCGCCGAATTCCTGGGCCTGGACTATCAGGGCGGCAACATCCTGCCGGCAGACGTGCTCGTCAGCCGGTATCACCGGGTGCTCGATGCCGCGGTGCGATACGTGGGGCAGATACCGCCCGCCCGCCTGCACGACACGCTGCCCCATCGGGACCGTTCCTACCTTGCCCTGGGCAATCATCTCGTCCAGATCGCGGTGGATTTCCTGTCGGTGACCCGGGGTGCTGCGCTCACCGGCCGGCTTGCCGAGTCGGTGCCGGAGACTGAGCTGGAGCCGCCAGCACTAATGGCCGCCGCCGCCCAGGCGAAGCGCGGCCTGGCGGACTGGCTGGCGGCAGCGGACAGTGCCGAGCTCGCTTCACCTGTGGTGACGTACTTCGGTTCCCAGACGCTCCATCAGGTGCTGGAACGGGCGGTGTGGCACTCGGCCCAGCATGGGCGTCAGCTGATGATGGTTCTGCAACGGCTTGGGATCTCGCCGGACGGGCCGCTGACGGACGAGGATTTCGCAGGGCTGCCCATGCCGGAGGAGGTCTGGGACGGCTGACCGCCGCGGCGGTGGTGCGTGGGGTTATGATGATGGCGGGCGTCCGGTGACGGTCGCCCAGCGGCGAGTCGAACGGGGAGGAGAACGGGGGAATGCAGCTTCCAACCGACGAGGAATGGGCCCGCGCGTGCGCGGCGGATGGCGAGTTCGGTCTGGCGGCCCGGCACTGGACGGGGGGTCTCACCCTCGCCGTCGGGGAGGCGGAGCTCAGCCTTCGCCTGACGGACGGCGCCGTGTCTCCGGGCAGGGCCGAATCGGCCGAAGGTCTGCTGACCTACGCGGGCCCTGCCGACGTATGGGAGCAAGTGCTCGCGGCCCAGCCGCCGCGGTTTCACAACGACATCATGGCCAACCTGACCGTGGGGGGCGGGCTCAACCGCCAGGTCGACCCGGTGGTTCACGCTCAGTACTACCCGGCAGTGATGCGCGCCGTGGAGCTGCTTCGGCCGGCGGAGCCGCCGTTCATGCCCATGCGCGACGAGGCCCGACCGCCCGGGGCCTTCGACGCCCCCGTGGGGCGCTATGTCCATCTGGAGCTGGAGGGCCACGATCACCGGATCTACTTCGAGGAGGCGGGGCAGGGCATCCCCCTGCTGATGCAGCACACGGCCGGCTGCCACGGCAGCCAGTGGCGCCACCTCTTCGAGATTCCCGAGATCACCAGCCGCTTCCGCCTCATCGCCTACGACCTGCCGTATCACGGCAAGTCGGTCCCCCCCGTCAGCCGCGAGTGGTGGGCGGAGCGCTACGAGCTCAAGGGAGATTTCCTGCGCTCGGTGCCGGTCAAGCTGGCCGAGGCGCTCGGTTTGGACCGGCCCGTTTTCATGGGATGCTCCGTGGGCGGGCTGCTGGCTCTGGACCTCGCGCTGCGACACGCCGAGGCGTTCCGGGCCGTGATCTCCGTGGAAGGCGCGCTCAACATCGAGGGCGATCTGGGCGAGCTGGAGGAGCTCTGGCACCCTCAGGTGAGCAACGAGTACAAGGCCCGCCTCATGGACGGGATCATGGCGCCCGCCTCGCCGAAGGCTTACCGCAAGGAAACGAGCTTCGTTTACGCCTGCGGGTGGCCGCCGGTTTTTCTGGGCGATCTGTACTACTACATCAACGACTTCGACATCCGGCAAGCAGCGGGGCAGATCGACACCAGCCGGGTGGGCGTGCACATCCTCTCCGGCGAGTACGACTACAGCGGCACCTCCGAGCTGGGCCGGCAGGCCCACGAGCTGATCCCGGGTTCCACCTGGACGGAGATGAAGGGGGTCGGCCACTTCCCCATGACCGAGAATCCCGTGCGGTTCGTCGAGTACCTGGAACCGATACTCGCCTCGATCTCGGCTTAGTTTCATTCCCGCTGGAAAACTGCTCTACTCTGAACCATCCGGCCGAGCAGGGAAGGGGGGAGCATGGCGAGAGGATATCCTAAGATCGATCTGCCGGTGGGTTGCGAGCCGACCGACAACATCTGGGAGGCCATGTTCACCCAGCGGGCCATCCGCTACTGGCAGGACAAGCCCGTTCCCAGAGAATTGCTGGAGAAAGTCGTGGCCGCCGGGTCCAAGGCGCCGAGCGGCTCGAATACCCAGCCGTGGGTGTTCGTGGTGGTCGACGAACCGGACAAACGGGCCGAGCTCGGGGCAGCACTGCGGGGGATTTTCGACGCAGCGGAGCCCTTGCAGCAGCTGATCTCCGCCGGGGAGCAATCCGACGACAAGACCGAGCGGCTGATGCTCAAGGGCGCCAGAGCGTTTTTCTCCCATCTGGAGAAGGCGCCCGCCATGATCATTCCCTGCCTCTACGGCTTGTCCTCGCCCACTCAGGACGCCACGTCGCTGCTGGCCGGAAGCTCGATCTACCTGGCCGTGCAGAACGTGCTGCTGGCGGCTCGGGCGCTTGGGCTCGGCACCGTGATGACCACCGTCCACGGGATGCTCGACGCCGATCTGCGGCGGATCCTGTCGCTGCCCGAGGACGCAACGCCCGTGGCGCTGCTCCCCATCGGCTACCCCGACGCCAACTTCGGACCCACGACCCGCAAGGGGCTCGACGAGATCCTGCGCTGGAACGGCTGGTAGATCGTGAGGCCCCTGGCTACCCGTCGGCGGCTGCGGCTGCGCCGGCCCCGTGACCGCGGCGCCGCGGTGCGCGCCGGGGGCACCCCATGAGCGATCCCAGGACCTGTCCGGTGGAAGGGGTCATGGAGGTGGATTTCAACTCCGAGCCCTTCCTCACCGACTTCAAGCAGACCTACGCCGCCATGCACGCGGGCGGCTGCCCTTACGCGCATTCCACCGCGGGAGATCACTACGCCGTGGCGTCCCATGCCCAGATCGTCGCCATGCTCAAGCGCTACGATCTTTGGAAGAGCAAGCACGGCCCCGGTCTCAACTATCAGGAGCGCTCGGGCGTGCTCGTCAGCGTGGATCCGCCGGAGCACACCTTCGAGGTGAAGATCGTCGCCAGCGCTTTCTCGGTGCCCTACTTCGAGTCCCTCATACCCGAGATGCAGGCGTTCGTGGATGAGCAGATCGACGGTTTCCATGCCGATGGGCGGGTGGATCTGCATCAGGCGCTGTCCATCGCGCTGCCGCTGTTCGTGATCTTCCGGATGTTCGGCATCCCGCTGCGCGACGAGGCCGGCGACAAGACGGAGTTCGTGCGCGAGATGATCATCGGCTCCGTCGGGCTGATGCTGACGCCCGGCCACCAGGTGCAGGCCGAGCTCGCCGCCGGGTCCGTGGACGAGGCCCGAATGAGAGCCATTGCCGGTACCCAGCAGATGTTCGTAGACCATCTGGCGGACTGCAAACGCAAGCTCGAATCCGGCGAGTACCACGATGACAGCAACATCGTCTGCCGTTTTCTGACCACGCCGGGTCCGGACGGCACCTACCTGTCGGATGCGAAGATCCTCGGTTTCTGCGGCTTTCTGCTGACGGCGGGGAGCGCGACGACCACGATCATGCTGTCCAACGTCGTCTACCGCCTGCTCAGGCAACCCGAGGAGCTCGCCAAGCTGAAGGCCAACCCCGAGCTCGTGCCGCTTGCCATCGAAGAGTCCCTGCGCCTCGACGCGCCCGTGCAGGGCCTGTTTCGCACCAACGACGAGGAAACGGACTTGGGACCTCTGCACCTGGAGAAGGACACCAAGGTCATGCTGCTGTGGGCGGGCGCCAACCTCGACCCGACGGTCTTCGACGACCCGCTGCGTTTCAGCCTGGACCGGGATCTCGCCAAGGTCCGCCGCCATCTGGCCTTCGGGTACGGAACCCACTTCTGCCGCGGCGCGGCGCTTGCCCGGATCGAGGGTGAGATATTCCTGCGCACGGTGCTGGAGCGGCTGCCCAATCTGAGGCTGGACGGGGAGGTGGTCATGGAGAAGCGTATGCCGGTGCTGCAGGGAATCCGCTCCCTGCCGCTGGCGTGGGACGTGGACTGACGCGGCCCATGTTCGCCCGCCATCGGTCTCTCGTCGACGCTTCCGGGCGCATCCCCTCCTGGCGGCTGGGCATCTTCGCCTCCATCGCGTTCCCCAGCGTCGGCATGACGCTGCCGCTGGCCATCTTCCTGCCGCCGTTCTACACAAAGACCCTGGGCCTGGGCCTTGCCGAGGTGGGTCTCGTGTTCATGCTCGTGCGCCTGTTCGACATCGTCACCGACCCGGTGATGGGCATCATCGGCGACCGCTTCGACAGCCGCTGGGGCCGGCGCCGGCACTGGCTGGTGATCGCGCTGCCCTTCATGATGATCGGCGTCTACATGGCGTTCATGCCGACCGGGTCGCCCTCGATCTGGTATCTGGGCTTCTGGCTGGTGGTGCTCTATGCAGGCACGACCATGAAGACCATCTCCCACACGGCGTGGGCGGCGGAGCTGTCCCCCGATTACGACCAGCGATCGCGCATCGCCGGCTTCAACTCGTTTGCGGCCTACATGGGCTCGCTGCTCATCCTGGGCCCCCTGGCGTTTCTCGAATTTCGGGGAACGCCGCCGGCAGGGCACGAGGCGTTGACGTTCTTCGGCACCATGGCGCTGGTGTTCGCGCCAATCTGCGTGTTTGCGGCGGTCACCCTGGTTGGCGAGCGCCCCACGGCGCCGGCGCCTCGCATCGGGCTGATTCGCGGCCTGCGCATGGTTCTGCGGAACCCCCACATGCGCCGCCTGCTGCTTGCCGATGCCATGGCAGCCATTCCCGGTTCGGTGATGTCGGGGCTGTTCATCTTCTATCAGGCGGAGCTGCTGGGGAACTCCCAGTTCAACTCGCTCGCGCTCATCGGCTTCTTCGTGGCTCACATCATCGGCGTGCCGCTCTGGGTACGCCTGTCGTTCAGAGTCGGCAAGCACCGCGCGTTCGGCATCAGCTCGCTGTGCTTCTGCTTCACCACGTCGCTGTTCTTCTTCCCGGGCGAGGGCGACGTCGCGCTGTTCGTGGCGTTTCTGTTCTTCACGGGTTTGACCCATTCGGGCCTGCAGTTTCTGCTGCGGTCCATGGGGGCGGACGTGGTGGACTACGACAACGTGCAGACGGGCGGGCAGCGAACGGGCCTTTACTTCGCGCTGCTCTCCATTACCGCCAAGGCGGGCGGGGCGCTCGCCATCGGCATTACCTATCCGCTGCTTGCGGTGGTGGGTTTCGATGCCCAGGGTGGAAATTCGGAGGACGCGAAGTTCGCTTTCCGTATGATCTACCTCGTGGTGCCCGTCATGGCCATGATCCTCGCCTACGTCTTCATTCGGGGATTCAAGCTCGACGAGGCGGAGCAGCGGGCGCTGCAGTCCCGGATCGCGATGCGTGACGGATCGGCGGACGGGGAAGCAGGGGCGGCCGGATCGGCTGACGTCGACGGGGACGGCCAGCGGGCGATAGAGGGAGGCAGCGATGACGCAACTCGACGAGGCTGACTGGGACCTCACCGTCGATCTCGTGGTGGTGGGGTCCGGGGCGGCGGGGATGGCCTGTGCCTTGACGGCAAAGCTCGAGGGCCTGGATGTTCTGATGGTCGAGAAGACGGACCGTTACGGCGGCACCACGGCGCTTTCCGGTGGCGTGCTGTGGGTGCCCAACAACTCGCTGATGAAGCAGGCGGGCGTCGAGGACTCGGCCGAGCGTGCCGTGACGTATCTGAAGCACAACATCGGCAACCGGGTCAGCGCGGCCAGGCTCGAGGCGTTCGTTGAGAACGCGCCGAAGATGCTCGACTTTCTCCGCGCGCGCGATTGTCTGGAAGTGGCCGTTTTCGAAGGTTTTCCCGATTACCGGCCGGAAGATCCGGGCGGCTGTCAGGGCGGCCGGTCGGTAGAGCCGAAGGTCTTCGCCGGCCGCAGGCTGGGCGATGCGCTGGGCGACCTGCGCGCCCGCGCCGCCATGGCGCCCGCAGGCATCGTCGGCACCATGACGGAGCTGAGGCGCCTCGCCGCCGTGCGCTCCAACCCGCTGGAGCTGCTCAAGGCCTGGAAAGTCTTCCCGCGGAACCTGTGGAACCGTCTCTCCGGAGCCCATCACCTTGCCAACGGGCGCGCCCTCATCGCATGGCTTCGCCACGCCATGGAACGCACGGACGTTCCGCTGTGGCTGAACGCGCCGCTTGCGCGCATCGTCACCGACGATGACGGTGCCGTTCGAGGCGTGCTGGTCAGGCGTGGCGAAGAGCCCGTGCGGGTGGAAGCCAGGCGCGGCGTGGTGATCACGGCGGGAGGGTTCGAGCACAACGGCGAGATGCGCTCGGAGTACTTCGGCGAGAACACGGCCGAATACTCATCCGGCTCGCCTGGCAACACGGGAGACGCCATCCGCGCAGGTCTCGACGCCGGCGCCGCGGTAGACCTCATGGACGACGCCTGGTGGGCGCCCACCTTCATGCCGCCTGGCCAGGGACCGCAGATCGTCATTTTCGAGCGCGGCAAGCCGGGTAACATCATCGTGAACGCGGCGGGCCAGCGCTTTGCCAACGAGGCCGATCCCTACAACGAGTTCGTCAAGCACATGCAGGAGGCGGATCGCAGCGGGGCTTCCGCCATCCCGTCGTTTCTCATCTTCGACGACCGTTACCGGAGCAAGTATCCCCTGGGCGGCATGCTCCCTGGCGTCACGCCTCGGCGATATCTGGAAAACGGGTTCGTCGTGCGGGCGGACACCCTGGTCGAGCTGGCCGAAATCATGGGGATCGACCCGGCCGGTCTCGAAGATACGGTGGCCAGGTTCAACGACATGGCCTCGAAGGGCAGCGACGACGACTATCACCGGGGCGATAGCGCGTTCGACCGCTTCGCCGGTGATCCCGGGGTACGACCCAACCCCTGCCTGGCTGCCCTGGACGAGCCGCCCTTCTACGGCATGCGGATTTACCCGGGCGATCTCGGTACCAAAGGCGGGTTGCTCACCAACGAGCACGCTCAGGTTCTGCGTGGCGACGGCACCGTGGTTCGCGGCCTGTATGCCGCGGGGAACAGCTCGGCCTCGGCCATGGGTAACTTCTACCCCGGTGCCGGCGGGACCATCGGGCCGGCGATGACCTTTGGTTACATCGCCGCCCGGCACGCGGCCGCCGAGGGTAGCCAGTAGGCGGTTAAAGTACCATCGTGACGGCGCGGGGGCGCTGCGGGTGGGGCCCGTCGCGCAGACGGATTTGATGTCAGGGGAAAGCAAATGGGTGGGAAGACCATCAACAGACAGTGGCTCATCAATGGAAACCCGCGCGGCAGAGCCGTGGCGCTGAGCGACTTCGTGGAGAACGAGGCGGAGCTTGCGCCCCTGGGAGAAGGCGACGTCCGGGTAAAGGTGGAGTACCTGAGCTTCGACCCGTCCCAGAAGGGGCAGCTGGAGAACATCGCCGGCTATTCCCGGGGAGGCGCCATGGGCGAGGTGATGTATGCCAGGGGCATTGGCGAGGTGGTGGAGTCGCGCAGCCCGGGCGTGGCGGAGGGCACGAAGGTTGCCGGGTTCGTAGGCTGGCAGGAGTACGCGTCGCTGCCGGCTCGCAGCCTGGAGATCGTGCCCGACGATGATCTGCTCACCGCCCGGCTCGGTCCGCTGGGCGGCACCGGCCTCACCGCCTACTTCGGGCTGCTTCGGGTGGGCCGGCCGGAACCCGGCGACATGGTGGTGGTGTCGGGTGCGGCCGGGGCCGTGGGTTCGATGGTCGGTCAGATAGCCGAAATTGCCGGCTGCCACACCGTTGGGATCGCGGGCGGCCCGGAAAAGTGCGCATGGCTCGTGGACGAGGTCGGCTACGACGCCGCCATCGACTACAAGAACGAGAACATCAAAGCCCGCCTGAAGGAGCTGTGCCCGGACGGGATCAACGTTTTCTTCGACAACGTCGGCGGGGAGGCGCTCAACGATGCGCTGGCGCGGATCGCGCCCCACGCCAGAGTCGTCATCTGCGGCGGCATATCCCGGTACGAGCAGGAAACCCTGCCGCCGGGTCCTGCCAACTACTTCAACGTCGTGTTCAGGCAGGCCAACATCGAAGGCTTTCTGCTGAGCGGCTACGAAGCCGAGTACGACGTCGCCAGGGAACGCATCACCGAATGGATCCGTTCCGGGGCCATCGTATACAAGGAAGACGTCCAGCACGGCTTCGAGAACATTCCGGCGACGCTGCTGCGGCTGTTCTCCGGCAAGAACTTCGGCAAGCAGCTGCTCAGGATGGGCGACTGAGGTGCCGTCTCCGGCCGGATCGATCCCCGGTTGGGGCACGCTGACGCAGACTGAAGCCTTCGTGTATTCTCGTGGCGGGAGTTCAATCACATCTCGATGAGGGGGGATGATGTCAGTTTCACTGCGTGGCAAGAACGCCATCGTTACGGGCGCCGCCGTCGGCATTGGTCCGGCCTATGCGGAAGCGCTTGCCGCTGAAGGGGTCAACGTCGCCGTTTGCGACATTCGTGAAGAGATTCTCGAGTTGCCCGCCCGCCTGGAGGCCCATGGCGTCCGGTCCGTAGGCTGGAAGGCCGACGTGTCCGTGCCCGAGGACGTGCGCAAGGTGGTGGACGGGACGGTCGAAGCCTTCGGCGGCATCGACATCCTGATCAGCAACGCCGGCAAGTGCTGGGTCAGCGTGGCCGACGACGACCTGGACAAGACGATCGCCGACTACGAGGGGATGGTGGGGACCAACCTCAAAGGCGAATACCTCATGGGCAGAGCGGTGATCGCCGAGATGCTCAAGCAGGGCCGCGGCGGCGAGATCGTCAACGTGGCCACCGACCACATGGTCACCTGCGGCTC
>DATCZA010000051.1:0-43483 GCA_036526135.1 Pseudomonadales bacterium | reverse complement strand
GCTGCGCTGGCGCTGCTCATATCAAACTCCCCGCTGACCGGGCTCTACGAAGCCTTTCTCGACGTGCCGGTCGTGATTCAGGTGGGTGCTCTCGAGATCGCGAAACCCCTCGTGTTGTGGATCAACGATGGCCTCATGGCCGTTTTCTTCTTCCTGATCGGGCTGGAGGTCAAGAGAGAAGTTCTGGAGGGAGAGCTTTCGTCTCCAGAGCAGATTGTGCTGCCGGCTGCGGCGGCAGTCGGCGGGTTCTTGGTGCCGGCGCTGATCTACTGGTTCTTCAATCAAAGCGACGCGATTGGCGACGATGGTTGGGCCATACCGGCGGCGACCGACATTGCGTTCGCGCTGGGCATCCTCGCCCTGCTCGGGAACCGGGTTCCCGTCGCGCTGAAGGTATTCCTGGTATCGCTGGCAATCTTCGACGATCTGGCCGCCATCGTGGTGATAGCCGTCTTCTATACCAGCGAGCTGTCCGTATTGTCGCTTTCGCTCGCAATCGTCGGCATTGCCGTGCTCTCGATCCTCAAATGGCGGCGGGTCCAGAATGTCGGGCCGTACGTGCTGGTTGGTCTGTTCATCTGGGTCTGTGTCCTGAAAAGCGGCGTGCATGCCACGCTTGCGGGCGTCGCGACCGCGCTCTTCATCCCCATGCACAACCAGACCGGAGATTATGGAGGGTTCCCGCTGAAGCATCTCGAGCACGTGCTCCATCCTTGGGTTGCCTACATGATTCTGCCGCTGTTTGCCTTCGTAAATGCGGGCGTTTCGTTTGCCGGAATGTCGCCGGACATGTTGGTGGAGGGGGTTCCGCTTGGGGTCGCTCTTGGGCTCTTCGTCGGCAAGCAGGTTGGGGTATTTCTGACCTGCGCGCTTCTGATTGCGCTGGGTTTCGCACGCATGCCTGCAGGATCGAACTGGGCTTCGCTATACGGCGTGTCGGTGCTCACGGGGATAGGTTTCACCATGAGTCTGTTCATAGGCTCGCTTGCATTCGAGGCGGCCGGGTATGGCTACCATGCCGGCGTGCGAGCCGGCGTGCTGATAGGATCCGCGCTGTCCGCCGTGCTCGGATACGCCGTGCTCTGGCTCAGCCTTCGTGAACCCGCGTCCTCGAGAGAGGATTCGGCGAATGCCTCGTAACCCCTCTGGGCGGGGCGGCTCAGCTCAATCGGCCGGCAATCACGTAGTCGAGGATCTGCACCACCTGCGCGGGGTCTCTCGCCACTGCGAGCGCCGCTGCATCGACTTCCTTCATGGGATGGGTAAGGCTGTCGTCGCGGAGAGTGATGAGAGGTTTGCCCAGCGCTGCGGCAAAACCGGCGTCGAATGCGGCGTTCCACTGTCGATACTTGTCGCCGAATCTGACCACCACCACGTCGGCCTGCTCGAGCAGCGTCCGGGTCCGGATGGCGTTCACCTTGGCACCTTTGTGGTCCTTCCAGAAATCGTCGGGCTCTGCACCCAGGATCCTCACGCCGCAGTCGTCGCTGTGCTCGTGCACGGTGACGGCGCTGGTGAAAGCTACGGGAAGGCCTCTTGCCGCCGCTCCGCTGGCGATCTGATCGCGCCAGTCGGTATGGATCTCACCGGATAGATATACCTGCCACTGCCCGTTCTGCACGAAACTCTCCCTTCGAACTATTTCGGTCCGAATCGCTGGCCGGCATCCACTCTCACCGTGCCGCCATTCATCATGACATTCTCGTAGATGGCGATTGCCTGGATCGCGTAGTGTACGGGCTTGCCCATCCTCTTCGGAAACGCCGCATCCCTGGTCAAGGCCAGCGCGAACTCGTCGGGGATGCCCGAAGTCAGCCCCGTATCGAAAAGACTCGGCGCGATGGCGTTCGCTCGAATGCCCAGGCTGCCGAGGTCCCTCGCCATGACGAAAGTCATGCCCGCAATGCCCGCCTTCGCTGCAGAGTATGCTACCTGACCGATCTGGCCTTCGAACGCGGCGATGGATGCGGTGTTGATTATGCAACCGCGCTCGCCATCCTCATTCGGCTCGTTGCCCGCCATCTTCGCCGCGATGAGACGTGAGATGTTGAAGGACGAGATCAGATTCAGATCGATTACCCGCTGAAACTCCTCGAGCGGGTGGGGCCCTTCCTTGGTCAGCGTTCTTTTCGCCAGCCCGCCGCCCGCGGTGTTGCAGCACAAGTGCACCGAGCCAAGGGCCTGAACGGCTTCGTCAATGGCCTGCTCGGTTCCTTCGTAGTCCATGACGTTGCACGGATGGAAGGTGCCGCCGAGCCTTTCCGCCACGGCGCCCCCGTCTGACGTCGGCAGGTCCAGAATGGCCACGCGGCCGCCCTTCTCGTGAAAGCGTTCTGCCGTGGCCAGTGCCATGCCCGATGCGCCGCCGACAAATACCGCGTTGTGTCCGTGCACTTCCATTTGCGTCCTCAGAATAAGAGTTGTTTCAGCTCGACTATCAGGATACTACCTGCGATCTGGCGCGGGATGCCTCGTCCGAATAGTCGTTGCGCTCGGCTGGGTCATCGGTCACCGTATTGAGAGCGAGGTAGAAGTCATCGTCGCCCAGGTGACGCCAGGGTATTCCGCTGGCGCTGACGCCCTGCCCGCCGATCTGAAAATCCGGAAAGGCAGCCTGGAGGAAGCGTGTCATCTCCTCGGTCTTGATGACTGCCAGATTTGCGTGTTCGAGTCGGTGCATCGTAGACCCCACCATGACTGGTCGCGCAAAAACAGCAAACTCGGCCGCCGCCTACTTCAGCTCGACCAGTATCTCGCGATACGGCGCATTGCCGACGTTCTTCGCATCGTGAGTGGCCGATACTCGCAGATCATCGAGCACGATGTCGTCGCCATCCAGGTCGATCCAAACGGTGCTGCCGGTCTCGAAGTCGAAGGATCCGAGGGAGTTTCCCTCAGCATCCAGCGTTTCCAGTGTCGAACCTTCGAGAACCTGGAAAAAGTAGGAATGCCTGTGCGTGTGCACGCCGGTTTGCTCACCGGGGGCGAGCAACATCTCCCAGACAATCACGCGGTCGTTTTCGTAGAGCTTGGTTGTGCCGACCTCTGCCACGTTGGATCTCCAGTATTTATCCTCGGCAACGATGATGCCGCTTACGCCGTAGCGCCGCAACGGTGCTCAAAGGACGCAACCGGTTTTCCCGCGGCGGGCAAACCGCTAGGATAGTCCCGCTGATGCCGCAATACCGAGGAAGGGGTGATGGCTGAATTCACGATGGCGTTTCCGGAGCTTCGGCACCCGTTCGAGGAGACGCCGATACATCCCGAGGGAAGCACCACGGTGCTGTACCAGGGCAGGGCAACCACCCTTTCGGAAACGGGGGAGGGCGGTGGCCTGCTGATCGCGCCGGACGATCTGACGCGGATCAACGGTTTCGTGTTGAAGCCGGAGGGCGCGTGTTTCGGAGATATCTGCGTTCCGTTGACGGACCAACTGCTCATTCGCGACGGTGAAGAAGAGTGGTTTGATCTCGCTGCGTTTGCCGATCTGCTGGGTCAACCCTACGTGGTCGATCGAGAGGCCCGCGTGTGGAGCTTCGCGGAAATGCCGGTCAAGCGTGAGAGCATGATGGTCGACGCGATGGCCCCGGACGTCGATGTGACCGACCGTCAGGGCAACGTGGTCCGGCTGGCGGATCTGAAGGGCAAGAAAGCGCTGATAGTCACTTGGTCGTCGTGGTGAGGATGTCAGCTTGACGTGCCCGTGTGGCAACAAGTTTACGAAGAGATTAACGATCCGAATTTCGTCCTGATCTGCGTCGCCGAAGATACCGGCGGCGAGGCGGTGGCCGGGCCGATATTCGATGCGGCCAACCCTACCTACGTGCAGGTGGTGGACGAAGATCACATCATCAGCAGCGCCTTCAACTTCGTTAACGTTCCCTCCGCGGCCTGGATCGATGAGGAGGGTCGAATCGTTCGGATTGACGAGGGCACCTATTCCAAGGTTCACCAGTTCGGAGAGGGTGACCGGGCGTTCGCGTTCGGCACCGACGTCTATGCCCCGGCGGTCAAAGACTGGGTGGCTAAAGGTGCTGAAAGTGAGCACGTTCAGTCCGCTGAGACGGTCGTCGGTAACATTCGAGCACACAGCGACGATCAGCTGAAGGCGGACGCGGCGTTCCGCCTCGGCAACCTGTTCAGGCTCCACGGCCAGCAGCAGAAGGCGGAGCACTACTGGAAGCTGGCCCAGTCGCTGAATCCCGACAGCATCAACTTCATCCGTCAGGACCTGACTCTGACGGAAGAGGGTTCGGCCGGCGAGACCTTCATGAAATTCATGGGCGAGTACGTCAGCCAGGGCAAGGACTACTACCGGCCGCTGGACCTCTAAGCGGAATCCAGGCAGCCCGGCTCAGTCTCGCCGTTCGTGACGGCCTGGCCGGTTTTTTCAGGTTACCGGCCCTCCTGCCAGACGAGGTCAGCCTGCCTGTTGACGGGCGCCGTCCACGCTCCAGCTCCCGGCGCCTTTGGCCGCGATGTAAAGGAAGATGAAGCAGTACAGTGCGGCCAGCTCGCCACCGTTCTGGATGGGAAACAGCGCGTTCAAGCCGTGAGCCATCCAATAGGCGACTGCCATGGTCCCGCTGCAGATGAAGGCGGCCCAGCGCGTGAACAGCCCGATCATCACCAGCACGCCGCCGATGAGCTCTATCCCGCCGGCTCCGTAGGTGATGAAAGCCGGCACGCCGGCCATGGCATCCACCGGGAACGAAAAAAGCTTCTGGCTGCCGTGCCACAGGAACAGAAAACCGGCCACGATACGCAGCAGAGCATAGGTTTGACTGGTATACCCAGCCATGAAATTTGCCATCGAACGATCCTCCCCTCGTCTCTCTGGGCAATACTACCAGACAGAACCCAGTTGCCGAACAGGGCGAAGCGGCGGCGCGCTGCCGGACGCGGGGGGCGGGCCGATTACCCGGCCGTCAGCGGTTTCAGAACCAGCTCGACCCGCCGGTTGAGTGAACGTCCCTCTGCGGTGCCGTTGTCGGCAAGGGGATAGTGAGGACCGTAACCCTGAGTGAAGATGCGATCGCGTGCCACGCCCCGGTTGGTCAGATAATCGGCAACGCTCAGGGCGCGTCGTCCGGAAAGGTCCATGTTGTAGCTGACGGTGCCCGTGCTGTCCGTATGCCCGTTTACGTCGATCAGGGTCTTGTCGTATTCCTCCAGCACCAGGCCGACCGAGTCGAGCACCGGATAGAAGCCGGACTTTACGGCGTCCTGATTCACGTCGAACGTCACGTTGCCGGGCATGTTCAGCACGATGTCGTCGCCGAGCCGACTCACGCTGACGCCGGTGTTGGCGAGTTGCTCCCGGAGCTTGGCTTCCTGGGCGTCCATGTAAGCTCCCACGGCGCCGCCCGCGAGCGCGCCGACACCGGCGCCGATAAGCGCATTCTTGCGACGCTCGTCCGCGTCGTCGCCGCTCAGCACGCCAACCACGGCCCCGATGGCCGCGCCGATGCCTGCGCCCTTGGCAGTATTGGACGCTTCACGTTCCCCGGTATACGGATTGGTGGTGCAAGCGTTCAACCCGACAGCGACACAGATTGAAATGGCCCCCATTCTTCCCAGGCAACTTATCTTCATGAATCGCTCCTCTGCGGCTGTAGGCGCCTTTAACGCGGGGAAGTGTAAACCTGCAATCCTGAAGAAAGCGTGAACGGGAGTCGGGAAACCGAGTGTTGTGGCTTTCAAGACACGAGAGGTGACGACGGATCGGGGCAATATCGGGGCAATAAATATCGGGGCAATAGAGGCGGGTTCCGTCAGGCCGACGTGCTGGCCGCAACCATCTTGCCCATTCGCTCCACCGCGGGCCGGATGGCCGTGCGGTATCTGTCCAGCAACCCTATCTTCGCCTCGTCGCCCTCGGAGAATGCGCGCAACATCATCGCCGTGAACTGATCAAGGCGGGAGCCTGCCAGCCACTGCGACAACGCCTTGTTCTCGCGCCAGGCGGCGGAATTCAGCGCTTGATTGAGCTCGATCTGAACCCAGTCTGCCGGGGAATCCGGAATGGGTGTGGGCCTGGTGAGGGCGTTCTTTTCTTCGTCGTCGCCGAAAAGGAGCTCGACCTTTGCGACGAGCGCGCCGCTGAACGTGGGCGAGCAGGCGCGCACGTATTGAGGCACGATTTTCCCGGGTTGGAAAATCGGTTGCACGGGCTTGCGAGGGATGCCGTCCGCGCTGCAGTTGACGAAGAGGGTCCCCGGCGACAGGTCGAGTTCGCCGTCGTCGAGAACGACGCGGTTATCTGCAATCGCTCGCACATGGCCCATCCTCACGACGTCCTTCACGAGCCTCAATTGATCGAGCTCCATCTCGCTGACGATCGCGCAACGGTACATCGTTGGAATTACGGATGTGTCGATGCGATGCATGCACCCGGCACTTTCCAGATGGAGGAAGATGTCGTCGACCGTGTCGGCGTTTGCGGCTGCTTCCATGCTGGCTATCAGCCAGCCAATCGTGTTCTCGAAGAAATCGTAGCTTGGCTGAATCATCTTTCTGTTGAGCAACCAGGGGTCCCTGGGGCGGATCCACTTCAGCCGGCCGGGATCGACGTCGTTTTCCATCAGCCAGGTCACGGCGTCGATAGCCGTCTTTCCCGCTCCAATGATCACGTAGGTGCTCGCCGAGCCGCCGAGTTCCGCCAGGCCGTTCGGAGGTATCAGCGTGGCGCCTTCAGCGACGGAAAAATTCGGGGACGTTCGGGAAGGCACCTGCGTCTCGGCAATGGTCGCGTCGACGATTTTCTTTCGCGCGCTCACCTTGGTAGCTTGGCCGCTGATCAGGGATACGGCCTGGCCGTCGCCGTTGTATTCGTGCATGGGCAGATAGTGCATCCGGCCGGTCGGGAGCAACCCGTGGCGCATCGCTTCGTCGAAATAGGTTCGGATCTCTGAGCCCGTGGCCAGCTCGAAGAGGCCCCGATTCAGGCCGGCTTCGTCGATCCGGTCGCTGCCCAGTTGCCGCGAGTTCACGCCGTAGTTGGCAGAGGGGCCGTGCAACCGCACGAAGGGGTAGGCGTCGTGCCAGTGCCCGCCGGGCTTATGTCGTCGATCGACCATGATGACGCTGCTGTCGCTTTCGCCGATCAACGTATCGGCGATGGCCATGCCGAGGGCGCCTCCCCCGACGATGAGATACTCGGCTGTAATTTCTCTGTCTGCAGGCATCTCCTCGCTCCTTGCCCAGACTATCCCGCGGCAGGTTGCATGGATCGTCGGTCTCCCGCAAGTGGACGAAAGGAACGCAAGCCGGGGTTGGGTCGCGAAGGTTGATCGCGCCGGGTTCTCACCTTCGCTGCGGATTACGTCGGCGCCACTATGTGCGCTGCGTCACGGACTGAGCGTGTGGTAAGTGGGTAACTTTCTGTTAACCCCGACCATGGCGAACCGGACGCGCCTATACGTTTCATCTGGCGTGCGTGGACTGATGCGTGCCGTTTTATTTGGAGACTCGACCGTGGTTAACAACGATCTCGTTCAGTGCTTGCGCAGCGGCGCGCGTCAAAGAGAACTCGACCCTGGCATTCTGGACGCGGCCGCGGACGCTCTGGAGACGCTGCACAGGCGTAATGCGGAACTGTCCGAGATGCTCGTTCAGCTCCTGCCGTACGCGGCCGCCGACCGCCTGCGCCACAAGACGCTCGAGTGATGCGCTGCTGGCAGCAGCGGGCGTGGGTCTCGAGCTTTGATCCGTTCAGGTCAGCGCCCGCCACGCCGCGAGCGAACCAACCCCCAGGAAGACCAACCCGCTCACACGGTGAAGCCAGATCGTCGGCAGGCGCTTGAGATAGCTGCGCCCGATCCATACACCGAGCGCCGACAGCCCGAAGAGCGCGAGGGTAGCTCCCAGCCACACCTGTAGCGGGTCGAGCGTGGCGCCGAGCGCGGCGACGGCAATCTGGGTTTTGTCTCCCAGCTCTGCCAGGAATATCAAGCTCAGCGTAGTCAGGAAAATTCCTCGGGCACGGTGCTCCCGGTGTTCCTCGGGGTCGTCACCGGGCCCAGCCGTCAGGGCGTGAATCCCGAACCCGGCGAAGGCCAGAGCCACCAGGCCCGCCATCAAGCGATCGGGCAGCCAGACGGCCAGGCCGGCGCCGAGGAAGACGGCGAGGGCGTTCAGGATCAGAAAAGCCAGGGAAGCGCCCAGCAGCACGGGAGCGGCTCGATGGCGTGCCGCCAGCGCCATGCAGACGAGCTGGCTCTTGTCGCCCAGCTCCGCCATGCCGATGAGCACGAAGGTGGTCAGGGCTGGGGGGAAAGAATCGAGAGTCATCAGATCCTGGATCCGCAAACGCGACTAAACCCTTCTCGCGCAGGCTGCATCTTATCTTGCAGGGATGATAATGATGAGTATGCATGAGGCTAGTTCATCACAGGACACCCGCGCGGATGAAGCGCTTGCGCTGCTTTGCCAGCGGGCGGGGGCCGGCGATCATGGGGCTTTCGAGGAGCTTTACCGCGCATCGGTTGGCCGGGTCTACGGGTTGTGCCTGCGCATGACGGCGAACGTAACCGCGGCGGAAGACGCTACCCAGGCGACCTTTGTCCAGGCCTGGCGCAATCTTGGCCGCTTCCGTGGTGAGGCCCGCGTGACCACTTGGCTGCATCGGATCGCCGTGAACGAGGTGCTGGGTCAACAGCGTCGGGAAGCACGGCATCAGCACGAACCGGAGGAAGCCTGGAACGAGCAGGCGTCGGAAACTGCGGGAGCGTCGAAAGATCTGGATCTGGAACGGGCAATCGCCGGCTTGCCGGAGCAGGCCCGCAACGTATTCGTGCTATGCGGCGTCTACGGGTACGGCCATCGTGAAGCGGCTGGCCTGCTGGGTATCGCGGAAGGCACGAGCAAGGCGCATTACCACACGGCCAGGCGCAAGTTGAGAGAAGCGCTGGCGGGAGCTGAATGATGAGTGACGATCGCGACGACCTGGAATTCCTGCGGCGCGTTCGCGGGCTTTCCGGGGAGGTCGAGCCCGAGCGGGATCTCTGGCCGGAAATCCGCGCAGCGCTGGATGAGCCGGGGCCCCGCGCGAAGCGCTGGCGTCTGCCTTCGGCGCTTGCCGCGTCGCTGCTTCTAGGCGCTGTTGCCGCGTCGCTGCTATTCCGCGCCGGGACGGCTCCCGAGCCGGCCGGCGTGCCGGCTGCCCGTCCGGCACTTCTGGAGGTCGGGCTCGCGCCAGAGCTCATGCGGTCCCGGGCGCAGCTGATCGCGTCCCTGGATGCGGAGCTGGCGCGGATGTCGCCGGAGTCCCAGGCCGCGGTCGCGGAGAGCCTCAAGGAGATCGAAGCGTCTCTTGCGAAAATTCACGACGAGCTCGAGCACAACCCCGATAGCCGACTGCTGCTCGACCTGCTCGTCTCCACCTATCTTCGGCAGATAGCCGTGCTGGGCGAAATGGACGGGCTTGCCCGCTCCGTGGCCCGCTCGGCCCAGATTGAGAGGACAGAAACATGAAAGTCGTCGCAACGATCACATTGGCCGCCGCGTTCGGTCTGAGCTCAAACGCGTCAGTGGCGGCCGCTCTGGACGAACGTATCGACGCAGCCGGCGCCGAGGTCGTCGAGGTCGTCAACCGGTCTGGATCGGTCACCGTTACGGGTGGCTCCGATGACGTGGTGGTGGTCTCGGGCTCCCTTGGCAGCAACGCCCTGGGCCTGGATCTGGATCGGGACGGCGATCGGATCGTCGTCGCCGTTCGATACCCGGAGGGTGACTCGGGCAGGAACATGGCGAGCACGTTGAACATCTCGATGCCGAGGGCGGCCGGTCTCGTCGTGCGATCGATCAGCGCCGATCTGGAGATCGGCGGGATTGACGGAGAGCAACGCCTCAACACGATCTCGGGAGACATCGTCACCGCTGTCGGGAGCGCGGATGTGGAATTGAGGACGGTCTCGGGCGACATGGCGATCACTGGCCGGAACGAGGCCGCCGTGCTCAAGGCAGCGAGCGTGAGCGGTGATTTCGGCGCCGACGCCATTGCCGGGCAGGTGGATGCGGCCACGACGAGCGGCGATCTCCAGCTGCTGGCCGGAACGCTGGAGCGGGCACGTCTTGCCTCGGTCAGCGGCGACATCGAGGTTCGCGCCCAGGTTGCGTCGAAAGGCAGCCTCGTCATGGAGTCGACCAGCGGCGACGTTGCCGTCGTGGTTGAGGATGCAGCTGACATCTCCGTAGAGGCCGAGACCTTCAGCGGCTCCATCGACAGCTGCTTCGATGCCGAGACCGACGGGGGCTTCGGCCCGGGCGAGTCGCTGCGTTTCAGAAAGGGCGACGGCGATCGCAGCGTACGAATCATGAGTTTCAGCGGCAACGTGGTGGTCTGCGACTCCTGAGCCGATCCGCAGGTGGGCTCGAGCTTGTTTGCGCCGGGACCGTGACGGGCTAGACTCGAAGCTTTATCACCGGGGAAGCGCAGCCATGTCGGAAAAGGAATACGCGGAGGATTACGAGGACGTCACGCAGTACGGGCTGGACGAGGACAAGGAGACGGAGCTTCGGCAGAAGCAGCGCGAGTGCACGTTCATGTGGACCAACAAGCAGGGCGAGCCTGTAGGCGTGATCATGAGCTATCTCGAGACCGACGATGGCCGCCTCTGGCTCACGGGGTCGGAGCAGCGGGCACGGTTTCCCGCCATCCGGCGCGATCCCAGGACGTGCGTATGCATCTCCAGCGCCGGGACGGACATGGGTTACGGGAAGACGGTGACCTACAAGGGAATCTCGATCATCCACGACAAGAGCAACCGCAAGATCAAGGACTGGTTCTACCCGACCTTTGCAAAGAAGATTCGGGCAGAACAGGGCGATGACCGCGTGCAGCAGTTCGTGGAGTTCCTCGATAGTCCCCGGCGGGTCGTCGTGGAGTTCGTCCCAACGAAGAAGATCGTCTACGACGGTGCCAAGATGGCGGCGGCAACCCCGGCGATTCGGTAAGCGGCCATCGGAGATGCCCCCGGAAGGCCCACGCCGGGCGATGTCAGCTGCCGATGAGTCGGTCCAGCTCGTTGTGAAAGTGCTGCACGCGCATCTCGTCGTCGTTCAGCCAGACCGTATCGAAACCCGCAGACGCCATACCGGTCTGAACGCCGCCTAGCAGTTCGATGTCCTGATCGATGGTGATGGTCATGGTCTTCTCGCCGCTGATGATGGCCTGATGATCGAACACGTCGCGCTCCGGGCGGACGTAGTCGTCAGGCAGGTGCGTGCCGGATATTGCCTCCGGCCTCCCGGGACCCACGATCGACGTGGCTTTGGAGTTGATCTCGGGATCGGCGAAAAGCAGCAGTGAGAGCTTGTCGAAATAGCACTGCTGCGGATCGGTCGGGTGGGGCCGCGGGCGCATTACCCAGCAGTGCTCCGGCGTGAAGGAGAAAATGATGTTTGGGAACAGGTTGTACTGCCAGACATCGGAGAGCTGATCTTCCGAGAAAACGGAGTAGTCGAAACCCATCTCCGCGCCCACCTCGCGCTTACGCTTCTGCACCGCCTCCCGCACGTCCATCACCCTTCCTCGGAAATCGGCCGGATCAAGGCCGATGCTCGATAGCTGCGCGGACTGAAGGTCCGTCGGCTCGTCGGGGATCGGGAATCGCGGGTTCACCGTCGCGCCCGGCACGGCGAGGCCCGTGTGCCCGCGGGGAAACAGATGCACCGTGTCGTTGCAGCAGTCCACCATTCGTTTGTGCTGGGGATGCAGAAAGTCCACGTGGTAAAGCTCGCTGAAATTGTCGACGACGGCCTTCCAGTTGCACTTGTGGTGTACCGTCTGGTCCTCAACCAGAACCATGTTGCGAAAGCGGTAAGGCGCGAGCATCTCCACCACCGGACCCAGAAAATCGAGCAGCGGCTCAGGCTCCTCGGCGAGGGAGACGAACACGAAACCGTCCCATACGTCCGTGTGCACCTTCCGCAGCGATCGCTCGGCGCACGGGACACCTCTGGCGAACCGCTCCTGGTAGGGAATGATCTTCAGAGAGCCTTCGGTATCGTACGTCCACGCGTGGTAGGCGCAGCGGAAGCTGTCGGCGTGACCGCGCTCGCCGGCCACCAGCAGGTTGCCTCGATGCTGACAGACGTTGTAGAAGCCCTGCACGTTGCCGGAAGCCGTTCGGGTCACCAGAATCTGCTCGCGCCCCATGTCGAAGACGAAATAGTCGCCGGGCTTCTGCACGTCGCTCTCCAACCCGGCAAGCAGCCAGGACCTGCGCCAGACGTGCTCCCACTCCCGCTCCATGTAGTCGCGGTCCACGTAGCGGGCCGTCGAGTAGTTGGCGATGACGGCAGGTTCGGGGGTGTGGTTGACGATCTCGATGGTCATGACGGATCCGCTGGCTTCTCCTGCGCCCAATGATGCCAGCCGCGGTCGCGGCTGGAAACGCCTCCCTTGCGGGGAGGCGCTGCGCGGCGCCTTCGGCTATATTCGGGAAACTCTTTTCTGAGGGGATGAGAGCATGCAGAAGCTGTATACCTGGTTTGCGGTCATTGGCTTCGGTTCGGTCGCCGCCTCTCTCATGGTGGGGTTTCGCCATGATCCCGCAGCTCCGGCCGTCAACTACCTTCTCAACGCCGGCTTGTTCTTGGCCTACATGGTCGTCCACTACGTGATGATGACGCCCGGGTTCAAGAAGCTGGTTTCGAGCAATCCGGCGGGAAGCCCCGCGGAGCGCAGGCTCTACATGGTGGTGGCCATCGCCTCCTGGATCGCCGTGTATCTGATTCACTATCCGATGCCGGGCCCCGCGCTGGCGCTTCCGGGCTGGGTGACGTTTCTAGGAGGTTGCGCGTTCATGATGTCTTTTCTCGCGTTCACAGAAGGGACCACGTTCGAAGGGATTCGGGCCTTTGCGGGAGTACCGGGACACGAGCAGACGCATGGCGCTTCTGCCGAAGCGCCGCTGCAGACGGAGGGTTCCTACGCCAGCGTCAGACATCCAATGTACCGGGGCGCGTGTTACATGGGGCTGACCTCCCTGCTGCTTCATCCCAACGCGGCGCAGCTGGCCTGGGCGGGGATTATGGGGCTCACGTTCCTGACGTTCATACCCATCGAGGAGAAGCAGTTGCTCAAAGGACGTGGCGATGAGTACAGGGAGTACATGAAGCAGACGCCTTACCGCATATTCCGAGGCGTCTGGTAGGCGCCGCGCGATGTCCGGCGCTTGTCTGCAGCGCTACTGCGAAACATCGCTGAACTACGGTGACGGCGATTCGGCCCGAACGGTCCAGGTTACGATCCGCAATGCAAGAACGACGCCGGATCTCGAATTCGAGGAGTGCGGTTTTTCCCGACTGGATCATGTCTCGGAGGTCCACGACTGGAGCGACGCTGCCCACCTTGCCGACGTTCACATGGCCGAAGTGCGAGAACTGGCGCAGGGGTTCCTCGGTTGCGATCACGCGCTGGCGTATCCGCCGATCGTCCGCAGCCCTGCCAGTGCCCGCGCAGTGGCCGACTACGCGCCCATCGAGTTCGTTCATTCGGACTTCACCGACGACTATCTCGACATGATCCGGGACCCGGATCGAGCTTACGGCGCCTTTCTCGCGCCGGCTCTGGAGACCATCGGTGTCCGTCAGGATGAGATCGCGAAAGCGGAACGCGTGGTCATGCTGCAGTTCTGGCGCAACGTGGGGGCCCGACGACCGGACCGACCGCTCGCCCTGTGCGACGCGGCCAGCGTGCCCCGCTCGGATCTGTTTTCCATCCTGGTGCCGGAGTACGGCGGCCAGCGGCTGGAGTTCGAAACCTTCGGCGTGCGCTGTCCGAAGGACCCGGACCGGCATCGCTGGTACACGTACCCGGACCTGACTGCCGAAGAGGTCATCGTGTTTCGCACTTACGACAGCCGCTGCGCGGCCGAGGGCCGGCCCTTCTGGACTCCTCATTCCGCATTCAGAGATCCGCGCGCGGGTACGGATCCCGCTCAGCGCGAAAGCGTGGAGATGCGCGTGCTCTGCTTCTTCGGCCTCTAAGCCGTGGACGGCTCGCCGGTCAGAGACGTGTCGGACGCCGAGCGCGAGGCCTATGCACGGGACGGTTTCGTCCGGCTGAAGAACATCTATCCCTTGTCCTGGGTCGAGTTGCTCGAAGCCCAGCTCGAAGACGTTTTCGAACATCAACCTCACAGGGCCATGGACCAGCGTTCGGTGACGGGCGGACGCACGCAAGGCATTCGGGTGGACATGGCGGCGCTTGCCAACGGAATGATAGCGGCGGTCCCGGATGCGTCGATTGCCGTCGAGGGAGGAAGAGACGCGCCCATCGTCGGACGCAGCATCGTGGAGACGGATGCCGCCAGCTGGCATTCTGGAATCCGGCGCCATCATCTCGAAGGGCCGCTGCCGGAAATCGTTGCCGACCTCACAGGCACGGGCAAAATTGTCTTTTACGCGGACCAGCTGTTTCTCAAGGAGCCCGGCTCGCGCATCCGTACACCCTTTCACCAGGACGAGCCTTACTTTCTCGTGCAGGGCGAGGTTGCCGTGTGCTGGGTGCCCGTGGATCCCGTGACCCGGGAGAACGGTTGCATGGGCTACGTGCGCGGTTCGCACCGCTGGGGACGCCTGTTCAAGCCCAGCGACTTCGTCACGGACGACGGGACATTCCCCGAGAGGGACGGCATTGAGCACTCCGGTCTCGAGACCCTGCCGCCCATCGACGTCGAAGGCCCTGACGTGGTCTATCTGGAGGCGGATCCGGGCGACGTGATCGTGCATCACTGGTCGACCGTTCATGGCGCTGCGGGGAACGTCTCCGGCTCGGCCACCCGGCGGGCCGCCTCCGTGCGCTACGCGCTAGGCGACTCCCGCTACTTCCGCAGAGCATCATCCCCGGAGCCGTTTCGGGATACCCTCGACCTTCGTGACGGCGACCCTCTGGATCGCGCGCCAAGGTTTCCGGTGGTCTGGCCGCGGGTGCGGCGGCGGTAGCCGGCTCGTCAGCTAGTCGGGTCCGTCTTCGTCCGGCCGATCAGTCGGGCAGGGTAGCAGGATCCCGATTGAGCCCCTCGTCAAAGGTCGCCGGGTCCCGGGTACAGCCGAGCAGCACCTTGTAGCCTTTGCTTTGCTCTGCGTGCACGGTCTTGGCCGGCACATCGATTCGCATGCCCGGGGAGCACTCGTGCACCACGCCGGCTTGCACGTCCCGCAGGTGCAGCGTGCCATCGAGCAGGTAGAGATAGGCGTCGAAATCGTGCCAGTGCGGCTCGTTGTCGACGGCGGGGACCTCGAAGACCATCTCGTGGAGACCCCGGTCGCGAATTTCCGCCTCGGCTTCCTGCCGGTTGTACGAGCGGTTCATGTGCCTGATGATCATCTGATTTCCCGGGCCTCCGTGAGCGTGGCTGAAAGCGCTGCCATTATGCCCCAGCAGGGCGCGCTTTTGCTCCTGCACGCGCCGGATTAGAATCCGCGGCCTGCGCAGTTCCGTTGGTCGGTAAAACCAATGCACCCAGGCGACTTCGACTATGAGCTCCCAAGCGGGCAGATTGCCCAGGCTCCCGCGTCCAGGAGAGACGCCAGCAAGCTCATGCACATTGCCGGCGATGGGATCGAGCACCTCGGCTTTCATCGGTTTCCCGAGCTGCTGATGCCCGGCGATCTGCTCGTGCTCAACGACACCCGTGTCATCAAGGCGCGGCTGCATGGCGTCAAGGACAGCGGCGGGCAGGCCGAGGTGCTGGTCGAGCGAATCGAGGGCGAAACCGAGGCGCTGTGTCAGGTCCGGGTCAGCAAGGCGCTCAAACCAGGCCGGTTCATCCAGATTGGCGATGCCGAACTCGAGGTGCTCGGTCGAAAAGGGGATTTCTACAGCCTGCGCTTTCCGTCAGACGTGCTCGCATTCCTGGAACAACGCGGCGAAACGCCGCTGCCGCCCTACATTGAGCGAGCGGCCGGGACCGTGGATGCCGATCGCTACCAGACCGTATACGGACGCCGGCCCGGCGCGGTGGCGGCGCCCACCGCCGGCCTGCACTTCACGGAAGATCTGCTCCGGCAGGTTCGCGACCGAGGGGTGGAGATCGCCGAAGTCACTCTCCACGTGGGCGCCGGGACGTTCCAGCCCGTTCGGGTGGACGACATCTCGCAGCACCGGATGCATGCCGAGCGGTACGAGATCTGCAGCCGCGCGGCTCGTGCTCTGGCCGAGTGCCGGGAGCGCGGAGGCCGGATCGTCGCCGTGGGCACCACGGTGGTCCGCACCCTCGAAAGTGCCGCGGCTCGAAGCGGCGAAGTCGAGGCGGGCTCGGGCGAGACCGATCTGTTCATCACGCCCGGATTTCCGTTTCGCGTGGTGGATGTGCTGCTCACGAATTTCCACCTGCCGCGGTCCACCCTGCTGATGCTCGTCTGCGCGTTTGCAGGTTACGAACGGGTGATGGCCGCCTATGCGGAGGCGGTCGACGAGGGATATCGCTTTTTCAGCTACGGAGATGCTTGCTTCATGGAGCGAACCGATGAGCTTTGAGTTGCTTGGCACCGACGGCGCTGCCCGGCGCGGGCGCCTGAAAACGGCGCACGGCACGGTCGAGACACCGGTTTTCATGCCCTGCGGAACCTACGGGACCGTCAAGGCCATGACGCCGCGCGCGCTGAAGGAGGTAGGGACGCAGATGCTGCTCGGCAATACCTTTCATCTGATGCTGCGCCCCGGAGAACGGCTCATTGAATCCTTGGGCGGCATTCACGAGTTCATGCACTGGGATGGTCCAGTCCTCACCGACAGCGGTGGCTTTCAGGTTTGGAGCCTGGGAGAGCTGCGCAAGATCAGCGAGGAGGGCGTGGTTTTCCGCTCGCCGGTGAACGGCGATCGTGTCGAGCTTACGCCCGAGCGCTCGGTTGCCGTCCAGCGCGCTCTGGGCAGCGACGTTTTGATGGTGTTCGACGAGTGCACGCCTTACCCCGCGACGGAAGCCGAGGCCCGCCTGTCCATGGAGCTGTCGATGCGCTGGGCGGAGCGCAGCCTGCGTGCGCACCAACCCTCGTCCGGTGGTCTCCTCTTCGGGATCGTCCAGGGCGGCATGTTTCCGGCTCTGCGTCAGGCGAGCTTGGAGTCACTGGTCGAGCTCGACTTCCCCGGTTACGCCATCGGCGGGCTCTCGGTGGGGGAGAGCAAGTCGGAGATGAGGGAGGTTCTAGACCGGCTGTTGCCGCTGATGCCCACGACCAAACCAAGATATCTCATGGGGGTCGGCACGCCTGAGGACCTCGTTCGTGCAGTGGGGCTCGGCGTGGACATGTTCGATTGCGTGATGCCCACGCGCAACGCGCGCAACGGCTACGCCTTCACGTCGGCGGGAACCCTGAAGATCCGCAACGCCAGGCATCGGGAATCGGACCTGCCCCTCGATGAGCGCTGCGGCTGCTACACCTGCGCGAATTTCTCGCGGGCCTATCTTCATCATCTGGACAAATGCGGCGAGATGCTGGGCAGCATGCTGATGACGCACCACAACCTCCACTACTACCACTGGCTGATGGCTGAATTGCGCGCCTCCATCGAAAGCGGTAAATTTCGCACCCTCATCGAGACCCTTCGAACCGACTGGAACTCCCCGGATGAACCTATTTGAGACCACTGCCTACGCGGCCGATGCCGGCGGTCCGCCGCCCGATGCCGGCATGATCAACCTGCTTTTCCTCGGCGGTTTCATCCTCATCTTCTACTTTCTCCTGTGGCGCCCTCAGAGCAAGCGCCGCAAGGAACATCAGGCGCTGATGTCGGGCCTGGCCAAAGGGGATGAGGTTGTCACCACGGGCGGCATCGTTGGTCAGGTGACCAGGGTGGATGACGATTTCGTCAAGCTCCAGGTGGCAAACAACATCGAGCTGCGCGTGCAGAAGAGCTCCGTCGGCGCGACGCTGCCTAAGGGCACGCTGAAATCCCTGGACGGCGATTAGTGCGCGGCTGGCAAGCGCGGAGAACGTCCAGCCGTGGCTAATTCGAGTGGTGTGGTGGGACAAGGCCTGCTCGGGTTGTCGAAGGCGCGGCGCCGAGCGCCCAACACTCACTCCGTCGGGCGGTATCTGTTCATCCTGTTCGTCGTGGTCATTGGCGGCGTATACGCGGCGCCCAACCTGTTTCAGCCCGATCCCGCGCTGCAGATCAAGAGTACCAACGAAGCCAACCCGCTCAACCAGGAGGTGCTGGAGCGGGTGACGGCGGCGCTGGCAGCGCGCGGCGTAACGGTAAAGGGCACCGAGCTGGCCGGCGATTCCGCTCTGGTCCGGGTCGGCACGGACGAGCAGCAGCTGCGCGGGCGCGACATCGCCACCGCCGAGCTCAACCCGGAGTCGTCGGGCCGCTACGTGGTTGCCCTGAACCGCGCCTCGACCACCCCGCAGTGGCTTCAGGATGCCGGCGGCAAGCCCATGTCGCTAGGCCTCGATCTCTCGGGCGGCGTGCATTTCCTGCTTCAGGTCGACATGGAGAAGTTCCTCGGCGACCGGATGCGCAGCAACCAGGAAGCCATCCGCGATCTGCTGGTAGATGCCCGCATCCGCTACGTGGGACGAGACTGGCTCGACGGCAGGCAGCTGAGCATTCCTTTCCAGACCGCAGAGGGCAGGGACGAGGCCAGCGGGCTGATCGCCGAGACATTCGACGGCTTTGAGATCCAGGAGCGCGACGTGGATGGCCGGCCGGGCCTGCGGCTCGTGCTCGACGATGCGAAAATCGGGGAGCTGGAAGACCTCGCCATATCCCAGAACCTGCAGAGCCTGCGCAACCGGGTCAACGAGCTGGGGGTTTCCGAGCCTCTGGTTCAGCGCCTCGGGCGGTCCCGTATCGTGCTCGACCTGCCCGGTATCCAGGATAGCGCCCGGGCGAAGGAGATCATCAACAAGTTCGCCAATCTGGAGTTCCGTCTCGTCGCCGCGCCCGACGCCCGTTCCTCCCAGACCGAAAATTACGATTACGAAGGGGCGCCCGTGTCCCTGGAGCGACGCAACATCGTCACTGGTGATCAGGTGACCAACGCGGTTCAGGAATACGACCCCGAGTCCGGCATGCCTCAGGTGAGCATCACCCTCGACAACGACGGCGGCCGGGCGATGAACGAGGTGACCAAGGATCATGTCGGGGACTCCATGGCCATTCTGTTCAAGGAGCTCAAGGTCCGCACCCGTCGTGTGGTCGAGGATGGCGAGGAAAAGCTGCAACCCTACACCGTGGAGGAGAAACGCCTGATCAACGTGGCCACCATCCAGAGCGCGCTGGGATTCCGCTTCCGCATCACGGGGCTGGGTCTGGGCGAGGCCCGCGATCTCGCTCTGCTGCTCCGAGCCGGCGCCCTGGCCGCTCCCATGTACATCGTCGAGGAGCGGACCGTCGGGGCGAGCCTCGGCGAGGAGAACATCGAGAAGGGGCGTCAGTCCATCGTCATCGGCTTCCTGCTGGTCATGGTGTTCATGCTGGTCTACTACCGATGGTTCGGGCTGGCGGCTAACGTTGCCCTGACCATGAACCTGGTTCTGATCGTTGCCATCATGTCGGTGCTCGGCGCCACTCTGACGCTCCCAGGCATCGCGGGGATCGTGCTCACGGTCGGCATGGCGGTGGACGCCAACGTGCTGATCTTTTCCCGCATCCGCGAAGAGCTCACGGACCGTCCCCCTCAGCAGGCGATATCTGCCGGCTTCGACAGGGCTCTGCTGACGATTCTCGACGCGAACATCACGACCTTCTTCGTGGCCATCATTCTCTTTTCCGTCGGCAGCGGTCCCGTCAAAGGGTTCGCTGTCACGCTGGCGGTCGGGGTCGTGACGTCGATGTTCACGGCCATCATGGGGACGCGAGCGCTGGTCAACCTGATGTACGGCGGGCGCTCGCTCGAGAGGCTCTCCATATGAAGCCCTTGAACCTGAACATCGATTTCATGGGCAAGCGCCGCATTGCCGGTGGTATCTCCATGGTCCTGGTGCTGGTTTCCCTGATCGCCGTTTTCTCGGTCGGCCTGAACCTCGGCCTCGACTTCACCGGCGGAACTCTGGTCGAGGTGGAGTTCGTGGAGCCGACTAACCCGAACACCGTGCGCGAGCTGCTGGAGAACGACGGCTACAGCAACGGCGTCGTCCAGTACTTCGGGACCGAGCGGGATCTGCTCATCCGCATGCCGCCCCAGGAAGACGGCGAGCAGGCCAACATGGGCGACGAGATCCTTGCGGTTCTCAGTGCCCGCTATCCCGGCGTGGTCATGCGCCAGTCGAACTACGTGGGTCCGGCAGTGGGTGAGGAGCTAACGGAGGACGGCGGGCTTGCGGTGCTCGCCGCGCTGTTTGTCGTGATGCTCTACATCCTGTTCCGGTTCACCAAGCAGTTTTCCGTCGGTGCCGTGGTAGCGCTCATTCACGACGTTGCCATCGTTCTCGGAATATTCGCCATGGCGCAGTGGACGTTCGACCTTCCGGTCCTTGCGGCCCTTCTGGCCGTCATCGGCTACTCGCTGAACGATACCATCGTCGTCTCGGACCGCATTCGCGAGAATTTCCGGAAGATCCGTAAAGGCGCGGCCGTGGACATCATCAATACGTCGCTCAACCAGACCCTGGGACGAACGTTGGTCACGTCGTTGACCACGCTGCTGGTGCTGCTCGCCCTGCTGTTCGCTGGCGGAGAGATGATCCGCGGGTTTGCCCTTGCCCTGACCATCGGCGTTCTGGTGGGGACCTACTCGTCGATTTACGTGGCGGCCAACGTGCTTCTGGTGATGAACATCACCCGCGAGGACCTGCTGATACCGGAGAAGGAGAATCCGGACCAGGCGGTGCCCTGATCAGGCGAGCTCGGGGGTCAGGTTCGGGCGCATGCGGGTAACCATGGCCTTGAAGCATTTCGGGTTGGCCGCGACGATGTTGCCGTGCTGCATGAAGGCATCGCCCCCAGAGAGATCGCCGACGAAACCTCCCGCCTCGCGCACCAGCAACGTGCCGGCGGCGATGTCCCAGGGGCTCAGCGCCAACTCCCAGAATCCGTCGAGCCGCCCGGCCGCGACGTAGGCCAGGTCGAGCGCCGCGGAGCCGCTGCGTCGTATGGCGCGACAGGTGCCGACGAAATCGTGCAGCATCGCCATGTAGGGCTCGAGGTGCCGCGCGATGGCCTTCGGCGGGATGCCGGTCCCGACAACCGCGTCGCGAAGTTTCTCGGTTCTGCTGACGCGTATGCGTTTCCCGTTCAGCTGTGCGCCGGACCCGCGGCTGGCGACGAACTCCTCGTTAAGTACCGGGTCGACGATCACCGCATGCTCTATCTGACGTCCTCGCATGCACGCGATGGAAATGCAGAAGTGCGGGATTCCCTGAAGGTAGTTGGTGGTGCCGTCCAGCGGGTCGACCACCCAGACGTACTCGGCCTCGGGGTTGGTCTCGCCGTATTCTTCGCCCAGGATGCCGTGCTCGGGGTAGGCCTTCAGGAGCACCTCCCGAATGGCCTGCTCGGCTTCCCGGTCGATGTTGGATACCAGATCGTTGCGTGCTTTCTCCTCCACCTGCAGGAGGTCGACGCGATCCATTGCCCGGGTCATGATCTGCCCGGCCTGGCGCGCTGCGCGCAGAGCCATGTTCGCCATTGCCTGCATGGTGTTGAAAGCGGTACCAAAGAGGAGGGCGGCTATCCTAACAACGTGCTTGCAGGTAGGGAATGTCGGAAAATGGCCGATTGCTGTTGAGCACTGGAAGCCGATTGTGTCTGAGGTATTGAAGGGAATCCGCATCGTCCTCGTGGAGACGAGTCATCCGGGCAACATCGGCGGCGCTGCGCGGGCGATGAAGACCATGGGTCTTTCCGACCTCGTTCTCGTCAACCCGAAGCGCTACCCTGATCCGCAGGCGCAGTGGCGCGCGGCAGGTGCCCAGGACGTGCTGGAGGCCGCTCGTGTCTGCGCCGATCTCACCGAGGCTATCGAGGGGTGCCACTGGGTGGTTGGCACGAGCACCCGCAGCCGGCGCATTCCCTGGCCCGTGCTGTCCCCGGAGGAGGTCGCCAGGCAGGCGGTCGAGCGGGCGGGCAGCTCCATTGCCATCCTGTTCGGCCGGGAGGCCAATGGGCTCAGCAACGAGGAGCTGCAGCGATGTCACTGTCACCTGCAGATTCCCGCGGCCCCCGATTACCCCTCGCTCAACGTCGCCATGGCGGTGCAGGTGGTGTGCTACGAGCTGCACAAGCTGGCCGGCGAGGCCGGAGACGAAATCGGCGCCTGGGATCGCCCCACCGCGACGGTCGCTCAGCTCGACGGGCTGATCGAGCATCTCGAAGAGGTGATGGTCGCCAGCGGCTTTCTGGACGCCGCGAATCCGGGACAGACCATGACCCGCCTGCGCCGGCTTTTCTCCAGGATGGAACCGGATACGACGGAGGTCCAGATACTGCGCGGGATCCTTACCCACCTGCATCCCTTGCGGCGTCCCGGCCCCGGGGAATAGTGGACCATTTTAGTCGGGTATTGCATACTGCCTGGCTTGTATCGATGGTGGGCCATCCATGCGGCTGACGACAAAAGGCAGATATGCGGTCACGGCTATGCTGGACATTGCGCTGCATCGCGATGCCGGCCCGGTGAGCGTCGTGGACATCGCTCATCGTCAGGATATCTCCGCCGCCTATCTCGAGCAGCTGTTCAGCAAGCTGAAGCGCGCCGGGCTCATCTCCAGCATTCGCGGTCCGGGCGGCGGGTATCAGCTCGCTCTCGACGCCGAAGCGATCAACGTGTCCCGGATCATCGCGGCGGTGGGGGAAGGCGTGGACGCCACACGCTGTCACGGCGCGGGGGACTGTCAGGATGGGTTGACCTGCCTGACGCACGATCTTTGGACGGAGCTTTCTCAGGAGATCGACTCGTTTCTCGGCGGCATCACCCTGGCCAGCCTGGTGCGGAAACGAGGTGTGCGCAGCATCGCTTCGCGTCAGGACAGCCAGCTGATCGAAGCGCGGCTGATCTGATGCGCAAGGCCGTCTATCTGGATTACGCCGCGACCACCCCGGTGGATCCGCGGGTCGCCCAGAAAATGAGTGCCTGCCTGCTGGTGGAGGGAAATTTCGGCAATCCGGCGTCTCGCTCCCACGTCTACGGCTGGCAGGCCGAGGAGGCGGTGGAGCATGCCAGGACCCAGGTCGCAAAGCTCATCAACGCCGATCCGCGGGAAATCGTGTGGACCTCCGGCGCGACGGAGTCCGACAACCTGGCAATCAAAGGAGTTGCCGACGGCGCGGTGAAACGGCACATCGTGACCAGCGCCATCGAGCACAAGGCCGTGCTGGACACCTGCAAATATCTCGAGACCAAGGGTTTCGAGGTGACGTATCTGGATCCGGGCCCAGATGGCATCGTCGAGCCGGGGCAGGTGCACGATGTGCTGCGTCCCGACACGCTCATCGTCAGCATCATGCACGTCAACAACGAGATCGGCGTGATCAATGACATTGCTTCGATCGGTGCGGTCTGTCGGGAGGCGGGCGTGCTCATGCACAGCGATGCCGCCCAGAGCGGCGGCAAGGTTGCGATCGACGTTCGCGCCATGCCGGTGGACATGATTTCCCTGTCGGCGCACAAGATGTACGGCCCCAAAGGCATGGGTGCGCTCTACGTGCGTCGCGAGCCGCCGCTGAAGCTGACGCCGCTGATTCATGGCGGCGGTCACGAGCGCGGAATGCGCTCCGGTACCCTGGCGACCCACCAGATCGTCGGCATGGGAGAAGCTAGCGCCATTCTCATGCGCGACATGGAACGCGAGAACGCCCGCATAACGTCCCTGCGTCAGCGGTTGTGGGAGCGGCTCGGTAAGATTCCGGGAACCCGTCTGAATGGCGATGAGACGCGCCGGGTGCCGGGAATCCTCAACGTGAGCTTCCCGGGCGTGGATGGTGAGACCCTTTTGATGGCACTGGATGACGTGGCCGTCTCGAGCGGGTCCGCGTGCACTTCGGCCAGCGTCGAGCCAAGCTACGTGCTGCGGGCGCTGCGGGTGCCAGACGAACTCGCCCACTCCTCGCTGCGATTCACGGTTGGCCGGTACACGACCGAAGAGGAAGTGGACTTCGCCGCCCAGCGGGTCGCCGAGGTGGTGGCTGCCTTGAGGGGCGAACAATCCGCGGCGTCGCAGTAGTAACTGCGCAGGGGGCGCGTATAATACGCGCCCGCTGAGGCGCTTCATTTCTTCGTTTTTTCAATTACCTAGGCGCTTTTCGAAGATTCTAAGGGGACTCCTTGATGGCAGTTGAGCGTACTTTATCCATCGTCAAGCCCGACGCGGTGGCGCGAGATCTCATTGGCGAGATCTACACCCGCTTCGAAAAGAACGGGCTGAAAGTGGTGGCGGCCAAGATGATCCGCATGACGCAGGCGCAGGCTCAGGGCTTTTATGCCGAGCACGATGGCAAGCCGTTTTTCGCCGACCTCGTCGCCTACATGACCTCCGGCCCCGTAATGGTCCAGGTGCTTGAAGGTGACGATGCCGTGGCGAAGAATCGCCGGCTCATGGGCGCGACGAACCCAAAGGAGGCGGAACCCGGCACTATCCGCGCGGATTTCGCCGAGTCCCTGGAAGCCAACGCCGTCCACGGATCGGATTCGACCACCTCCGCAGCCCGTGAGGTGGCATACTTCTTCAGCGACGAGGAAATCTGCGTGAGATAGCGCTGGACATGGAAGCGGGGCTGAACAACCTTTTCGGATACAGTCGCGCCCAACTCGAGGCCTTCGTGGGAGAGTTGGACGGCAGGCCTTACCGCGCCCGTCAGATAATGAAGTGGGCCTATCATCAGGGCGTGGTCGACTTTTCAGCCATGACCGACCTGTCGAAGTCGTTTCGCGCGGCGCTTGCCGAACGCAGCGGCTTCTGGGCGCCCGAGGTGGTTGCCAGGCGGCAATCCCGTGACGGCACCGTCAAGTGGCTGGTTCGTGCCGAGAACGGCAACTGCGTGGAGACGGTTCTGATTCCGGACCGCGGCCGCTACACGCTGTGCGTGTCGTCCCAGGTCGGCTGCATGCTCGACTGCAGCTTCTGCTCTACGGGTAAGCAGGGTTTCAACGGGAATCTGTCCGCGGCCGACATCGTCGGACAGGTCTGGCTTGCAGACCGCGAGCTCGCTCAGGCCGGGCAAAGCGTCACCAACGTGGTGCTGATGGGGATGGGCGAGCCACTGCTCAACTTCGACGCCGTGGTCGCCGCCACCAGTCTGATGATGGACGACCTCGCTTTCGGAATATCCAAGCGCCGGGTGACGGTCAGCACGGCCGGGGTCGTTCCCGGCATCTACGAGCTCGCGAAGGTCTCGGATGTGTCCCTGGCGATCTCTCTGCACGCGCCGAACGACGAGCTGCGCGACGTGCTCGTGCCGATCAACCGGAAATATCCCATTGCGGAGCTGCTCGACGCCTGTCGCCACTATCTCAGCGGGTTGGGCGAGCGGCGCTCTCTGACAGTGGAGTACACGCTGCTCAAGGGGGTCAACGATCAGATGACCCACGCCCGCCAGCTCGCTATGCTGCTCCAAGGGCTGAAGTGCAAGATCAATCTGATTCCATTCAACCCGTTTCCCGCTTCGGGATATGAACGTCCCGACGCTCGCGCCGTGCGGGCATTTCAGACTCATCTGATGAATTCGGGCTATGCGACGATGCTCAGGACCACTCGCGGCGAGGATATCAACGCCGCGTGCGGACAGCTGGTTGGTCAGGTCAGCGACCGGACCAAACGTCAGGAGCGTTATCTGGCCCGCGTGCGTGCACAGGAGGTGGCATGAGACTAGGGGCGTTGGCGATCTTGTGGTCGGTGCTGCTCAGCGGCTGCGTGACGGAAACCACGGGTGGGCTGCCAGAACCGGCGGTTGCCGAAAAACGCGTTCAGGCGCAGCTCGACCTGGCTCGTGGCTACCTGGAAAACCGCGATTACAGCCGAGCCCGGGCACCGCTGAATCGCGCGCTGGAGATCGACCCGCGATCGGTGGAAGGTCATGTCCTGATGGCCGTGCTCTTGCAGGGTGAGGGCGAGATGGCGCTGGCCGAGCAGCATTATAAGCTCGCTCTGCGCCACGAGCCGAACGACTCTCAGGCCCTGAACAACTATGCGAGCTTTCTCTACCGTCAGCAGCGTTACGATGAAGCGCTCGGGCTGCTTCGCGAGCTCGTCAAAGACACAGAGTATCCGGCGCGCTCTCAGGCCTACGAAAACCTGGGCCTCGCCGAGTTGATAGCCGGAGACCGTGAGGCGGCGCGGCAGGCGTTCATCCGCGCGCTGAACCTGAATTTCGCTCAGCCCCGCTCGAGCCTGGAGCTTGCCCGGTTGTCCTATTCCGATGGGAACTTCGAGCTTGCCCACGAATACTACGAGGCCTTCCGGGTGCGTGCCCGCCAGTCGCCGCGCAGCCTGTGTCTGGGCATGAAGATCAGCGAGGCGCTAGGCAACAGCGACCAGACGGCGAGCTATGGGATGGCCCTGCAGAACCTCTATCCCGAATCTGCCGAAGCGGACGAGTGCGAGGTGCCCTGATGATGGGCCGAGCCGGGGTGACGACTTGAGCGAGGAAGAGCGCGAGCCGAAGGGGCCCGGCGCGACGCTTCGCGAAGCCCGCGAGCGCATGCAGATCTCCACCCGGCAGGTGGCGGAAGCCCTGAACCTGCCCGTACACACCATCGAGGCGATCGAGGCCGAAGATCCGGAGCGATTGCCGGCGCCGGTCTTTGCCCGCGGCTACACGCGTGCCTACGCGCGGCTTCTCGAGCTCGATGCGGACGCCATCGTGGCGCAGTATCCCCAGGGCGAAGACAACGTCGAGCAGGTTCACTTGATTCGCGAGCCTCGGAGCAGCGCATCGGTAATCCGATTCGGCCTCGCAGCGCTGCTCTGGATTCTGGGACTGGGCGTCGTCGCGGTCGTCGTCTGGGTCGTCTGGCAGTGGAGCGGTAAAGATACGGAGCTTGCGGAACCCGTGACCGAAGCGAGGGGCCTGCTCGAAGAGGTCGCGGACCAGCCGGTACCGTCCGACGTCGGCACCGACCCCTCATTCTCAGGCGTCCCGCAGCAGGAAGACGCCGCTCTTACGGGCAGGGAAGCGGCGGAAATCGCCGGGTTTTCAGCGGAGCCCGAACCGGAGCCGGAGTCTGTGGCGCAGCGAGAGGTGATCACGCCGCGGCGGCCGGGGACGAGGCCGGAAACCGAACCGACGCCGTCAGATGCCGGCGCCATGGCGACTCAGGCGGCCCCGGTCGAAGACCTGGCTGCGCTCCGGGAGGCTGGTCGGCGGATCACGTCCGCAGGTGACGACGTGCTTCGCATGGAGTTTTTCGAGGATTGCTGGGTGGAAGTCATGTCTTCCACTGGAAGTCTCCTCTACGGCGATCTCAATCGATCCGGACGCGTCCTCGTGCTGGTGGGAGAAGCGCCTTTCCGCGTGCTGCTCGGGTACGCGCCCGGCGTGCGCATGAGTTTCAACGGCGAGGCCGTGGTGCTCACGCCCCACACCCGCAACGCCGTTGCGGACCTCGTGCTTGGTCAGTAGCGATGGTCCAGTCGATCAGAGGCATGCGCGACGTGCTGCCCGAAGAGGGCAGGCGCTGGCGGGTCGTGGAAGACGCCATCCGCGCGGTGTTGACCACGCACGCCTACGAAGAGGTTCACCTGCCCCTGCTCGAGGCCACGGAGCTGTTCAGCCGTGGCGTGGGCGAGGCCACAGACATCGTCGAGAAGGAGATGTACACCCTTGCCGACCGGGACGGAGACAGCATCTCTCTGCGCCCCGAGGGCACGGCCGTCTGCGCCCGCGCGTTGCTCCAGCACGGTCTGCTCCACAACCAGACCCAGCGCGTTTTCTATGCAGGCCCCATGTTTCGCTACGAACGTCCGCAGAAGGGCCGCTATCGGCAGTTCTACCAGATTGGCGCCGAGGCTTTCGGGTTGGCGGGGCCGGACGTGGATGCGGAGCTGATCTTGATGTGCCAGCTCATGTGGAAGGCTCTGGGAATCTCCGGCGAAACCCGCCTGGAGATCAATACCCTCGGATCGGGGGCTGCGCGGGCCGCTTATCGGGCAGCTCTGGTGGGCTTTCTAACGCCGCTGGCGGCCGGTCTGGATGCTGACAGCCAGCGCCGGCTCGGCTCGAACCCGCTTCGCATTCTGGACAGCAAGGTCGAGCAGACCCAGGACCTGCTGGCCGGGGCGCCCTCCCTGGAGGACTTCATCGACGACGAAGGAAAGGCGCACTTCTCCGGTCTGTGCGAGCTGCTCGAGCAGCTCGATGTTCCGTTTGAAATCAATCCGAAGCTGGTCCGTGGCCTGGATTACTACACCCACACCGTGTTCGAGTGGAAAACCGACGCGCTCGGAGCCCAGGACACGATCTGTGCGGGTGGCCGTTACGATGGGCTGGTCGAGCTGCTCGGCGGGCGGCCGACGCCGGGCGCGGGCTTTGCCCTGGGGGTGGAGCGCGTTCTGCTCCTTCACGAGCAGCGGTTCCAGGGGGCCGGCTTCGCGGCTGCGGCCGACGTTTACTGCTGCGTGCTGGACGACCGGCGCCAATCGGAGGTATTCGCCATCGCGCAGAAATTGCGTGATGCGCTCCCAGGTCTCAGAATCCGCACCCACGCCGGTGGCGGCAAGCTGAAGAGCCAGATGCGACGCGCCGATGCCAGCGGCGCGCGCCTCGCGGTTCTCGTCGGCGAGGACGAGATCGCCAAGGGCGTGGTGTCGCTGAAATACCTTCGCGAGAGCCGGGAGCAGGAAAGCGTCCCGGCCGCTGATCTGGAAACGGTGCTGGCCGAGTACTTCGCCTGAACCTGGCGAGCGAATCGAAAAGGAGATTGGGGTGTCGGATTACCTGACCGACGAAGAGCAGGTCGCAAAGCTCAAATCATGGTGGGACGAGAACGGCGTGTCCGTCATCGTGACGCTCGTTCTGGTCGTCGCCGGGGTGGTCGGTTGGCGATGGTACGAAAGCTACCATGAGACGCGGGTCGCGCGAGTTTCGGATCTCTACGAGGAGTTTCTGGTCAGCGAAGGGGACGCCAGGGACGCAAGCGCCGCGTCCATCGCCGAAGAGGCACCCGACAGTGCCTATCAGACGCTCGTCATGCTGCGCCGCTCGCAAGAGTCCATGGAGAGCGGCGACTACGAAGCCGCCGAGGCGTTCCTCGTCGAGGCGGTGGAAGCTGCTCCGGAACCCGTTCTGGCGGACGTTGCCCGGGTGCGGCTCGCGCGGGTGCAGCAGCAGCTGGACCGTCTCGATGATGCGCTCGAAACGCTTTCCGGGGTGCTTGGCGAAGGATATCGGTCACAGGTTGCCGAGATGAAGGGGGATATCCATCTGGCCCGCGGGGAGCGCGCCCTTGCTTACGAAGCATACGCTTCGGCGCTTGCGGCGGTGGGTGACAACCAGTCCCGTCCGGTGCTGGAGATGAAAGCCGCCGATACCGCCGATGCCGTGACCGGAGCGCAGCCCGCTGCAGCGCCGGAAGCCGGACAGGGCCTCGAATCCCCCGGGGAGACTGCAGAAACGCCCGATGCGTAAAATTCTACTGCTCCTGCTGACTTTCTCCCTTACCGGCTGCAGCTGGTTTTCCTGGTTGCCGTGGGTGGGCGACAAGGACGACGAGAAGAAAAAGCTCGAGCCGGCCAAGCTGGTGGACTTCGATGCCGAGGTGAACGTCGACCGGGTCTGGCGGGCCTCCATCGGTGAGGGTCTCGGCAAGAAGTATCTGCGACTTGATCCCCTGGTCCTCGCCGACCGGGTGTACGCCGCGGACGGCTATGGCATCGTGGAAGCGCTCGACCGTTTTTCCGGCAAGCGGGTCTGGCGGTCGCGCATAGGTCGCGTCGAAGAAGGTCTCCTGGGCTCAATCAACTTCTTCGATCGTGAAGATCCGAGTTTCGTGAGTGGCGGGGTCGGCGGTGGTGCAGGCTACGTTTTCATGGGCACGACGGGCGGTGATGTGGTGGCGCTGTCCGCTGCGGACGGTTCGGAAGCCTGGCGGTCCCACGTGGGCAGCGAGGTGCTCGCGCCACCGGTGGGCGAGCGCGATCTGGTGTTCGTGCAGACTCAGGACGGCAGGCTGCTGGCGCTGGAATCCGAGACCGGGGACATTCGCTGGAGCTTCGACAACCAGGTTCCGGTGCTGACCTTGAGAGGCACCGGCACCCCGGTGGTGGCCGGTAACGTGGTGTTTGCGGGCTTTTCCAACGGGATGCTCGCCGCTCTGCGCGCCGAAAGCGGCGAGCCCGTCTGGGAGCAGCGGATCATGCTTCCGGAAGGAAGGTCCGAGCTGGAACGCATGGTGGACGTGGACGGCACGCCCCTGCTCCTGGGTCCGATCCTCTACGTCGTGGCTTACCAGGGTAAGCTCAAGGCGCTGCGACGAACCGACGGAGCCATGCTGTGGGAGATGGACGTGTCCAGCTTCCTGGATCTCGCCGAAGGATACGGCCAGATCTACGTGGTGGACGACGGGGACGTGGTGACGGCCGTCGACCAGCAGTCGGCGGAGATCGTCTGGCAGCAGCCGGGCCTTGCGCGTCGTAAGCTCACGAGCCCCGTTGCTTTCAGCAACTATGTCGCGGTGGGCGACGATCAGGGATATCTGCACATCCTTGCGCAGAGTGACGGGCGCTTCGTCGGGCGCCGCAAGCTCGACGGGGACGGGCTGCGGTCGTCGATGGCGGTCGTGGACGGCGTGCTTTACGTGCTCGGAAACTCCGGTTCCCTCCATGCGCTCGACATTGAGGTCAAATAGGCCCGGGATGGTTCCCACCGTCGCCCTCGTTGGCCGGCCCAACGTCGGTAAGTCCACACTCTTCAACAAGCTGACCAGGCGCCGGGACGCTCTGGTGGCCGACGTTCCCGGCCTGACCCGGGATCGGCGCTACGGGCGCATGCCGGCAGGGGCCGGTGAGTGCATGCTCATCGACACCGGGGGGCTCTTCGGGGAACCGGGCGCGCTGCAGTCGGCCCTCGAGCAGCAGGCCGAGTTGGCACTCGACGAAGCCGACGCGGTGCTGTTCGTGACCGATGCCCGGGACGGCCTGGTGCCCGCTGACGAGGAGATCGCCCAACGCCTGAGGCGTCTTTCCAAACCGGTGATTCTGGTGGTCAACAAGATGGATGGCGTGCAGGCGGACGTTGCGATGGCCGACTTTGCCGCCCTCGGCTTCGATGCCGTGGCCTATGTCTCTGCGGTGCACGAGAGGGGATTGGGCACCGTACGCGAGCTGGTGGAGGAGCGGTGCCCCCACGGCCCGACTGGGGAGGAAGCAGCCGACGAATCGGATGCCGTGCGCGTCGCGGTGATTGGCCGCCCCAACGTGGGGAAATCCACGCTGGTGAACCGCATGCTCGGCCAGGAGCGCCAGGTGGTGTTCGATGAACCCGGCACCACGCGTGACGCCATCGAGGTGCCTTTCGAGAAGGACGGCAAGCGCTACGTTCTGGTGGATACCGCCGGCGTGCGGCGCAAAGGGCGGGTCGAGGGGGTGGCCGAGAAGTTCTCGGTGGTGAAGACCCTGCAGGCCATCGATCTGGCCCACGTGGTCATACTCGTCCTCGACGCCCGGGAAGGGGTGGTGGATCAGGATCTGCACCTGCTCAGCCATGCCGCCGAGGCGGGCTCGGGGCTGGTGGTGGCCATGAACAAGTGGGACGGGCTCTCGGTCGAGGAAAGGACGAATGCCAGACGGGTTCTGGACCGGAAGCTGTCTTTTGCACCCTGGATTCCGGTGATGCAGATATCGGCCCTGCACGGCACCGGCGTGGGCCACCTTCTCGAAGAGGTCGACCGGGTCTACAAAGCGGGAGAGCTCGACGTCAGCACGTCTGTGCTGACCCGGCTGCTCCTCGGGATGACGGGCGCCCACCCGCCACCCGCAGTCCGTGGCCGTTCCATCAAGCTGCGCTACGCCCACAAGGCCGGATCGCATCCCCCCCGGATCGTGATCCACGGCAACCAGACCGAAGCGGTTCCGGACAGCTATCGAAGATACCTGGAAAACGGCTTCCGGAAGGCTCTCGCCCTGGTGGGCAACCCCGTGCACATCGAGCTGCGCACCGGAGACAATCCTTATGCCGGCCAGCGTAACGAGCTCACGCCCCGTCAGAAAGCCCGTCGCAAACGGATGATTCAGCATCGCAAGCGCAAAGCAAAAAAACGCTGACCGGAGGCCTCTCCCGCCCGGTGGTGCCGAAGGTGGGCTAGTCCCCGACGGCCAGGGCAGAGATTACCAGCTCGGGATCGACCCGGTTACCGTTTAGGCTGACCGACCAGTGCAGGTGGGGTCCCGTGGCCCGCCCGGTGGCGCCCACCAGACCTATGGTGGCGCCCCTTTCCACCGCCTCACCGGGCTCCACGCTGATTTCGCTCAGGTGGCAGTACATGGTCACCAGTCCCTGTCCGTGATCGAGGAAGATCGTCTTGCCGTTGAAATAGAAGTCGCCCGTGAGACTGACCCTTGCAGGTGCCGGAGCGCTCACGGGGGTGCCATGGTCGGCGGCGATGTCCAGACCGCTGTGCGGGTTGCGGGGCTGGTCGTTGAGGATGCGCCGGCGGCCGAAGGGGCTTGAGGTCACTCCGTTCACCGGCTTATGGAACGGACGCAGCCTCTGCATGGCTTCGGTAAAGCTCAGGTACTGCTCGCGCATCCTCGCGCTTTCTGTCCGTATGCGCTCGAGGTCCTCCGGGTCCGGATTGACCATTTTCCGATCGGTGATAGTCAGGCGCTGCTCCGGGTACTGCTTTGCCACCACCTCGAACTGGTGCGAGACCGACTCTCCGGACGCATAGGTGATGGTCAGCGAGTGCGTGCCGGGTGATGCAGACAGCGGGATGCCCACGAGAGCGGTCTCGTCGATAACCAGAACCCGACGATCGTCGAAACGCACCTCCGAGGCGGGCGGCACGGGCCCGTAGGCGTACAAACCGCCAGGCACCGCGTCGGCCCGCAGGAGCATCGGCGTCAGCCAGCACAGCGTGGCCAGCGCGGCGCGGGCGAGCATCTAGTGCTCCTCCACGTGGGTTTGCGCCGCCTGCAGCGCGCTTTCTTCGTTCACGGACACCACCTCCACCCGGAGCCGGCCGTCGTGCAGATGAGCATCGATGGTCGCACCAGGGGCGACCTGGGCGATGGCGGTCACCGGCCGTCCGAGCCCATCGGCTGCGGGCTCGGCGAGCACGGCATAGCCACGCGCCAGCGTGTGCAGAGGACTGACGGCATCCAGCGTGCGCGCGGCCGATCCGAGGCGCTCCGCGGAGCCCGCCAGGGCGCGTTGAAGGGATTTCCCCAGGGCGTGACGCGTGGCGGTGACCCTGGCCGCTTGCTGGCGCAACAGGGGCTCCGGACGGAAGGCCCGGAGGCTGCGCTGCAATGCCCACAGCCGGTTTCGGTTCCGCTCCAGCCGGTTGCCGAGGGCCAGCCGCAGGCGCTCCTCCAGATCGTCCGCACGCTGCATGCTGCGGGTCACCATCTGGCGCGGATCGACGAGCTGGGCTCGCAGCCGCCCCACCAGCGCCTGCCGCAAGCGCACGTCGGCGGAAAGCCCGCGGACCAGTCGCTGTTGAAGCAGCCCAACGCGCCCGGCCAGCTCTGCGGCATCCGGCGTGATGAGCTCGGCGGCGGCGGATGGCGTGGGTGCGCGCAGGTCGGCCACAAACTCGGCGATGACGAAGTCGGTCTGGTGGCCCACGGCCACCACCGTGGGTATCGGGCACGCTGCCACCGCGCGGGCGACGCTTTCGAGGTTGAACGCCCAGAGATCCTCCAAAGACCCTCCGCCGCGCGTGATCAGCACCACGTCGGCGCCGACCTGATCGACCCGCGCCAGCGCGCGCCGGATCTGGGCCTCGGCCTCGTTCCCCTGCACGCTGACCGGCAGCAGCGTGACGGTCAGCGCCGGAAAGCGCCGCTCGATGACGTGGAGGACGTCCTGGAGAGCCGCGCCGGAGGCCGACGAGACGATTGCCAGGTGGCGGGGCAGCGCGGGCAGCGGCCGCTTACGCTCAATCGCGAAGAGACCTTCCTCTGCGAGCTTGGTCTTCAGGGCCTCGAAGGCCTGGCGCAGCGCGCCTTCGCCGGCGGGCTCCGCGTGCTCGACGATGACCTGGAAGTCGCCGCGCGGCTCGTAAAGGCTGACACGGCCCCTGATCAGGACCTGCATGCCGTCCTCGGGAGCGAAGCGTACCTGGCGGTTGCGGCCGGCGAACATCGCGCAGCGAACCTGGGCGGAGCGATCCTTGAGCGTAAAGTACCAGTGGCCGGATGCGGGACGCCGGAAGTTGGAGATCTCGCCCTCCACCCAGACCAGGTCGAAGCGCTCCTCGATGAGGATTCTCGCCTCGTGGGCGAGTTCGCTGACGCTGTAGACGGGGCGATCTGCTTGGCTGGCGAGCATGGGTCGAGTTTACATGATCGGGGTGCGCCGATAGAATGCCGCTTTTGCGGAGTGACCAATGTTGCGTATTGCGCATGACGCGCTCACGTTCGACGACGTTCTGCTCCTTCCCGCCTACTCCCAGTGCTTGCCTTCAGAAGTTTCGCTCGCGACGAAGCTGACCAGAGACATCCACCTCAATATCCCGCTCATGTCCGCTGCCATGGACACGGTGACGGAGGCTCGGCTTGCTATTGCGATCGCGCAGGAGGGCGGGGTCGGCATCGTGCACAAGAACATGGACATCGAGAGCCAGGCCCGTGAAGTCCGGGCGGTCAAGAAGCACGAAAGTGGCATCATCCGTGACCCGATCACCATCCATCCGGACAAAACGGTCGCGGATCTGATCGAGCTGACCATGGAACACAAGATCTCCGGCGTGCCGGTGGTGGATGGACGCCGGCTGGTCGGCATCGTCACGGGACGCGACGTGCGGTTCGAGCGTCGCATGGACGCCAAGGTCCGCGACGTGATGACCACAAAGGAGCACCTCGTCACCGCGGACGAGGAGGCAAGCTTCGAGAAGATCACCGATCTCCTTCACAAGCATCGCATCGAGAAAGTCCTCCTCATCAACGATCGCTTCGAGCTCAAAGGCATGGTGACCGTCAAGGACATCACCAAGGCCCAGGCTTATCCCAATGCCTGCAAAGACCACCGGGGACAGCTCCGGGTCGGTGCGAGCGTGGGTACCAGCCCCGACACCGACGACCGGGTCGCGGCCCTCGTGGAAGCCGGCGTCGACGTGCTGGTGGTGGATACGGCTCACGGGCACTCCCAGCGGGTGCTGGACCGCATCAGCTGGATCAAGCAGCGCTATCCGGACGTCAACGTCATCGGCGGCAACGTGGCTACCGCGGACGGCGCGAAAGCGCTTCTTTCCGCCGGCGTGGATGCGGTCAAGGTCGGCATCGGCCCCGGCTCCATCTGCACCACGCGAATGGTTACCGGCATTGGTGTTCCGCAGATCACGGCCATCGCCGAAGCGGTGGCGGTTGCCGACTCGGAAGGGGTGCCCGTCATTGCCGATGGAGGTGTCCGTTACTCGGGCGACATTGCCAAAGCCATCGCGGCCGGGGCCAGCGTGGTGATGGTCGGCGGGCTGCTCGCCGGCACCGATGAAGCGCCCGGAGAGGTAGAGCTCTATCAGGGCAGAACCTACAAGTCCTATCGCGGCATGGGCTCGCTGGGTGCGATGACCGAGTCCAACGGGTCCAGCGATCGGTACTTCCAGGAAGCAGAGGGGGATCATCGCAAGCTCGTTCCCGAGGGGATCGAAGGGCGCGTGCCTTACCGTGGGCCTGTGGGCCCCATCGTTCATCAGCTCATGGGCGGGCTCAGGGCGTCGATGGGCTATACCGGCTCGAACGATATCGAGACCATGCGAACCCAGCCTCGCTTCGTGCGAGTGAGCGCGGCCAGCATGGTGGAGAGTCACGTTCACGACGTGGCGATCACCAAAGAAGCGCCGAACTATCCCGTCAGCTGAATGGCGGACAAATACGACATACATGATCAGCGCCTCCTGATCATCGATTTCGGTGCCCAGTACACCCAGCTGATTGCCCGCCGGGTGCGCGAGGCCGGCGTTTATTGCGAGATTCACCCCTTCGACGTCCCGGAGGATTTCATACGCGAGTTCGCGCCGCGGGGGGTGATCCTCTCTGGCGGCCCGGAGTCGGTAACGTTTGCGGACACGCCGCGCATCCCGTCCATCGTGTTCGAGCTGGGGGTGCCCATCCTCGGCATCTGTTACGGCATGCAGGCCATGGCAGAGCAGCTGGGCGGTTCCGTGGAAGCGTCCGACGTCCATGAGTTCGGCCACGCAGAAATCGAGATTGTCGAGACGGCCGAGCTGCTCGGCACGGTGCGTGACACCGCCGGCGGGCATCTGCCGGTCTGGATGAGCCACGGCGACCGGGTGGTGAGGACGCCTCCGGGCTTCGAGGTCACCGCCAGCACCCCGTCGGCGCCCGTGGCTGCGATGGAGCATCGCGAAAAGCGCATGTACGGCGTGCAGTTTCATCCCGAGGTGACGCACACCCAGCGGGGCGAAGAGATGCTTGCCCACTTCGCGCGGACGCTGTGTCGCTGCGATGGCCTGTGGACGGCCGCCAACATCGTCGAGGACGCCATCGCCCACGCCCGCGACCTGGTTGGAGACGAAAGGGTCGTGCTGGGGTTGTCCGGAGGCGTGGATTCCAGCGTGGTTGCTGCTCTGCTCTCCCGGGCCATCGGGGATCAGCTGACGTGCGTGTTCGTGGACAACGGCCTGCTTCGCAAGGGCGAGCGGGAAGAGGTGGAGCGTGCTTTTGCGCCGACCAACGCTCTGGCGCTCAACCTGGTCAGCGTGCCGGCCGCGGAAGAGTTTCTGGGGCGCCTGGCCGGTGTCGTGGACCCCGAGGCGAAACGCAAGGTCATCGGTAATACGTTCATCGAGGTCTTCGATCGTGAAGCGCACAAGATCTCCGGGGTGAGCTGGCTGGCTCAGGGCACCATTTATCCCGACGTCATCGAGTCGGCAGCGGGCAAGTACGGCAAGGCTCATGTCATCAAGTCCCATCACAACGTCGGCGGCCTCCCCGAACGGATGCATCTGAAGCTGGTGGAGCCGATTCGCGAGCTGTTCAAGGACGAGGTCCGCAAGATCGGGATGCATCTGGGGCTGCCTCGGGAGCTGGTCTACCGGCACCCGTTTCCCGGTCCGGGCCTGGGCGTGCGGGTGCTCGGCGAGGTGACCGCCGCCCGTGCCGACGTCCTGCGCGAAGCGGACGCCATCTACCTCGAAGAGCTCCGAGCTGCGGGAATGTACGACGCCGTCAGCCAGGCGTTTGCCGTGCTGCTGCCGGTGAAGTCGGTGGGCGTGGTAGGCGACGCACGGCGTTACGCGGACGTCATCGCCCTGAGGGCGGTGGAGACCACGGACTTCATGACCGCCCGCTGTGCACGGTTGCCCTACGAGCTGATCGAGCGTGTATCCAACCGGATCATCAATGAGATCCCCCACGTTTCGCGGGTGGTTTACGACGTCTCCAGCAAACCGCCAGCGACCATCGAGTGGGAGTGACCGTGTGGTTGGCACGGGAGGGCGATGAGCCACGTTGACTGGATGCGCCTGGCTCTAGAAGAGGCGGGTCGCGCAGCCGCCGCGGGAGAGGTGCCCGTGGGCGCGGTGGTGGTTCGGGACGGGGAGCTGCTGGGGAGTGGCTTCAACTGTCCCATCAGCAGCAGCGACCCCACGGCACATGCGGAGATCGTTGCGCTGCGTGCTGCCGCTAAACGGTCCGGCAACTACCGGCTTGCGGGTGCTGCGATGTACGTGACGGTGGAACCGTGCACCATGTGTGCCGGAGCCCTCGTCCACGCGCGGATCGCGACCCTGGTCTACGGCGCGTTGGAGCCGCGATCCGGTGCGGTGACCAGCACGGCGACCGTTCTGGAAAACCCGTTGCTGAATCACCGGGTCGAGGTGGTGGGCGGCGTGCTTGCGCGCGAGTGCGCGGAGGTTTTGCGCGCGTTCTTTGCCGAGCGGCGGTGAGCATCGGATGAGGATCGGTTCATGGAGATTTTGACGCTCGAAGGGCCGCCGGCCCGCTCCGCCTTTCGCCTGAACAAGCTGAGCGGGCAGCTGGGCCTGCCGGAAGGTGCGCTGTACGCTCAGTACGTCCATCTCCTGGCCGTCCATCAGCCGCTTGCGGGACAGGCGCTGGAGCGCGCGCAGGCGCTGCTTCGCTACGGTCCGGAAACGGGGCTGCCGGCGCCGACGGGTGATCTGGTCGCAACCGTGGTTCCTCGGGCCGGCACGATCTCGCCGTGGTCCAGCAAGGCGACCGACATCTTCGCCATCTGCGGTCTGGACCAGGTGACCCGGGTCGAACGGGGCGTGCGGTGGTTTGCGGACAGGGGCCTGAGCGATGTCCAGCTTGCGCTGCTTTACGACCGCATGACCGAGCGGGCGGTTGGCGAGGCGGACTTCCCCTCGGTTTTCGCGAACCTGCCGCCAAAGCCCATGAGCACGGTTGCTCTGCAGGCGGGCGGCCTGGCGGCGCTGGAAGAGGCCAACCGGGCGTTGGGCCTTGCGCTGTCCGCGGATGAGATCGAATACCTCGCGGGCGCCTATCTGGAGCTCGGGCGTGACCCGAACGACGTCGAATTGATGATGTTCGCTCAGGCGAACTCGGAGCACTGCCGCCACAAGATATTCAACGCGTCGTGGAGCATCGCCGGCGAACCTCAGCCGCTTTCGCTGTTCGAGATGATCAGGAATACCTACCGGTCGATCAACGGGGCCGGGATTCTCAGCGCCTATTCCGACAACGCAGCCGTCATCGAGGGGCATCGCATCGAGCGTTTCGGTGTGGACTCCGCGTCTCACGAGTACGGCTACGACGAAGCAGCCGTCCACGTGTTGATGAAGGTAGAGACCCACAATCACCCGACGGCCATCGCCCCGTACCCGGGGGCCGCCACCGGGTCCGGCGGCGAGATCCGCGATGAGGGCGCCGTGGGCCGAGGGTCGAAGCCGAAGGCGGGCCTTACGGGCTTCACGACCTCGCACCTCAACATTCCCGGCTATGGCCAGCCCTGGGAGCTCGAGACCGGCAAACCGGAACACATGGTGAGCGCGCTGGACATCATGGTGGAAGGCCCCGTGGGTGCGGCCGCCTTCAACAACGAGTTCGGAAGACCGGCTCTGGCCGGCTATTTCCGTACTTTCGAGCAGACCGTTGCCGGCGACCCCCGCCAGGTTCGCGGCTATCACAAGCCCGTCATGATCGCCGGCGGCGTCGGCAGCATCCGCCCGGAGCACGTCCAACCCACCGCTTTCCCGGCGGCGACCGCGCTGATCGTGCTCGGTGGCCCGGCCATGCTCATCGGGCTCGGCGGGGGCGCCGCCTCGAGCATGGGATCGGGAGAGAGCTCGTCCGACCTCGATTTTGCCTCGGTTCAGCGGGACAACGCGGAGATCGAGCGCCGCTGCCAGGAGGTGATCGATCGCTGCTGCGCTTTAGGAGAGCGAAATCCCATTCTCCTCATTCACGATGTCGGCGCCGGCGGGTTGTCCAATGCCCTTCCGGAGCTGGTCAAGGACGCGGGCGTCGGCGGGCATTTTCAGCTGCGTGACGTGCCCAACGCGGACCCGGGCATGACGCCTCTGGAAATCTGGTGCAACGAGGCACAGGAACGCTACGTGCTGGCGATTGCCGAAGAGCATCTGCCGGGGTTCGCCGAGATCTGCCATCGCGAGCGTTGCCCCTTTGCCGTCGTGGGCCGGGCCGTGGCCGACCCGCACCTGACGGTCGATGATGCCGAGTTCGCCAACTCGCCCGTGGACCTGCCGCTTTCCGTGCTGTTCGGCAAGCCGCCTAAGATGCAGCGTTCGTTCGCACCGCGGGCGCTCACCCCGCCTGGGTTCAGCCACAATGGTCTCGTTCTCGCAGAGGCCATCGACCGGGTTTTGCGCTTTCCGTGTGTGGCAAGCAAGCAGTTTCTGATCACCATCGGCGATCGGAGCATCACCGGGCTGGTGGCGCGGGAGCAGATGGTGGGCCCGTGGCAGGTGCCGTGCGCGGATGTTGCGGTCACGCTATCCGGATACCGGAGCTATGCCGGCGAGGCGTTTGCCATGGGCGAGCGGTCACCGACTGCGCTCATCGATCCCGCCGCATCCGCTCGAATGGCCGTGGGCGAAGCCTTGACCAACCTGTGTGCGGCGCCTGTCGGCGATCTTGGCAGGGTGGTGCTGTCGGCAAACTGGATGGCCGCCGCGGGGGCCGATGCAGAAGAGCAGGCGCTGTTCGAAGGCGTACGGGCGGTGGGGATGGAACTCTGTCCGGCCCTCGGAATTGCCATACCGGTGGGCAAGGACAGCCTTTCCATGCGCACTCGTTGGGACGACAGGGAAGTGACGTCGCCGCTGACGCTCATCGTCTCTGCGTTTGCGCCGGTGACGGATGCGCGCCGTACCCTCACGCCCGAGCTCAAGACCACCCCCGATACCCGCCTCCTGCTGGTGGATCTCGGTCAGGGCAGAAACCGGCTGGGCGGCAGCGTGCTTGCCCAGACCTATGGTCAGCTCGGGGCGGAAGCTCCCGATGTGAACTCGCCCGATATGCTTGGGGCCTTTTTCCGTGCGATCCAAGAACTGAACGAGCAGGGCATGCTGCTGGCCTATCACGACCGTTCGGATGGCGGTCTCATTGCCTGCGTGCTGGAAATGGCCTTCGCCGGGCGCTGCGGGCTGGATCTGCGCGTCGATGGCGAAGACGTGTTTGGCGCCTTGTTTGCCGAAGAGCTCGGGGCGGTGGTTCAGGTGGCGGAAAAAGATCTGGAAGCGGTTCGCGCGGCATTCGGCGAGATACCGTGCGCGGTCATCGGATGCCCTCGCGACGACGGGGTGGTCGTCATCAACGGCGCCCGGGCGGAGCTGTACCGATCGGATCGCGCGGCGCTCCAGGAAGCCTGGGCGGAAACCAGCTACCAGATACAGCGCCTGCGCGACAATCCCGATTGCGCCGACGAGGAACGCAGCGGCATTCGGGCAGCGGATCCTGGATTCTCCAGCCGCGTGACCTTCGACGTCGACGAGGACGTCTGCGCTCCCTATGTGGGCAGCTCGCGCCCGCGCATCGCCGTGCTGCGCGAGCAGGGCGTGAACGGGCAGATCGAGATGGCGGCGGCTTTCGAGCGGGCCGGTTTCCTGCCTGTGGATGTGCACATGAGCGACGTTCTGGAAGGGAGGACCCGGCTTCTCGACTTTCCGGCTCTCGCGGCATGCGGAGGGTTTTCCTATGGCGACGTGCTCGGCGGCGGGGGCGGTTGGGCGAAGAGCATCCTGTTCGACGATCGGGCTCGCGACCAGTTCGTCGAGTTCTTTGCGCGCGACCGCTTGGCGCTGGGTGTCTGCAACGGTTGCCAGATGATGTCTGCCCTGAAGGAGATCGTTCCGGACGCGGGAAGCTGGCCTCGCTTCGTCCGCAACCGCTCAGAGCAGTTCGAAGGTCGCACGGTTCTGGTTCGCGTCAACGAGGTGGACTCTCCATGGCTCGAGGGCATGGCCGGAAGCGTGCTGCCCATCGCGGTCGCCCATGGCGAAGGCCGGGCCGAGTTTGCCGATGCCGGGACGGAGCTGGATTTCTGGGAGAGCCGGCGGGATCAGGTCTGTCTGCAGTATGTGGACAATCATCATCGGCCGACCGAGCTGTATCCGGCCAATCCCAATGGTGCCGGTCGCGGCCTGGCGGGGCTGACCGGCGCCTTTGGCAGGGTATTGATCATGATGCCGCATCCCGAGCGGGTATTTCGCGCCTACCAGAATGCCTGGCGGGATCCGTCGTGGCAGGAAGACGGGCCGTGGATGCGCTTGTTTCGCAACGCCCGGGTGGCGCTGCGCTAGGGCGCTCGGTTCAGTCCGAGCGCCGATCCCGCTGAACGATGATGTCGCCGGTGTGAACCCGAAAGTGATCGTGGATGCGGTCCTGGAAGTAATGCTGAAGGGTGTCGCGCACCACCGGGAACGCCAGGTCGTCCCAGGGTATTTCCTCCTCGTCGAACAAGCCCGCCTCGGCGGTCTCCGCCCCGGCAGCGTAGGATCCATCGAGAAGCCGCGCCTTGTAGAAGAGGTAGACCTGGGATATGTGCGGGAGGCTGAACATCGTGTAGAGGTCGTCGATTACGACCCGGGCCCGCGCTTCCTCCCAGGTTTCACGCGCGGCCCCGGCCTGGGCGGTCTCGCCGTTCTCCAGAAAACCGGCCGGCAGCGTCCAGAAACCCCGGCGCGGGTTGATCGAGCGTCTGCACAGCAGGACCTTCTCTTCCCAGATGGCAAGGCAGCCCGTAATGATCCGTGGGTTCTGGTAGTGAATGGTGTCGCACTGCTCGCACAGGAACCTTTCCCGGTTGTCTCCCTCGGGAATGCGTAAGACCAACTCGAACCCGCAGGCGCTGCAGTACTTCATGCAGCGAGTATAACGCGACTGCGCGGCCCGTCGCAGGCGGCTTCGGGCAACTCAGCTCGGAGGAAACTCGATGACGTTGTCGCTCCGTCGGGGCGGTTTTCTGGTGAGATCTTCCTCGAGCGTTTCCGGCGCCACCAGCGATCTGTGCAGGTCGGCGAGCGAGCGAGCCATCATCTCCGAGATGCGGATGGTCGCGGCGAGAGGTGTTGCCGCACGGCGCCGTTCCATGTCCACACGGAACTGCAGACCCTGTAGTCGGCGTCTGGTGTCGTCGCAGCTGGCTTCAGCAATGACGGCGTCAGTCAGTGAGCGTCGCAACGATTCCAGTCGGTCTGGATCGTTGCGAGCCATATCCACCAGCGTATCGAAGCCCGGCAGCCGGGATTTCATAAGCGACCCTACTCGCTAGTTATCGTTGTGGCTCAAGGTCGTGCTGGAGGTTCCCCGCAGAAAACTATGCCTGTGGGTGGACGTTATCGCCACGTAATTTGTGTAAGGGCTTTGTGAACCGGCGGTTGGTGCATTACTCTGCACTCTGCCGCTTTGGGGTTGGGTGACGCAGCAGTGCTTTATCAGCTCGGTGAACGCCGTGTATGCGCCGAGGGTGCGCATTTCATTGCACCAGGGGCCATGCTCACAGGATCGGTGACCTTGAAAGCCAACGCGAACGTCTGGTTCAACGCGGTCATTCGCGGTGACGTGGAACCGATCTTGGTCGGTGCCAACAGCAACATCCAGGACTGCGCGGTTTTGCACACCGATGCGGGCTGCCCGCTGACGATCGGGGACTACGTCACCGTGGGGCACAAGGCCGTTCTGCACGGTTGCGACGTTGGCGACAACACCCTCATCGGCATCAACGCCGTCGTGCTGAGCGGGGCCCGGATCGGACGCAACTGCATCATCGGGGCGAATGCGCTGGTAACCGAGGGCAAGGTCATTCCTGACAACAGCATGGTGCTGGGGTCGCCCGGCAAGGTGGTCAGGGAGCTGGTTGATGAGCAGATTGCGGGGCTGCGAGTGAGCGCTGAAGGATATGTCGAGCGCGCCCGGTGGTATCTTGCCGAGTTATCCGAACAGGAAAGTGTGGACATCACGTCATGAC
>DATCZA010000050.1:0-53078 GCA_036526135.1 Pseudomonadales bacterium | reverse complement strand
GGCGCCGTCGCAAGCTACCAGCAGGCTTACGGGGTTCGCCGCGACTTCGGCGATGCTTACTGGAGCCTGGCCAACACGAAGACCTATCGGTTCACGCCCGACGAGATCGATGGGATGCGGCAGGCGGAGGCGGATCCGACGTGCGGCACGCAGGACCGTATTCACCTGTGCTTCGCCGCGGGCAAGGCCTTCGAGGACGCAGGCCGCTACGAGGAGAGCTTCGCGTACTACGAGCGCGGCAACCGCCTGAAGCAGGGCGAGATTCGCTACGACGCCGGCCAGATCGATCGACGGGTGGAAGCGCAGATGGCGGTCTGCACCAGAGAGCTGTTCGCCCGCCAGGAGGGTCACGGAGATCCCGCGCCGGACCCGATCTTCGTCGTCGGGCTGCCGCGGGCGGGCTCGACGCTGCTAGAGCAGATCCTCGCCTCGCACTCCATGGTCGACGGGACCATGGAGCTGCCGTCGCTGCTCGCCATTGCCCAGCGCCTGCGAGGCCGCAGCTCGGTCCGCTCGGATCGCTATCCGCGGATCCTCGGCGAGCTGAAACCAGAGCAGCTCCACCAGCTCGGCGCTCACTACCTCCAGGAAACCCTGCCCTACCGGCAGGGCGCCCCGCGCTTCGTCGACAAGATGCCCAACAACTTTTTTCACGTCGGGCTGATCCGGCTGCTGCTGCCGAATGCCAGGGTCATCGACGCGCGCCGGCATCCCATGGCCTGCTGCTTCAGCGGCTTCAAGCAGCTGTTCGGCGAGGGCCAGGAATTCAGCTACGGGCTGACGGAGATCGGCCACTACTACCGGCGCTACGTCGAGCTGATGAAGCACTGGGACGAAGTGCTGCCCGGCTTCGTGCTCAGGGTGCAGCATGAGGACGTCGTGGACGACCTGGAGGGCCAGGTCCGGCGCATACTGGAATTCTGCGAGTTACCTTTCGAAGATGCCTGCGTGAACTTCCACCGCACCGAACGTGCCATCCGCACGCCGAGCTCCGAGCAGGTACGCCAACCGATTTACCGCGATGGCCTGGATCAGTGGCAACGCTTCGAGGCATGGCTGGATCCGCTGAAGGCGGCGTTGGGCGATGCGCTTGGTTGAATTTTCGAGATGGAACGAAGAAGGTGGGGCCCCTTTGGTCGCAAGCGGGACGTGAATGCAATCGGGTGACAAAGCTTACGCCGAGCTCGACCGACCCGTATTCCTGACCTCCGCGTCGCTGCTCGCCGCGGTGATCTTTCTGGCGGCACTTTTTCCCGACACCATGGACGCCCTGTTCAGCGATGTGCAGGGCGCCATCGTGGCCGGCGCGAGCTGGTACTACGTGCTCGTGGTTGCCGTCATTCTGGTGAGCGTGCTGGTTTTCGCGTTCTCGAGCTATGGCCAGATAAAGCTCGGGCCCGATCACTCGGAGCCCGATTATTCCTTCATCTCCTGGTTTGCCATGATGTTCGCCGCCGGCATGGGCATCGGGCTGATGTTCTTCGGCGTCGCCGAGCCGGTGATGCACTTTCTCTCGCCCCCGAAAGGAGACCCGGGCACCATTGCAGCCGCCCGGGAGGCGATGAAGCTCACCTTCTTCCACTGGGGTCTCCACGGCTGGGCCATCTACGCGATCGTGGCGCTGATCCTGGCGTATTTCAGCTTCCGGCACGGTCTGCCGCTCACGCTGCGCTCGGCCCTGTACCCGCTGATCGGCGAGCGCATCTACGGGCCCATCGGGACCGCCGTCGACGTCTTCGCCATCATCAGCACCACCTTCGGCGTGGCCACCTCCCTCGGGCTCGGCGTAAACCAGATCAACGCGGGGCTGAACTACCTTTTCGGTCTGCCGGTGACCCAGGAGATACGTGTCGGTCTGATCATCGTCACCACGGCCATTGCAACCGTCTCCGTGGTTCTCGGCCTGGACCGGGGCATCAAGCGGCTGTCCGAGATCAACATCGTCCTGGCCGTCATGCTGATGATCACCGTGCTGGCCATCGGCCCGACCACCCTGCTCCTCCAGGCGTTCATGCAGAACACCGGCGACTACCTGGCCGACCTGGTGGGAAAGACGTTCAACCTCTACGCCTACGACCCCACGGACTGGCTGGGGGGATGGACCATCTTCTACTGGGGCTGGTGGATCAGCTGGGCGCCCTTCGTGGGGCTCTTCATCGCGCGGATCTCCCGGGGCAGGACCCTGCGGGAGTTCGTGATCGGCGTGCTGATCGGTCCCGTCGTCTTCACCTTCCTGTGGATGACCGTGTTCGGCAACAGCGCCATCGATCTGATCATGAACCAGGGCGTGACGGAGCTCGGCTCGGCCGTGCAGGCCAACGAGTCCATCGCCCTGTTTCGCTTCTTGGAGCAGTTTCCTGCCACCGGATTTCTGTCTGCCCTGGCCATCGTGATGGTCGTGGTCTTTTTCGTGACCTCGGCGGACTCGGGGGCCCTGGTTCTGAACATGCTGTCATCCAACGGCTCGGATCAGACACCGGTGGGCCGGCGGATCTTCTGGATGAGCGCCATAGGGGTGACGGCCATCGTGCTGCTGCTGGTGGGCGGGTTGTCCGCGCTGCAGACCGCCGTCATCGCAAGCGCCCTGCCCTTCTCCGTGGCCGTCATGGCCGGAATCTGGGGGTTCAGCAAGGCGCTCTACGTCGATCACGCCAAACGCGTGTCCCATGCGGCAGCGACCGTGCCGCCCATTCTCGCCAGGCCCGAGATCTCATGGCAGCATCGACTGACACAGCTGCTGCGCCACCCCCAGGACGCCGAAGTGAGGGCCTTCATGCGCGAGCGGGTCATGCCCGTGATGCGCGAGGTCGGCGACGAGCTCAAGCGCCACGGGCTCGATGTGGAGGTGATCGTGGATGGCGGCGAGGGCGAGTCGTTACGCCTGGAGATTGCCCACGGCGAGGAAATCGACTTCGTCTACGAGGTGGTGAACCGGAAGCATCCGCTTCCGGACGAGGCCCTGGTCGGCACCGCCATGAAGGACATGCCGCCATCGAACACTTATCACCGGGCCGAGGTGCACCTGAGAGAAGGAAGCCAGGACTACGACATCATGGGCTGGACGAGCGAGCAGATCGCTCACGACATCACCGAGCAGTACGAGAAGCACCGGCACTTCCTGCACATGCTGCGCTGATCGGCGGCAGCCTAGTAGGAAATGGACTCGGCGAGCGTGACCCAGCGACCGCCCTGGACCTGAGAAAGCACGGACTCCGTGGCGCCGCTATGCTTCTCCGGACCGAAAGATACGTTGTAGCCAAACAGGTCCGTGTAGTCCGTGATGCCCTCTAACGCGGCAAGGAGGCTCCCTACGCTGAGATCGGGACCCGCCTTCTCCAGGGCGAGCACAAGCAGATCTGCCGCCCGATAGCCTTCCATGGCAGCCAGACCCGGTTCCTCGTCGTACAGCGCCACGTAATGATCCCACCACGCCTGCACGGCGGGCGTTTTCTCGTCATCGGCGTAAATCTTCGCCATGTGGACGAACGCGTAATAGCCTTCGCAGCTCGGCGAGTCGGCGATGACCTGCCCGTAGGCTGCGTTGTTGCCGACCCAGGCGACGTCTTCCCAGCCCATCTTGCGCGCGCTGTCGAGCACGAGAATGGTGTCGCGGTGCACGGTTCCCATCAGGACGAGGTCGCAGCCGGCATTGCGCAGCCGCAGGATGGCGGCGGTGAACTCGCTCTCCGAGGGCTTGTGCGCCGCGGACTCGACGAGGGCCATGTTCATCTCTGCGAGCTGGTCGTTGACCGCCTCGAGAATCTCGTGCCCGTAGTCGGTGTCGTGATAGATCGCGCAGACCGACTGCTTGCCCTGGCTGTCGACGAAGTAACGAATGGCCGCTCGCACCTCGTAGTAGTAGATGCCCCGCTGGGTGAACTTCAAAGGGTGCAGCGGCTCCACCATCGAGCGCGCCCCGCTGATGGGAAAGAGGTTCGGCACGCCCTGCTCGAACTGCTCCATCATGATGGCGTTGTTCATCGGCGTTCCAACCGCGAGCACCATGGCCAGCACCTGGTCACGGTTGATGAGCTTGTTGGCGGCCCGTATGGCGTTGGGAACCTGATAGCCGGCGTCCTCCACCACGTAGCGGATGCTGCGGCCATGCACGCCCCCGGCGGCGTTCGCCTCGTCGAAGCGCATCCGTGCGCCGTTGGTGGCACCGACTCCCCAGATCGCCGTGGGGCCGGAGAGGTCGGTGTGCACGCCGAACACGACCTCGTTCGTTTGGGTCGCCTCTCCACCGCACGCCCCAAGCAGGAGCAGACTTAAGATCGCCATGAGGCCGTTGCGATAGACGTTTTCCATTCAGCTCTCCAGTGTGCCCGTGCGGGCGTCAGTACATGGTGTCGATGAGCTCGCCATACTTCTCGTGCACCACCTTGCGCTTCAGCTTCATCGTCGGCGTCAGCTCGTCGTCTTCCTCGTCGAGCAGCTGGTCGATGAGCCGGAACTTCTTGATGGTCTCCACCCGCGCGAACCGCGCGTTCACCTTCTCTATCTCGGCCTCCACGAGATCCTGAACCTCGCGTGCGTGGCACAGGCTCGTATAGTTGGTGAACGGCACGTCATGGTCCTGAGCATACTTCGTCACGTTCTCGTGATCGATCATGATCAGGCAGGTCAGGTAAGGACGACGATCTCCCACCACCACCGCGTCTGTGATGTAGGGCGAGAACTTCAGCTGGTTCTCGATCTCGCTCGGCGTGATGTTCTTGCCGCCGGCGGTGATGATGATGTCCTTCATCCGGTCGACGACGTAGACGAACCCGTCCTCGTCGATGCGCCCTACGTCTCCGGTGTGAAGCCACCCCTGCCGGAACGTCTCGGCGGTCTTTTCGGGGTTTTCCCAGTACCCGCAGATGACGCCCGGGCTGCGGATCAGTATCTCGCCCGCCTCCGACAACGTCACCTCGATCTCCTGCCCGGGCTTGCCGACGCTGCCGATGCGCACCTCGCCGGGGTGGTTGGCGGTAGCCAGACCCGTGCATTCGGTCTGCCCGTACACCTCGAACATGGGTCTTCCCAGCGCCCAGTACCAGTCGATCAGCTCCGGCGCGATGGGTGCTGCGCCGGTGGAGAGCCAACGGCAGCGGTCGATGCCGAGCAGCACGCGGATGTTCTTGAGCACCAGGGGATCGACGGCGCGGTACAACAGGCGCGATATCCAAGACGGGGTTTCGCCACGCTGGCGGGCATGGGCCAGGGGCGTTGCGATGCGCATGGCGAGATCGTAGGCCCACCGCCCCAGCACGGTCCCCTCCTTGAGCTTGATCGTCACCAGCGAGTGCTTCTTCTCCCAGACGCGCGGCACCGCGAAATGAATGGTAGGCGCGATCTCCTGCTGATCCCTGTCCGTGGTCTCGAGCTCCTCGACCAGATTGATCACGGAGCACGACTCGATCACCGCGAAGTTGTAGAACATCTGGGCCGCCACATGAGCCGTGGGCAGGAACCCCAGCTGCTCGTCGGCCGAGGTAATGCCGTACATGCGCTGAAGGTTCCGCATCATGAAGATCATGTTGCGGTTACTGATCATCGCGCCCTTGGGATTGCCCGTGGTCCCGGAGGTGTAGGTCAGGATGAGCAGGTCCTCCGCCTCGGCAGCCTCGATCTCCTGCTCCCACAGCCCGGGGTGCTGCTCGCCGTACTCGCGACCGAGCGCGAGCAGCGCATCGAAGCTCATGCACTGCTCGTCGGAGAACGTGCGCAGCCCCTCCATGTCGAAGATGATGATCTTCTCCAGCGTCGGCGTGTTGCCGCGGACCTCGAGCACCTTGTCGAGCTGCTCCTCGTCCTCGGCAAAATAGAAACGCGTCCGGCTGTCGTTGATCAGATACTCGACCTGGTTCGGCGCATCGGTGGGGTAGACGCCGTTGACGATGCCGCCCACGCCGATCACGCCGTGATCGGCGAAAAGCCACTCCTTGTTGACGTCGGTCGCGATGGAGCAGACGTCGCCCCGCTTCAGGCCCAGGGCTTTCAACCCCAGACCCACCAGCCGGGCCTGCTCGCCCCAGTCGCCCCAGGTGTACTCGTTCCAGATCCCGAAGTCCTTCTCGCGCAGGGCGATCTTGTCGGGCAGGTCCGTGGCGCGCTTCCAGAAGAGCCGGGCAACCGTCGCGCAGCCGTCGATGATCTGCGGGCTCATCGCCAAGTCTTCCTCTGCTTCCAGCGGCGCCGGCCACGCACGCCCTCGTCTTTCATGCCGAGGTAGAACTCCTTGATGTCCGTGGCGTTCTTGAGCCGCTCACAGGTGTCTTCCATGACGATGCGGCCGATCTCCATGACGTAGCCGTAGTCGCCGATGTCCAGGGCCATCTTCGCGTTCTGCTCGACCAGCAGCATGGTCACGGCCTGCTCGCGATTGAGGCGGACGATGATCTCTGCGATCTCCGCGACAAGCCGGGGCGACAGCCCGAGTGACGGCTCATCGAGCAGCATCAGCCGCGGCCGCAGCATGAGCGCCCTGCCGATGGCGAGCATCTGCTGCTGCCCGCCGGACAGGTACTCGGCCTGCTGCCTCGCGAGCTCCTTGAGAACGGGAAAATAGCCGTACACCAGCTCGATGTCGTCGCCGATCTCGGCGTCCCGGCGGGAGAACGCGCCCATGCGCAGGTTGTCCTCAACGCAGAGAAAGGGGAAGACCTCGCGGCCTTCCGGGACGTGCGCGATGCCGCGGCGCGCCACCCAGTCCGGGTCACGAGCCTGGATCGGCTCGCCCTGGTAGGTGATGGTGCCCTTCTGAGGATCCATGGCGCCGCTGATGGTCTTGAGCACGGTGGTCTTGCCGGCGCCGTTGGCACCGAGCAGGGAGACGATCTTGCCCTCGGGAACCTCCATGCTGACGCCGCGGATGGCCATGATGGGGCCGTAATAGGTCTCCACGTTCTTGAGCTCGAGCATCGCGTCCACGGTCAATCCCCCAGGTACGCCCGCAGGACGTCCGGGTGCTGCTGGACGTCGGCCGGAGACCCGATGGTCAGCAGCGCCCCGTCCGCCAGCGCCATGACCCGGTCCGAAGCGCGGGAGACGAGATTCATGTCGTGCTCCACCATGATGATGGTGATGCCGAGATCGTTGTTGATGTCCTCCAGCCAGAAGGAGAGGTCCTCGGTCTCCTCCGGGTTGAGACCGGACGAAGGCTCGTCCAGCAGCAGCAGCTTCGGGCCCAGGCACAGCGCCCTGGCGATCTCCACCATCTTGCGAACGCCATAGGGAAGATTGCCGATCACCTGATCACGGTAGCTCTGCAGATCCAGCAGATCGATGACGTCCTCCACCCGCTTGCGAAAAGTCAGCTCCTGGGCCTTCACGGACGGCAGAAAGAGAATGTCGGCAAGCAGGCCGGAACGTCGATGGACGTGACAGCCGATCAGCAGATTTTTCAGCACCGTTTCCTGCTCGAACAGCTCGGTGTTCTGGAACGTGCGCGCGACGCCGAGCTCGGCAACGGCGTGGGCCGGCAATCTGGTGATCTCTGTGCCGTCGAAGGCAAGGGACCCCTGGTCCACGTCGTAGATTCGGCTGATGAGGTTGAAGATCGTCGTTTTGCCCGCGCCGTTGGGGCCTACGATGCTGAACACCTCGCCGTCTTCCACGGCAAAGGAAAGGTCGTGCACGGCCTTGATGCCGCCGAAGCTCACCGCGACGTCCTCCGCGGCAAAAAGGCTCACCGCAATCGCTCCGTGCGCAGATAGGTCTTCTGCCGCTTGTAGGTCGCCCGCCGATAGAGCGGAAACTCCTCGAAGAAAAGGCGGATCTTGACCCAGCGGCCGTATATACCCAGCGGTTCGAATATCAGGAAGAGCACGAGAATGAGGCCGAATATGCCGGGCTCCAGCCCCGGTATCTGGGCGATCGCCGGCGGCACCACGTCCCTGAACAGGGCGATGCCCTGGGGCAGCAGGCCGATGAAGATGGCCCCGAACACGACCCCGTGCAGCGAGCCGAGGCCGCCCACGACGACCATCAGCAGCAGCTGAATGGAGGTGAGCACGGTGAACGAGTCCGGAAAGAGGTAGCCAATCCGGTGCGCAAACAGCGCGCCCGCAAGACCCGTGAAGCCGGCCGACAGGGCGAAGGCCAGCCCCTTGATGCGGTTGATGTGAATGCCCATGCTCTGGGCCGAGGTTTCGGAGTCCCGCACGGCGACCATGGCCCGGCCCGTAGGGCTGCGCAGCAGGTTCATCGCCGCCAGCAGACCGAGCGCAAGCACCCCAAGACACAGATAGTAGAAGTTGGCCGGAGCGCCGAGGTCGAAGCCGAGAAACTGAGCCTTGGGCACGGGCAGGCCACGCAGGCCGCCGGTCACCGTCTCCCATTTCTCCAGCACCTTCTCGACGATCACGGCCAGGGCGAGGGTCGCCACGGCCAGGTAAATGCCCGTCATCCGCAGGGCGGGCACGCCGACCACCGCGCCGACGCCGGCGGTGACCAGGGTCGCCGCAACCATTGCCAGGGGCAGAGGCACGCCGTTGCCCAGCAGCCACGAATGGCAGTACGCGCCCACGGCCAGAAAGGCCGCATGGCCCAGGCTCACGAGGCCCGTGTACCCCACCAGCAGCATCAGCCCGATGCCGGCGATGGCGTAGATGAAAACGAGAGACAGCTCGCCCAGGTAGAACCGGTCGAGCCCCAGGGGCGCGAGGACGAGAACGATGGCGAGCAGCCCGTACCAGAAGCGCTGCCCCGGATGCTTGATCAGGTCGACGTCCTGAACGTAGTGGGTCTTGCGGATGAAACGCACGGCCTCAGACCTTCTTGCGCTGCATGGTCGCGAAGAGCCCTTCGGGCCGGATCATGAGCATGACGAGCAGCAGCACGTAGGCGCTCACATCGGCGAATCCCGGCGGAAAATAGAGCCCGACGAACTGCTCCGTGATGCCCACCAGAAGACCGCCTAGAATGGCGCCGGGAAGGCTGCCGAAACCGCCAACGATCGCCGCCGCGAACGCTTTGATGCCCAGGAAGCTCCCCATCAGAGGGTCAATCAGCGTGACGGGCGCGATGAGTACGCCCGCGCACGCGGCGATGGTCGCCGACAGAGCCCAGACAAGGGAGTAGATGCGCTTGACCGGAATGCCCACGTAGTAAGCGGCGAGCTGGTTCTGGGAAGCGGCCTGCATGGCGACACCCACCCGGGTAAAGCGGAAGAAGGCGAAAAGCAGGCCGCACAGCACGGCGGTGCCGACGATGATCACGATGTTCTCGTAACCGACCACCAGGTCACCGAAGCGCAGCACTTCTCCCCCATACGGCGTGTGCAGGGCACGAGGCTCGTTGCCCCAGATGGCGCCGGCCACGGCGCGCAGGATGAAACCGAGCCCGATGGTGAGCATGAGCACGGCGAAGTGCGGCTCGCCGATCATCGGACGCAGCAGCAGCCGCTCGAGCAGCACCCCCACCACGGCCATGGCCGCGAGCGCGCCCATGAAGCCCCACAGAAAGGGAAGCTCCATGAGGTTGATCAGGGCGAAGGCCAGGAACGCGCCGAGCATCATGACGTCGCCCTGGGCGAAATTGACCATCTCCGTGGCCTTGTAGATCAGCACGAACCCCAGGGCGATCAATCCATAGACGCACCCCTGCGACACTCCGCTGATTAGCAACTGCAGAACTTCCACGTCTTGGCTGGCGCGTTTTGGTTTTTGATCCCCTCGGACGCCTATTGTCCGAATCGACGGCTGCTTTGTCATCTCGGATCCGTGCCAGCGCCATTCCCGCCAGGACCCGCTCCGGGCAGAATGGACGGCACACCCGGAGATCAGGCAGCGGAGCGAGGAAAATGACCGGACGGCGACTCACGGGCAAACGGGTGCTCATCACCCAGGCCGACGACTACATGGGGCCAGCCACGGCCGAGCTGTTCGCCAGCCACGGCGCGCAGATCATCGCCGACGCCCGGGACCTCAGACCGGCGGGCGCGTGCGAGGCCCTTGTCCACGAGGCCGGCCGGGTCGACGTGCTGATCGCCAACCTGGCCGGGCCCAACTTCAGCGGCACGCCCGCCACGGCCATCGACGACGAGGCCTGGGCAACCGTCTTCGACACCATGGTTCACCCCCTGCATCGCCTGACCCGCGCGGTTCTGCCGCAGATGCAGGACCGCCAATCCGGCAAGATCATCGTCTACGGGAGCGCCACGGCGCTGCGGGGGCTGAAGACCGTCGCCGCCTACAGCGCCGCCCGCGCCGCCCAGGTGGGCTACGTGCAGGCGGTGGGCGTGGAGGTTGCGCCGCTCAACGTCCAGGTCAACCTCATCGCCCAGAACTACGTGGAGAACCCCGTCTACTACCCGCCGGAGCTGACGGCCAAGGAGTCGTTCCAGCGATCACTCAAGCGCCAGGTGCCGCTCGGCAGGCTGGCCACCGCCCGGGAGGATGCGCAGTTCGCGCTGTTCCTGGCCAGCGACGAGAGCGACTTCTTCGTCGGCCAGGCCATTCCCTTCAGCGGCGGTTGGGTTCAACGCTAGGCTCATTTACCATCCTTCGCGTTGGGCTTGAGGGGGATTGCCAGATGATGACCGGCGACGAGTATCGCGCCTCACTGAACGACGGGCGCGAGACGTTCTTCGAGGGTAAGCAGGTGGACGACCTGCCCAACCACCCGATCCTCGGGATCACCGTGGAGTCAGCGGCCAGCGGCTACGACCGCTTCTACGATCCCGCCCCGGACGCGGTTGGCGCCTTCATGAAGGTGCCCGGCTCCGCGGTCGAGCTGCGCGAGCAGGTGGAGCTCCACGAGACCGTGGATCTGCTGACCCACGTCACCTACGCCTCCATCATGACGCTGCTGACCGCGGCGGACCGGATCGAAGCGCAGCTGCCCGATAACGCGCGGCGCATCCGCGAGTACGTCCGCGACGTTCAGCGCAAAGACCTGCGCATCACCCAGTGCATCACCGACGCCAAGGGCGACCGCAGCCGGCCACCGGGCAAGCAGGACGACCCCGACGCCTACGTGCGCGTCATCGAGCGACGGGCCGACGGCGTGGTCATCCGGGGGGCCAAGCTGCACATCTCGGCAGCCTCCATGGGCCACGAGCTGATGACCATCCCGACCAAGTCCATGAAGCCCGGCGAGGACGACTACGCCGTGGCATGCATGGTTCCCGTCAACGCGCCGGGGGTTAAGATCGTGAACACCACCTATGCCCCACGACACGAGGACAAGCGCGACTTTCCGATCTCCGGATCACACCACACGCCCGAGGGCTTCGTGATCTTCGACGACGTGTTCGTGCCCGACGAGCGGGTGTTCCTGGACGGCCCCCCCGAGTTCGCCGCCGTGTTCGCCCACTCCCTGGGCCTGTGGGAACGGCTCGGCGGCCTGGCGTCTATGGCGTCGAGCTACGACCGGCTGGTGGGATTTGCGCAGCTCATCTGCGAGGCAAACGGGCTGGAGCGCACGGGGCACATCAAGGAGAAGATCTCCGAGATGATGATCAACGCCACCCTCATCCGCGCGAGCCTCGAGGCCGCCATCGACAACTGCAGCATCACCTCGGACGGCGCGGCGTTCCCGAACGAGCTTTACACCAACGTGGGAAAGTATCACGGGGCCGCCAACTGGTCCGCCATGGTCCGTCATCTCCACGACATCGCCGGTGGCAGCATCCTCACCGCGCCGGGCATGGCCGACCTGGAGAACGAGAAGACGGGACATCTGATCCGCAAGTACATGGGCACGACGCAGGAGGTGGACGGCGTTTACCGCACCCGGCTCTTCCACGCCATTCGCGACATGACCGCCGACGCGCTGGGCGGGTGGAACGCCGTGACCAACATCCAGGCCGGCGGCGGCCTCTACGCGCAACGGATCGTGTCGCGCATGCACTACGACATCGACAAGGCCAAGCGGATGGCGCTGGAGTCCGCCCACATGCAGGAGTATCTCAGCGACGCCTGATCGTTGCGCCGCATACTGTATGTATATACAGTTATTGGGACCGAGCCGCGCAGCACAGCGGATGAAGAATTTCAGGATTCGGCCGCTGCACCGTCAGCGCAACGGCCGCCGGCAAAGAGTGCGGGTGCTCGACCAGAACGAGCTGGCCGACCTGCTCGGGGTGCCGATTACCGAATTGCGCAAGGAACTGGACGATCGGGGTTGGACCTACCATGAGGACAGCACCGGCAACCTGTGGGCGACCCGCCCAGAACGCCCATGAGACGGGCGTTTCCGCCCTTTTGAACCCTCCATATTCATTCCAGAATCCTTATGTCCTGGCTGCAGAGTTACCGCCTAACCTCTATCGTGTTGTTTTGAACGGGCCGGAGCGGATGCGAGATCTGCGTAACGAACCCCATACGCAAATGTCCAGTGCGGCAGCGATAGCCGCACACAGGGACCAGGGGCAGCTGACCCTAGGTGAGAGCGCACTACTCCTCGGCGCTCTGCTCACCCTGATGCTGAGCCTGGCTGCATTCGTAACCCTCTAGCTGAAGAGCAACACACTCTCCATAGACCTTGTGATGACCAAATGGCTAGCCCCGCTTCGGCGGGGCTTTTTTTTGCCCTGAAGAAACCGGGCGGTATGATGCACGCGCCCCGGCTGATCCGGGCGAGGAAAACATTCCATGAAATATCTGCACACAATGGTCCGGGTGACTGACCTGGACGACTCACTCGACTTTTACTGCGCGAAGCTCGGCCTTCACGAGGTCGGTCGGCACGAAAGCGAGGCGGGGCGTTTCACGCTCGTCTTCCTGGCCGCTCCAGGCGACGAGGAAGCACAGGTGGAGCTGACCTACAACTGGGACCCGCAGGAGTACACGGGCGGCCGTAACTTCGGGCACCTCGCCTACCAGGTCGAAGACATCTACGCGCTGTGCCAGCACCTGATGGACTCGGGCGTCACCATCAACCGCCCGCCACGTGACGGGAACATGGCTTTCATCCGGTCACCCGATGGCATCTCGGTAGAGCTGCTGCAGAAGGGCGGGGCTCTGGCGCCCGCCGATCCCTGGAAGGACATGCCGAACGTCGGCGAATGGTAGCGTGGCGCCTCGGGCCCGCGGCCTTTGCTGCGCTGGTCTGGGGCCTCACGGGCGCAACCTCATCATCCCTGGCTGCTGCCGCCGACCAGGCCGCAGGAGCGCAGACGCTCGCCCCACCTAGGGTGGTGCTGGTGCTCAGCGGCGGCGGCGCCCGGGCCGCCGGGCACATCGGCGTGCTCAAAGCGCTCGAGGAGTTGCGGGTCCCCGTTCACGGCATCGTCGGCACCAGCATGGGCGCCGTGGTCGGCGGCCTCTACGCGGCCGGTCACTCGCCGGCGGGAATGGAACGGCTCGTTGCCCGTGTGGATTGGCAGGAACTGCTCATCGACGATCCGCCCCGGGAATCCTTCCGTTTCCGACGCAAGCGCGAAGATGCGAGTCTTTTCGTCCAGGCCGCGTCCGGCGTCGATACGGAAGGTCTGAAGCTTCCCAAGGGCGTGGTTCACGGCCACCGCCTGAAGGCGTTTCTCGCCCGGCACACCCTGCACGTCGGGGACGTCGACGACTTCCGCCAGCTGAGCATACCGTTCGCCAGCATCGCCACGGACATCAGCACCGGGGAGGCCGTGGAGCTCACCGGGGGCAATCTCGCCGAAGCGATGTTCGCCAGCCTCGCCATACCCGCTTTCGTCGGCCCCACGGAGATCGATGGGCGTCTCCTCGTGGACGGCGGCGTTTCCAACAACCTGCCGGTGGACGTGGCCCTGGCCATGGGTGCCGACGTGATCATCGCCGTGGATCTGAGCTCTCCCCTGCGCGGCCGCGACGAGCTCGGCTCCGTCCTGGAGGTGACCGACCAGCTGACCAGCATTCTCACCCGCCGCAACACCACGGAGCAGATTGCCCGGTTGCGCCCACAGGACGTGCTCATCGTGCCCGAGCTCGGCGGGGTGACCGCCATCGATTTCGACCTGGCAGCAACCACCATCCCGTCCGGCTACAGCGCGGCCATCGCCGCCCGGCCTCGCCTGGCATCACTGGCGTTGCCGGAAGAGCCCTTCGAGCAGCACGTCGCCGGTCTGCGCCGGCAAGAGGTCACCACCATAGACGTCGCGGAGGTGGTGCTGACCACCGACAGCCGGGTGGACGCCGATCTTCTGCTGGCCCGGACGGGACTGCAGCCCGGCACCATGGAGGTCGCGCAGATCGAAGCCGCCGTGGACGAGCTCTACGGCATGGAGCTTTTCTCCCAGGTGCCCTACGCGTATCAGCACGGGGAGCTCCACATCAACCCCATCAGGCGGGACTGGGGTCCGAACTATCTGCAGTTCGGACTCGCGCTCGAGGACAACCTGGAAGGACGCAATCATTACAATCTGGGCGTCGCCTTCACCGCCACGGAGCTCAACGCAAAGGCCGGCGAGTGGCGAACGGAGCTCGGAATCGGCGAGCGTCCGCGCCTGGTTACCGAGTTCTTCCAGCCCTTCGGCCCCCGGGGACGCTGGTACGTGAACCCCTCAGTGGGCGTAAGCGCCTTCAATCGCGGCGTGTTCGAGACGGACAACCTGGTCGCCGAGTACCAGATCCGGCAGGTCGCAGGCACCCTGGCCACGGGGTACGCATTCGGCAGCCGGGCCGAGGCCCGCATCGGGCTCAGCCTGGCCGAGGGTACGCGGCGGCGCCTCGTCGGCGACCCTACCTTCGAGAAGACGTCCGCGGACTCGGGAATGGCCTTCGTCGAGTTTCGCTACGACAGCCTGGATGATCTGTACTTTCCGCAGCGTGGAAGCACCCTGCAGGCCAGGTGGACGCTTTCGGAGGAATCTCTGGGGGCGGAGGTCGACTACCGTGCCGCGGAGCTTGCCGCTTCTCGAGCGCTGAGCTTCGGGCGCCACACCCTGGTGGTCGGCGGGGAATTCGCCACGGTCTACGAAGGCGAAGCCCCCTTTCACGAGCAGTACAATCTGGGCGGATTCCTCAATCTCTCCGGCCTGGAGGTCGACCAGAAGCTCGGTCAGCACCGGGGCATTGGAAGGGTCGTGTACTACTACCGCTGGTCTTCGAACCCCGTTCTGCCCGTCTATCTTGGCATGTCGGCAGAAGCCGGCCAGGTCTGGATCGAGGACGACGAGATCGGCTTCGACAACCTGGAAGCGGCCGGCAGCCTGTTTCTTGGTCTGGACAGTCCCATAGGGCCCGTTTTTCTCGCCGGGGGCATGGCCGAAGGGGGGAACAAGTCCATCTACGTCTTCCTCGGGCAACCGTTTTAGCCGCAAGGCCGCCTTTAGAGCCACATCGCGCGGCGTTTTCACGCCGCCTACACACCGCCATCGCTACCTTTAACCCTGACAGCTTCCAGGCCCGCCGAGCATCCTTGATTGTGCAGCGGCCCATGGAAATACCACCGGCAGTTTGTTACTTTAGGTAACGTATTGGGTGCTTTAGTAACACCACTTGCTCATCGGAGACCAAAGTGCGAACCACATATCTCACCGCAGGCGCCATCGCGCTGGCCATCGTTGTCTGGCTGCTTTCGGGCCAGATGGCGAGCGGCGACCCTGTCAGGCATCAGACGCTGGCAGAGAACAACGCGGAAGCCCTCGCGCGGACCCAGGACAAGGCACCGACCAGGGTGCGCGCCCGGGTAATGAACGCCACGCCGCAGTTTCAGCACGTCGTCTTGAGGGGGAAAACCGAATCAAAGCGCGTCGTCGAGGTCCGCTCCGAGACGTCCGGCCGCGTGATCGAGAGACCAGTCGAGCGCGGTGCGTACGTTACCCAGGGGGATCTCCTGTGCCGGCTTGCCATGGACGATCGCGAGGCTGCACTGGCCGAGGCCCGCGAATCCCTCAATCAGGCCCGGATCGAGTATGAAGGGAGCCTGAAGCTCAAGCAGCGGGGCTTTCAGTCCGATACCGCCATCGCCCAGACCAAGGCGCGTCTAGCAGCCGCCGAAGCCAAGCTCGCCCGAAGCGCTCTGGAGGTCTCCCGCACGGAGATCCGCGCGCCCTTCGACGGGGTGGTGGAAACCATACACCAGGACGTGGGCGACTACGTCAACGTGAGCGCGCCCTGCGTCACCGTCGTCGATGCCGACCCCATGCTTTTGATCGGGCGGGTCGCCGAGAAAGACGTGCACCGGCTCCTTCTGGACCAGAACGCGACCGGGCTGTTGAGTAACGGGACGACCGTCACCGGCCCCGTCACCTTCATCGGCCAGCAGAGCGATCCCGCTACCCGCACCTACGCGGTGGAGATCCAGATTCCCAATCCGGAGCGGGCGATCCGCTCCGGAATCACCACCGAGATTCGTATCCCCGTGGCCGAGACCATGGCCCAGAAAGTCAGCCCTGCCGTCTTCACGCTCGACGATGCGGGGCACATCGGCATTCGCATCGTCAACGCCGACTACCGCGTCGAGCTTCACCCCGTGACCATCATCCGAGAAGCGCCAGACGGCGTGTGGGTGTCCGGCCTTCCCAACGTCGCCACCGTGATAACTGTCGGCCAGGAGCTGGTCGTGGCCGGAGAGATGGTGGAGGTAGACTTCGAGCCTGCCGCCACCCTGCCGGCCGCCGCCCCCGCGGAGCGCGCCGTCGCGCCGGAAGCCGACGGCCCCGACAGCGGACCGTCAGCCGCCAACCTCACCAGCCGGACGAGCTCGACAGAAGCCCTCTCACGCGCGACATGAACAGCCTGATCGACGCGGCCATCTCCCGGTCGCGCACCACCCTCCTGGTCATGTTCATGGTCGTGATCGCGGGCCTGATCGCCCGCGGCGCGATACCGATCGCCAGCGAGCCCCGCATCGAAGTGCCCTTCTTCTTCGTTGGCGTGGTCCACGAGGGCATCTCTCCGGAAGACGCCGAGCGCATGCTCGTCATGCCCATGGAGATCGAGCTTCGTAAGGTAGAGGGCGTCAAGGAGCTCACCGCCTACGCATCCGAAGGATCTGCGACCATTCTGGTCGAGTTCGACGTCAGCCACGATCTGGACCAGGCGCTGCTCGACGTCCGCGAAGCCGTGGACCGGGCGCGACCGGAACTTCCGAGCACCGCCGAAGAGCCCTACGTTCGCGAGGAGACCACCGAGGACTTCCCCATCGTGCAGGTCAACCTGGTCGGCGAGGGGGTGCCCGAGCGCATCCTCTACAACCTGGCCATCGAGCTGCGCGACGACATCGAGGCGATCCCAAGCGTGCTGGAGGCGGAGCTGAAGGGGCATCGCGAGGAGATGCTCGAAGCTGTGATCGACCCGGCCGCTTTGGAAGCCTACGCCATTTCGAACGAGCAGCTGATCACCACGATCGTTCGAAACAACCGGCTGATCCCGGCCGGCAGCATCGACACCGGCGAAGGCAGATTCGCCGTCAAGATTCCCAGCATCATCGAACGCGCAGAGGACGTTCTGGACCTGCCAGTACGGGCCAGCGGAGACACGGTGGTAACCCTCGACGACGTAGCCGTCGTGCGCCGCACGTTCAAGGACCGGACCAGCTACGCGCGCGTGAACGGCAACGCGGCGCTTTCATTGCAGATCACCAAGCGCGCCAACGCGAACATCATCGACACCATCGATGCGGTCAAAGCCGTCGTCGAGAGGCATCGGCCCGACCTGCCGAACCGGGTCGACGTCTTCTTCTCCCAGGACCAGGCCCCCTTCGCCGAGGGACAGGTCACCGAGCTGCAGGGCAACATCCTGACTGCGCTCGCGCTGGTGATGGTTCTGGTCGTGGCCGCCATGGGTTTCCGCAGCGGCGTGATCGTCGGGCTGGCCATACCGGTGTCGTTCCTGTTCTCGCTGATCTTCATCTACCTGCTGGGGTACACGTTCAACTTCATGGTCATGTTCGGCATGCTCCTCGGTCTGGGCATGCTCATCGACGGGGCCATCGTCGTGACCGAGTACGCGGACCGCAAGATGACCGAAGGCTTCGAGCGCCGCGCGGCTTATGCCATGGCCGCCAAACGGATGTTCTGGCCCGTCACCGCATCCGTCGCGACAACCCTGGCAGCCTTCCTGCCGCTGATGTTCTGGCCGGGAATACCGGGCAAGTTCATGAGCTATCTGCCGGTCACCGTTCTCACCGTGCTTTCGGGATCGCTGATCTACGCGCTGATATTCGGCCCCGTGCTGGGTTCCCTGTTCGGCAAGGCGGGCGCGCGCGACGCCAAAGCGCAGAGGACGCTCAACGAGCTGGAAGACGGCGATCCCACGCGTCTGAAGAGCGTGACCGGCTGGTACGCGCGGCTGCTGACCATCACCAGCCGACACGCCCTGGCCACCCTCTCCGGCATCCTGGTCATCCTGGTCACCATCTTCTGGGGGTACGGCGCCTACGGGAAGGGCATGGTGTTCTTCTCAGACAGTGATCCCCAGTTCGCCCAGGTTGCCGTGCGCGCCCGCGGCAACCTGTCAGCCGATGAAATCGACGCTCTGGTCCGCGAGGTGGACAGCGAGATCCTCGAGGTTTCGGGCATACGAACCGTCAACACCTACACGCTCTTGAGCGGCGGCTCCACTCGGGGCGGTTTCGACCGCGTGGGCTCCATGTTCCTCGAGCTGCACCCCGAGAGCGAGCGCGACCGCAAGGGTGCGGAAATCTTCGCGGAGATACGGCAACGCACCGCCGGCCTGGCCGGCATTGCCGTCGAGGTGCAGAAGCTCGAGCAGGGCCCTCCGGTGGGCAAACCGGTGCAGATACAGTTTTCTTCCTACGACCGTGAGCTGCTGGAACCCGCCGTTACGAGGGTGCGCGAGTACATGGAAACCTTGCCCGGGCTGCTGGACATCGACGACACGCGATCCCTGCCTGGCATCGAATGGAAACTGTCCGTGGATCGCGCCCAGGCCGCCCTGTACGGCGCTGACGTTTCCCAGGTCGGCATTGCCGTGCAGCTGGTCACGAACGGCGTGAAAGTCGGCGAGTATCGTCCGGAGCGCGCGGACGATGCGGTGGACATCCGGGTCAGGTACCCGAGCGACGCTCGCGGCATCAGCGCCCTGGACGACCTGAAGATAAGCACGACCAAAGGGCTGATCCCCATTTCCAACTTCGTGAAGCGGGAGCCCGCCCCCAACGTCGACACGTTTCAGCGAATCGACGGCGTCCCGGTGGAGTTCATCCGCGCCAACGTAGCCGAAGGCGTTCTTGCCGACGATCAGGTGACGCTGATTCGCGACTGGCTGAGCGCGCAGACTTTCGACCCCGACCTGGACATCGACTTTCGAGGTGCCAACGAAGAGCAGGCCCAGTCCCTGGCGTTCGTTCAGGTCGCTTTCGGCCTGTCCCTGCTGCTCATGTTCGTGCTGCTGGTAACCCAGTTCAACAGCATCTACCAGAGCGCGCTGATCCTGGTCGCCGTGGTCATGTCCACCGCCGGCGTGCTGCTCGGTCTGTTGATCCTGCAGGCACCCTTCAGCGCCATCCTCACCGGCGTCGGTATCGTGGCCCTGGCCGGCATCGTCGTGAACAACAACATCGTCCTCATCGACACGTACAACCACCTCCGGCGCCAGCATCCGGACCTGGACCACGTGACGCTCATCGTTCGAACCGGCGCTCAGCGGCTGCGCCCGGTCATGCTGACGACGGTAACGACGATCTTCGGGCTGCTGCCGCTTGCCAGCAACCTGTCCATCGACCTGGTGAATCGCAGCATCATCTACGGCGGTCAGCTGTCGGGCTTCTGGGTGCCTCTATCCCAGGCCATCGTTTCCGGACTGACCTTCGCAACGCTGCTGACGCTGATCGCAACGCCCGCGCTGCTGGCACTCCCCCATCAGCTCAAGGATCTCGCCGCCCAGCTGCGCGCGCTCGTCAGCCGAACCCGGCAGCCCACCGGCGCCTGAAACCCGCCGGTCCTGCAGCACCCTGAGGGTCTTTGCCGGCCAAAAAAAAGACCCCGGCGGCAAGGGATTGGGGAGGGGAGGGGAGGTTGCCGCCGGGGTACTCAGAAACTCGTCAGACGTTGTGGATCTTTTCTTTCTTAACGCTGGATATCATCTCCAAACCGTTCGAGATCGTTTATAGCAAATGGCTCAGCTCTCACTACACTTTGTCCGATATTCGGCGTAAGAGTTCCGATAAAACCGCCGAAACGCCACATCGATCTTGTAACCGCTTGATTCGAGACTGTATCAGTTCGTAAGCGACGGCCGACCAGCTCGAGCGCCCCGACAGTGGCAACTCGACGAATTCCGTCCGCCCTCCCGCTCATGTATCCTGCCGGCGCAGCACTGAACCGGTAGAGGCAGGGATGAGCATCTCGTTGGGCGTCCACGCGGGCCAGCAAAACATGGCCATGAACGACATGCGCGCGCTCTGGCGCAAACTCGACGACAAAGGCGTGGATTGGATTTCCGCGTGGGATCACTTCTACGAGGCCCCGCCCAAGGGCGGCACAGAGCCGCACTTCGAGGCTCTGACCACCCTCGGCGCGCTGGCCGCCGAAACAAGCAACGCGCGCATCGGCTGCCTCGTTTTCTACGTCGGGTACCGCAATCCGGCGCTGCTGGCCAAGGCGGCGACCACTCTGGATCACATCACCTCAGGGCGGTTCGAGCTCGGCATCGGCGCCGGCTGGCACGTCTGGGAAGCCTCGGCATACGGCTACCCTTTTCCGGACATCGGCACGCGGCTCGACATGCTCGAGGAAGCTGCGCAGATCATCCGCGGGATGCTCACCCAGGACCGCACCAGCTTCTCAGGCAAGCACTACCAGGTCGACGACGCCAGCTGCCTGCCGAAGCCGGTCCAGGAACGCCTGCCGATCTGGATCGGCGGCGTCGGCGAAAAGCGGACGCTGAAGCTCGTTGCCGACTACGCGGACGGCTGGAACGCCGCGTACCTGTCACCGGAGGAGTTTGCCAGAGTCAACGAGGTTCTCAATCACTGGTGCGAGGCCGAGGCGCGGGATCCCGCCTCTCTGCGTCGCGCAGCCAACGTGATGTTCAACCTGGGCATGGATGCCCGGGACCTCGAGCGCCAGCGGGAAGCGCTGCAGCGCGACTGGGGCGCCATGGCCGATCGTGTGGCGGACGGCGCCCTGCTCTGCACGCCGGAAGCCGCCGTGGACCGGATCATGGAGTACGTGAATGCCGGCGCGGACGAGATCAACATCGCTTTGCGCGCGCCCTGGAACGAGGAGGCGCTGGACGCTTACCTCACGGACATCATGCCCAAGGTCCGCGCCCTCTGCGAATAGCGGCGGACGTCTGCTGCTGATCGGATAGGCCCGTCAGCGATCGCCGACCGCGGCCGCGAACGCGAGCACCCGCTGCGCCTCTGCCGCATGCAGGTTCTCGACGAGCTGCCCGTCGAGCACGGCAACCCCTTTGCCTTCGCTTTGCGCGGATTCCCATGCCGCAATGACCGCCCGGGCATGATCCACGTCTGCCGCCGAGTAGCCGAAGGCCTCGTTGGCGGCCTCGATCTGCGTCGGGTGAATCAGCGTCTTGCCATCAAATCCCATGTCGCGGCCCTGCTCGCAGGCATCACGAAACGTTTCCGCATTGCGGAAATCCAGATGCACCCCGTCGAGGATGTCGACCCCTGCCGATCGGGCCGAGAGCACGCAACGCTGCAGAGCGAAGTTCAGATTGCTCCGGGTTCGCGTGTGCCGCCCTCGCAGTTCCTTGACCAGGTCACTGGTCCCCATGACAAGACAACGAACCCTCGGTGACCCACAGGCCACCGCCGGAGCGTCCAGGACGCCGGCCGGGGTTTCGATCATGAGCCACACCGGCAGCGCTTTACCGCCAGCGGCATCCACCGCAGCTACGATGGTCGCAACCTGCTCCGGCGACTCGACCTTGGGAAAGAGCAGCGCATCCACCGGCAGGCGGGCTGCGGCTGCAACGTCATCACGGCCCCATTCGGTATCCAGGCCGTTTACTCTCACGATGAGTTCCCGATACCCGTAGCCGCCGGCACTCACCGCCTGGGCCACCTGATCCCGAGCAGCGACCTTGGCATCCACGGCCACCGCATCTTCGAGATCGAAAATGATGGCATCACAGGGAAGTTCCCGCGCCTTTTCCATGGCGCGAGCGTTGGCGCCGGGCATGTAAAGCACGGATCGGCGAGGCCGGAACTGCATGATTACGCGTTGCTAGCGATGGGGCTGGATGTTGCTCGGCACCGAGAAGAACGCACGGCGAGCCGCGCGGGCCTCACGGCATTCGGCTTTCAGACGGCAGCTGAAATCGGAAAGAATCGGGATCATCGCAAACGCAGCGAGGATTTCGCAGACCGCGCTCCAGCCTTCCTGATGCATATACCAGTCGGCTGCCAACCTGGGCACGTGCACGAAGAAAGCGGCAAAGAAGTAGAACATGGCCACCATGGTCAGCACCGCGAGCGCCCGGGCCACCCCCATACTGACTTCACGGCGACAGGAGATCAGAGCCAGCAGAGCGGCGCCGAGGTAAGGGGCCCAGCTAAAGGTGTCCGGATGCGGAGCGTGGAGCAGCGCGATGACGATGAAGATGCAACCGATTGCCCCGTTAAGATACAGCATGCCCTGCGACACTCCCTTTCATGTCATTGTCACACCTGTGAGCACGGCACGGCTCTCTGTCTGGTTGTCTGCCCGTCGAGCAGCGCTTTTCAGGCACTTGCCCAGGCATTCTCGTCCTTCCGCCCGTTGACGGCGGGGACGTCCGGAGCCTTTGTGTTTATGTGCTACAGCCACCTGAATAGTCCAAAATAGCCCTTATCCAGTCAACCACTTTGTTACCGATGGTGACAAAACGGCTAACCATCTACATAAGTTAGACCGTGCGGGTCCCTTTAGGTTTGCGGCAAGATAGGGGTTTCGGGTTTTTGAGCAGCCTTTTTTACAGAATAGCCGTCAACTCCCCAAGCCCACCCTAAATGTCCCAGCCAGGCAGCCCCTCGTCCAGCTGTACCCCGAAGCTGTTGAGAACCATGGAAACCATGTTGTACTGCCCCACGGTGAAGACCAGATCCATGAGCTGCTGGGTGTTCAGATGCCCGGTGAGCGCCTTCCAGGTCTCGTCGCTCACGTGAGCGTCCGCGTGGAGCTCATCGGTGGCCTTCAACAGCAGGCGGTCCAGATCGGAAAGGCCGGGAGTGTCCGGGCCCGTTTTCGCAGAGCGGATCTCTTGCGCCGTCATCCCCGCTTCCTGCGCGATCCGGACGTGCTGCCCCCACTCGTACCCCGACTGGCACAGATAGCCGATCCTGAGGATCACCAGCTCGCGCTCACGGACGGGCAAGGTGGACTTGCCCAGGATGTGATTCGCGAACACCAGCCAGCGGCGCATCAGGTCCGGGTGATTGGAAAGCGTCCTGAAGATGTTGAAGACCCGATCCTGGGCAACCATCGGCCCCATGATCTCCTGAGCAGCCTCGCTCCACTCGGATTGCTCGAGCGCAGGTATCCTGGGTTCGTTTACGCGCATGACGCCTCCCCGAAAGTTCTCTGGTTCCGATTGCCCCGTCAATATAACCCGACAGACGATGGCGCGCCGCCGGGATTCACCCGCCGCGGGCGCATTCGTAGCCCCGCGCCTGGAGCTCCTGGACGACCTCGTCCACCTGCTCCTCACCGCGCATCTGCAGCACCAGGTCTACCCGCGTGGCCCGCACCGATGAGCCGCCGAAGGCTCGCTGATGGGCAATGTCGACGATGTTGCTGTCCAGGGCGCCCAGCACCCGCGTGAGCTCGCTGAGCGCGCCCGGCACGTCGGGAATCTCCACGCTCAGCCGAACGAGCCGCCGGCTGCGAACCAGACCGCGCTGAACGACCGACGACAGCATCATCATGTCGATGTTGCCGCCGCTGAGCACGCAGGCCACCCGGCGGCCGGCAAAACGCCCGGGCTCAGCCAGCAGAGCGGCCAGGCTGGTGGCGCCGGCCCCCTCGACCACGGTTTTCTCGATCTCCAGCAGCTTGAATATGCTCTGCTCCACCTGCTCCTCGGAGACGAGGACGACATCGTCTACGTGCCGCCTGATCAGCGGCAGGGTGTTCTTTCCCGGGGCGCGCACCGCGATGCCTTCAGCAACCGTCGCGGGTGGCCCCGGCGGCACTTCGCGGCCGTGAAAGGCTGCATAGACCGAAGCGAAGCGTTCCACCTGCACGCCGAGCAACTCCACCTCCGGCTTCACCGATTTCACCGCCGTCGCCACCCCGGCGATCAGGCCCCCGCCCCCCACCGGAACCAGCACCGCCTCGAGTCCCGGGACCTGCTCCACGAGCTCCAGCCCCAGGGTGCCCTGGCCAGCAATGACCGCCGGATCGTCGAAGGGGTGAATGAGTGTGAGGCCGCGCTCCTCGGCCAGGGCTTCGGTGAACGCCAGCGTCTCGTCGAACTCGGCGCCGTGCAGCAGCACTTCCGCGCCGTGGACGCGCGTCTGCTCGACCTTCGCGTTCGGAGTGAACCGGGGCATGACTATGCAGGTGGGTACGCCCAGCCGCTTGCCGTGATAGGCCAGGGCCTGGGCGTGATTGCCCGCCGACATGGCCACCACGCCGAAGCGCTGCTGCTCGCCCGTCAGCTGGAGCAACCGGTTGAGCGCTCCGCGCTCCTTGAACGACGCCGTGAACTGCAGGTTCTCGAACTTGAGATGGACGTCCGCGCCCGTCATTGCCGACAGCGTCGCTGAGCGGCTGCAGGCCGTCAGCTCAATCTGGCCGCAGATGCGCTGCCGGGCCTGAGTAATGTCGTCGAGCTGGGTCACGATCGAACTTCTGAAAAGGCGTCAGTATACTCGACGACCCACCAGCCTCGCCCACCTCCCGCCAGCAGATGAAGCATCTTCTCATCGTCTACCACACGCAGACCGGCCGCACCGGCCAGCTGGCGGCGGCCGTCCACAGAGGTGCCACCAACGAGCTCGTGAGCGACGTGGACGTCCGCCTGCTGACGGCGCAGAACGCGGGGGCAGACGATCTCCTCTGGGCCGACGGCCTCCTGCTCGGCACGCCCGAGAACTTCGGCTACATGTCCGGCGGCATGAAGGACTTTCTCGACCGGACGTTCTACCCCGTGGAGGGGAAGATTCTTTCCCTGCCCTACGCGATCTTCATCAGCGCCGGAAACGACGGCAGCGGGGCGCTGCGCGCCATCCGACGCATCGCCAACGGATATCCGTTCAAGGAAGTCCAGGAGCCCGTCATCGCCCGGGGAGAGATCACCAGCGACCACATCGACCGCTGCGAAGAGCTCGGCCTGACCCTGGCCGCCGGCCTCGAGGCCGGTATTTTCTGAAGCGTTCGCCTGCCAGGGCAGCGCACCTTGCGGCGAGCGGTTAAACTCGGAACGAAGGAGAACCGATTGACTTCCCGCACCGCGAGAATTCTGCACAGCATCGACGAGATACCGGCCGAAGACTGGAACCGGTGCGCGATGCCAGGCGGCGAGATTCCCCACGACCCGTTCCTGCGCCACGAGTTTCTGGCTGCCCTCGAGCACAGCGGCAGCGCCGCGGCCAGGACGGGCTGGCAACCCTTTCACCTGGTCCTTGAAGAAGCCGACCGTATTCTGGGCGTGGTGCCCATGTACGTGAAGAACCACTCCCAGGGCGAGTACGTGTTCGACTACGCCTGGGCTGACGCCTGGCATCGGGCCGGCGGCGACTACTACCCCAAGCTGCAGGTCAGCGTTCCGTTCACGCCGGCAACCGGTCGGCGCGTGCTTGCCGCCGGCCAAGATGAGGTCTCGCGGCCGGAGATCGAGCGGGCGCTGCTGGGGGCGTGTGCCCAGGTAGCGGCAGAGATCAAAGTCTCGTCCCTGCACGTCACCTTCCTGCCGGAGGCCCAGTGGCAGATCGCCGGCGAGCTCGGCTTTCTTCGGCGCATGGATCAGCAGTTCCACTGGCACAACGCAGGCTACGGGAGCTTCGAGGAGTTTCTCGGCGATCTCTCCTCGAAGAAGCGCAAGAACCTCCGCCGCGAGCGGCGGGACGCCCTGGCCACCGGCATCAGGATCGAATGGCTCACGGGGAGCGACATCCAGGAATCGCACTGGGACGCCTTCTACCGCTTCTACATGGACACGGGATCCCGAAAATGGGGGTCCCCATACCTCACTCGGCAGTTTTTCAGCCTCGTCACCGAGACCATGGCCGAGGACGTGCTGCTGATCATGTGCAGCCGGGACGGGCGCTACATCGCGGGCGCGCTCAACTTCATCGGCGGGGAAGCCCTCTTCGGTCGCAACTGGGGTTGCATCGAGCACCACCCCTTTCTGCACTTCGAAGCCTGCTACTATCAGGCCATCGACTTCGCTATCGAGCGGGGACTGAAAAGGGTGGAAGCCGGCGCCCAGGGCCCGCACAAGGTCGCCCGGGGGTATCTACCCTGCCCTACCTACAGCGCCCACTGGATAGCCGACGCGGGCTTTCGTAATGCCGTTGCCCGCTATCTGGACGAGGAGCGCGAGCACGTCCGCGAGGACATCGAGTACATCGAGGAACGCAGCCCCTTCAAGTCCACCGTCAGCCTGGACAAGTTCCACAATACCCGCACCCTGGACATCGGCTGAACGGCTTGCGCCGAAGGGCGCCCGCCTAGCCGTCGGAGGGGTCAGGCTGCAACGCGACGGCCATCTCGGCAACGTAGCGCTTGAGCCGCGCCGCATTTTCCGGACCCATTCGAAGCACCTGCTTCTGCAGCGGCGACAGCGCTTCCAGCGCCGGATCCGCGTACTCGTAGAGCACCTTCGGCTGAGCCAGCTCCACCTCGCCGACAACGTCGGGCACCGCCATCACCTCCGCAACGGCAGCATCGATCTGATCGGAAACCGACCCGTCGCTGCCGAGCTCGCCCATGGCGACGGCCAGCAGAGGCTCGATGAGAGACAGCAGCTCGGCGGCCGTCCGGGGGTCCAGGCCTTCGAGCACGTCGAGATACCCGTCGAAGCGTCGGTAGTTGTCGGGGTCCACGAAAAGCCTGCCCTGTCTTTCCACCACGCGGAACCGGCCGGACGGCGCAAGAAAACCCAGCTGACGCCTTGGATACTCTCCGCGAGCCGCGTTTTCGATCACCACCGCCAGGCGGCGGACGAGATCATCACGGTCGATCCAGTTCTGGGGCAACTCGACCCCAGCCAGCCGTTCCCGCAGGAACGGATCGCTCGCGTCGAGGTCGGGCAGCACGATAGCCGGCTCAGCGACGGGCATCGGCTGCGGTCGCCGCGCGGGTTCAGCGGGCCGCGGTCCGGGAACCGGCACCGGCTCGGCCCCCGGGAGCGGGACTTCCCGATCACCGGCACTGCGATCCGAAGCCAGCCAGAGGCCGCCGAGCAGAACCAGCACGAGGGCGATGACGATGATGAGGTTGCGCATGTCTCATTATGACCACGACCCGCGGGGAATTATCCAAGGCCGGGCCAATTCCATTATCATTCCACAATCCCTCATTCCTGCCTGAGCAGCCGCGCCGATGACCGACACCATCAAAGACATCCTCGCCCACCGCCTTCCCGTCGGAGCAGAGGTCACCATCGAAGGTTGGGTCAGATCGAGGCGAACGTCGAAAGGCGGCTTCTCCTTCGTGCACGTCAGCGACGGCTCCTGCTTCGACACCATTCAGGCGGTGGCCGACTCGCAGCTCGCCAACTACGAGCACGATGTCGAGCATCTCGGCACAGGCTGCTCCGTGCGGATCAGGGGAACCGTGGTGGAATCTCAAGGCCGCGGCCAGGACCGCGAGATTCAGGCCACCGAGGTCGTGGTGGTGGGATGGGTGGACGACCCTGAAACTTACCCGATCGCAAAAAAACGCCACACCTTCGAATACCTCAGAGAAGTCGCCCATCTGCGTCCCCGCACGAACACCTTCGGCGCCATCGCTCGCGTGCGTAACGCCATCGCCCAGGCGGTGCACGGCTATTTCAACGACAACGGTTTCGTCTGGGTCAACACGCCGATCATCACGGCCAGCGATTGCGAGGGCGCCGGGCAGCTGTTTCGCGTCTCCACGCTGGACATCGCCAACCGGGCACTGACCCGCGGGGACAGCCCCTTCGACGACGACTTCTTCGGTCGCGAGACCTTTCTGACCGTCTCGGGGCAACTGAACCTGGAAAGCTACTGCCTTGCTCTGAGCAAGGTGTACACGTTCGGCCCGACCTTCCGCGCGGAGAACTCGAATACCAGCCGACATCTGGCCGAGTTCTGGATGATCGAACCGGAAATCGCCTTCGCCGACCTGAACGCCAACGCGGAGCTTGCCGAGGACTTCCTGAAAGCCGTCTGCCGCAGGGTGCTGGACGCCTGTCCCGACGACATGAGTTTCTTCGCCGACCGGGTAGACGAGCAGGCCATCAGCCGCCTGGAACACGTCATCGCCACACCGTTCGAACGGATCGACTACACGGACGCCGTCAGCATCCTCGAGAAGGCGGGTCAGAACTTCGAGTACCCGGTGCAGTGGGGACTCGACCTGCAATCCGAGCACGAGCGCTATCTCACCGAGGTGCACGTGGGCGGGCCGGTGGTGGTGGTCAACTACCCCAAGACCATCAAAGCGTTCTACATGCGCCTGAACGACGACGACGCGACGGTGGCCGCCATGGACGTGCTCGTCCCCGGCGTCGGCGAGATCATCGGCGGCAGCCAGCGGGAAGAGCGCCTGGACGTGCTCGACGCCCGCATGGCGGAACAGGACATCGGCGAGGATCTCTGGTGGTACCGGGACCTTCGCCGGTACGGCACCGCACCCCACGCGGGGTTCGGGCTCGGTCTGGAACGCCTGGTGCTTTACATGACGGGGATGGACAACATCCGTGACGCCATCCCGTTCCCCAGAGTGCCGCACAACGCCAGTTTCTGACGCGGCAGCGGCTGCGCCCCACCGATGATTCGCTCTCTGATCCGTCTGAAATCGTTCCTCGCCCCGTATCGGCTGCGACTGGGGGCCGGCGTCGGCGCGTTCGGAATCGCAAGATTCTTCGAAGCCATGGTGCCTATCTTCGTGGCCATCGGCATCGATCGGATGTCCGCCGGCAACGCGGACATGACGACCCCACTGCTCGGAATTGCCGGAGCGGTGATCGGGCGCTACGTCGTGGTCACCTACGCCCGCTACTCCGTGCGCTGCGTCGGCCAGCACGTGGCGTTCGATCTGCGGCAGGCTCTGTACGAATCCCTGCAGCAACAGGGCGTTCGTTTCTTCACGCGCTACACCATCGGCGACATGATGACCCGGGCGGTAGCCGACATCGGCCTGATCCAGAGACTCATCGCCATGGGCACGATCCTGATGGTCATCCTCGTCTACGCGACGCTGGTGGGCTTCGGCTTCATGCTCTATCTGTCCCCGTCACTCACGCTGCTGCTGCTGCCACCCCTGCCCCTGGTGTTCTTCTACGCAAGCTGGTCCGCGCGCCAGATGGGCGTGGCCTCGAGGGACGTTCAGAACCGATTGTCCGACCTGGGCGCCCACGCCCAGGAAAACCTCTCCGGGATTCGCACCATCCAGGCCATGGTCCAGGAAGAGAATGAGATCCGCCGGTTCGGCAGGACCAACCAGCAGTACGCCAACGCGTTCTACCGCCAGTCTCAGATCAACTCGCTCATGGCGGCCTGGATGCCTTCGCTGGCCGCCATCTGCTCCGTCACCATCCTGGGGTATGGCGGCTACCTGGTCCTGGACGGCGCCATGACGGTGGGCGAGCTCGTTGCCTTCTTCATGTACGTGAACATGGTCGTCCAGCCGTTTCGGGTGGCCGGCTTCATCGTCAACCTCTTCCAGCGGGCGGCCGTGGCCAGCGACCGGCTGTTCGAGGTCATCACCCTGTCCCCAGAGATCGCCGACGATCCAAGCGGGACGACGCCGGCGACGATCCGGGGCGACGTCGAGATACGCCACCTGACCTTCGCTTACGACGAGGGCATTCGTCCGGCTCTCGATGACGTCTCGCTGACCGTCGCCCGGGGCGAGTCCGTGACCATCATGGGCAGGGTCGGATCGGGCAAGACGACGCTGCTCAAGCAGCTCGTGCGGCTGCTGGACACGCCGCCAGGCGCGGTTCTCATCGACGGCCACGACGTCCGCGACTACCCACTCGCCCAGCTGAGGTCCCAGGTTGCCATGGTGCCCCAGGATGCTTTTCTGTTCGGCGAGCCCCTGGGCGACAACCTGACCTACGACGACCCGGGCCGGGCGGTGGAGAAGATCTGGGAGGCGGCAACGTCCGCAGATCTCAAGGAAACCATCGAGGAGTTCCCGGAGCAGCTCGACACCATCGTCGGCGAGCGCGGCGTGACGCTCTCCGGAGGCCAGAAGCAGCGAGCCACCCTGGCCCGCGGCCTCATTCGCGGGGCGCCCGTGCTGATCCTCGACGACTGCTTTTCCAGCGTCGACACCGAGACGGAAGAGCACATTCTCCGGGAGCTGCGCCGGCTGCGGCGCCGCCAGACCACCATTTTGGTGTCCCACCGCGTTTCGACCGCCCGCCACTCCGACCGCATCGTGGTCATGGACGCCGGGCGCATCGTCGAGTCCGGTACCCACGAAGAGCTTCTGGCCAGGGCAGGACAGTACGCCGAGCTCGAACGGATTCAGCGCGAGGGCGCTGTTGATACCGACTACGACCTGATCGGGGCGACGACGTGACGGCGGCCAGCCAGCCTGGCGCTCCCGAGCGGCGCAACTACTCCATGTTCGACGCCGAGATCTCCGGCGCGGTTCTGAACCTTGCGCTCCTGCGACGCCTCCTGAAATGGTTGCGGCCCTACCGGGTGACCTTCGGAATCAGCGCCGTGCTGGTGCTGCTGGCGTCCACGCTGCAGGTTCTCATGCCCATCATCATCTCGCTGGTGGTGATCGACCACCTGATCCGGGGCGAGACGGATTCCCTGGCACCGGACCTCGGCATGGTGGAGCTGACCGAGTGGCTGGCGGACATCCTGGCACTTCACCCTCTCATGGCGGCCTGTCTCCTGTATGCGGGGCTGCAGATTGCCTGGGCGGCTGCCGGTCACGCTCACCGCATGACCCTGATCTCGTCGGTCATCAACGGTCTGAGGGACCTGCGGCTGGATCTGTTTCGACACCTCGAGACCAGACCGTCCTCGTTCTACGACCGAGTCGCCGTAGGACGGGTCATGACGCGGGTGACCAACGACATCGAAGCGCTCTACGAGCTGCTTCGCGGTCTCGGCTCGCTCATCGGCGAGTTCATGCCCTTCTTCGTGGCGCTCGCCATCATGCTGGCCATCGACGTCGAGCTAACCCTGCTTCTGCTTCTCGCGTTGCCCGTCATGGGCAGCGTGACCTTCTATTTCCGCCGGGCGACGCGCCGCCTGTTCCGGATGGTGCGCATGTCGCTGTCGGCTCTGAATCAGAACATGCAGGAAAACCTGGCGGGCCTTCAGGTGGTGCAGCTCTCCGAGCGACAGCAATACAACCTGGACCGTTACACGAAGATCAACGAAGAAAACCGCGGCCACGAGCTCAGAACGACGCGATTCGAGACCCTCTACGGCGCCTTCAACGACAGCATGGCGCACCTGGCCCTCGGGGTGATCATCTGGTACGCCGGCGGCGCTGCAGTGCAGGAAGAAATGACCCTGGGCGCCGTGATTCTGTTCACCCGCTTCATCGACATGCTCTTCCATCCCATCGTGGTTCTCGGCGAGCAGACGAACATTCTCTTCCGGGCCATGGCGAGCGGCGAGCGGATCTTTCAGGCGCTGGACTGGGACGAGAAGATTCACGAGCCGGCCGATCCCGTCACGCTGCCGCCCCGGCTGCAGGGCGAGGTCACCTTCAGGCACCTGAACTTCGCCTACGACCCGGACGTTCAGATTCTCCACGACGTCTCCTTCGAGATCGGGGCCGGGGAGAAGCTCGCCATCGTGGGCCCGACGGGGTCCGGCAAGAGCACGCTGATCCGCCTGCTCGGAAGGTTCTACGAATTCGACGACGGCCAGATTTTCCTCGACGGCATCGATCTCAACCGCATCCATACGCGCGACCTGCGCCAGCGCATCGGCGTGGTGCTCCAGGACTTCCACATCTTCTCAGGGACCGTCTTCGACAACATCGCCCTCGGCGATCCCCGGATCACCCGGGAGCGCGCCGAGGAGGCCGCGCGCCGCGTCAACGCCCACGGCTTCATCAGCGACCTGCCCCGCGGATACGACACCGAGCTCTCCGAGCGCGGTCAGAACCTGTCCCAGGGGCAGCGGCAGCTGCTGGCCTTCGCCCGGGTGCTGGCCGCGGATCCCGAGATCCTCGTGCTCGACGAGGCAACCGCGAGCATCGACACCGAAACCGAGCTCCTCATCCAGGACGCGCTGCGAAAGCTCACCGCCGGGCGGACTTCGATCATCATCGCCCATCGCCTGCAGACCATTCAGGAAGCCGACCGGGTGCTGGTTCTTCAGGGAGGAAGGGTGGTCGAGCTCGGCACCCATGAGGAGCTGATCGCCAGCGAGGGGCTCTATCACACCCTGCACTCGCTGCAGTTTCAGGACGAGGGGTAGGTCACCCCTGCATCGACAACCCGCCAGAGACGCTCACGGTCTGGCCGGTGATGAACGACGCCTCGTCACTCAACAGGAAGGCAACGATCCCCGGAAAGTCCTCCGGTCTTCCCAGCCGCCGCATGGGTATGGCCCGCTCGAGCGCCTGGGCCAGCCGACCCGACTCGTCGAAGGAATCGAGCAGAGGCGTGTCCGTGGGGCCAGGGCAGACGGAGTTGAACGTGATGCCCTGACGCGCGTGCTCGCGAGCCAGCGTCTTCATGAAGGCGATGATGCCGCCTTTGCACGCTGAGTAGACGGCCTCTCCCGACGAGCCCACACGGCCGGCATCCGAGGCGATGCTGACCACCCGGCCGCGGCTCGCGCCCGCCAGCCTGCGCAGCACCGCGTAGGTGACGTTCACGGGGCCGCGCAGGTTCACGTCGATCACCTTCTCCCACAGATCCGGCCCCGTCTCCAGAAACGGCAGGGCCTGGTCCCAGCCGGCATTGTTGACGAGCCCGAACGGCGCGCCCACCGCCGCCTCGAACTCGGCGACCGCCCGCTCCACCGCGTCGAGATCGGCGATGTCGCACGGGTAGGAAAACAGGGAGCCCGAAGGGGTAGCAGACGCGGGGTGCAGATCGAGCACGGCCACCGGATGGCCGTCGGCAACAAGACGGGCAACGATGGCGCTGCCGATGCCCCCGGCGCCCCCGGTGACGATCACGGGTCGGTCGTTCATCGCGATTCCTCCATGCTTCCCGACGGGGCCGTGGCGCCCGCGCGCAGCGCGCCCACCCGCTGATCGTGTCCCTGCCGCGAGATTCTATAGAACCCGATGGAAACCAACGCCAGCACGTAGAAAATCATGAGCGCGGGGCCGTAAATGAAACCAAGATCCCATATGACGGCGTCCGGCACCGTCCCCGGCGTCGCGCCCCTCGGGAACGCGATCCAGTCCAGCGCCAGCCCGGCGATGAACGCGCCGACCCCCGAGGTCGCCTTCTGGGCAAACGATCGCGCGGCGAAGAACAGCCCCTCCTCACGCCGGCCGGTGGACGCCTGGCTGTGCTCCACCACGTCCGCCAGCATCGAGCTCTGGATGACGCCGAACATCACGATCACGACCACGTTGACGACGGCGTGAGCCCAGATCAGCGGGTAGGTCCAGGCGCTGTCGTTATCCGGAAACCAGCCGGCCAGGCGCAACAGGATAGGCAGGGCGGCAAAGACGATCTGGAAAGCGTAGATACCCAGCGCGCTTCGCTTCTTGTCCCAGCGCCGGGTAACCAGCGGCGCCAGATACATGGGAATGAGTGCCGAGACGAACAACGAGATGATCACCCAGCGCCACTGCTCGGCCTCGAACTCCCAGAAGTGGGTGATGATGTAGGTGTCGAAATTCGTCGCCACGCCGGCGCCCACCGCGGCGAAGAGGCCGGCGAAGAACAGCGCGGCGAAGTTCCTGTTGCTGATGGTCTCGATGAGATCGCCGGTAAGCTGCCGGACCCGGTAGGAGGTCCTTTCCGGCGGCGGGTGCAGGTAGGGTATGTAGCGGTGCAGGCCGAGGGAGGATCCCACGATGGCCACGAACATGATCACCGCACCCACCGCTCCGTAGACGCGGAACGTCGTTTCGCCCGCCTCTCCCCAGACCACCATGAACAAACCCCAGTTCAGCACCGCCATCCCGAGACCGCCGAACCAGCCCATCATGTAGCGGTAGCTGAGCAACCGGGTCCGTTCGTCGTAGTCGTCCGTGAGCTCTGCGACGATGGCGCTGGACGGTATCTCGTACAGCGTGACAAAGAAACGCACGAGCACGCACCCTACGGTGAGATAGACAAAGAGCTGAAACTCCGTTAGCTCCGGCGGGTTCCAGAGAAAGAAGTAGATCACCGCCACGGGCAGGGCGGCGCTGTACATGAAGGGGTGGCGGCGTCCCCAGCGCGACCTGGTATTGTCCGACCAGACGCCCACCAGAGGGTCCGAGATGGCGTCGAAGATCATGGCGATCAGGATCGCCGTGCCGGCATAGGCGCCCGGAAGATCGAGCACCTGGTTGTAGTAGAAGAGCAGGAAATAGGAGAAGCCGTTTTCCTTCACGCCGTAGGCGGCGGCTCCGGCCCCGTATAGCCATCGCACCCGCCGGGTGACTGCCGGACGTTCCTGCATTGGTTACCGCACCTCAACGACGCGGCATTATGGGTACAATGACGGGCCATGAGCAAACCAGTCGTCAGCGGCAAGAAATTCCGCACGCCCGAAGGTTTCACCGCCATCAAGGACGGCATGAAGGCGAACGGGCAGGCAGAGCCGGCTACCGGCCGCAAGCCCCCGTGGCTGCGCGTCCGGCTCGGCGGCGGCGAAAAGTACCAGGCAGTGCGCAGGACGGTGGCCACCCACCGTCTGGCCACCGTGTGCGAGGAATCTCACTGCCCGAACATCGGTGAGTGCTGGAACAACGGCACGGCGACCATCATGCTGATGGGCTCCGTGTGCACCCGGGCCTGCCGGTTCTGCGCGGTTGACACGGGCAATCCCGGAGGGCGTCTCGATCCGGACGAGCCCGCAAACGCAGCGGAGTCCGTGCGTCTGATGGGGCTGCGCTACGTCGTGCTGACCTCCGTCGACCGGGACGACCTGGCGGACGGCGGCGCCGGCCACTACGCGAAGTGCATCCAGGCCATCAAGGCGGTCAACCCCGAGACCGCCGTCGAGGCGCTCACGCCGGATTTCAGCGGATCCGCCGAGGCCGTTGCCGTCGTGGTGGGCTCGGGGCTGGACGTCTTCGCCCAGAATCTGGAAACCGTGGAGCGCCTGACCGGCGACGTTCGCGATCCCCGGGCGGGATACGATCAGACGCTGGGCGTTCTCGCCGAGGCCAAGCAGGTCCGTCGGGACTTGCTCACCAAATCGAGCCTCATGCTCGGCCTGGGAGAGCAGGATGACGAGATTTGCCAGGCCATGGACGATCTGCGCGAGCACGGCGTCGACATCCTCACCCTGGGCCAGTACCTGCGTCCCACCCGCAACCATCTGGCAGTGGCGCGCTGGGTGCACCCGGACGAGTTCGAACGGTATCGGGAATGGGGCTTGGAGCGTGGCTTCACGGAAGTCGCGTCGGGCCCGCTGGTAAGGTCGAGCTACCGGGCCGACCGCATACTCGAAGGCAACAACCTCGGGCTCGGGCGGATCCCGGTCAAATCAATCTGACGACCGGCCCGCCTCGGCATCCCCGGGCCGGGGCTCCGGCATGGGATCGGGCAGATTTTTCGTGGTCGTGACGATGTCGAACAGGGAAAAGCCCCGCGCCAGATAGTTGGCGAGCGCAAAAGGGTGATCCAGCGAGCAGGTGTGAAGCCAGACGCGGGACGCGCCCCTGGCCCAGGCGGCGCGGATGGCATCCGTCAGCAGAGCGCCGCCCATGCCCTGACCGATGTAGGCCGGCAGGAGGCCGAAATAGCAGATCTCCACCGACCCGCCCGGCTGATCCTCCAGCTCGAAATAGCCGGCGGGGCTGCCATCCACATAGGCGACCCAAGTGACGACCTCCGGCCGGTCGAGAAACTCGAGCCAGCGGGCCCGGGACCAGCTCAAGCGCTCGTACCAGAACCACGCCGCCCCGACCGTCGAGTAGAGAAAGCGGTTCAGCTCCGCGGTGGGACGCTGGACCTGCTTGAGCGCGTAGGCCGGACCGGTGGCCGCCGGCTTGAACTGATCCGGATCGGTGAGCTCGAGGTGATGCGTGGTGACTTCCGTGAGCACGGCTCAGACCGCTTGCGAACCGGGAGGCCATCATAGACCATCTCGGACTTCAACCAACCGGAGCCCCAATGGCAGAAGCGCTCATCGTTTCATCCGACGCCGCCGCAACGCCGCTCAGGCTGATCAGAACCTCGGACTTCGAGGCGTTTGCCAGCGAGCTTTCGGAAGCCGAACGGAGCTGGATCCGGCGTGCTCAGTTCGCGGCGAAGAGCGGCGAGTTCGCCTGGCTGCCCGGAGCCGACGGCCACCCGGCCGAGCTGGTGGCAGGATGGGACGGCGGGGACGACCTGGCCAGCCTGGGCGGCCTTCCCACCCGCATACCCGAAGGCGTGTACGAGCTGAAAACCGAGGTCTCCGACCTGCAGCTGCTCGGCTGGGCGCTCGGTTCCTATCAGTTCGTCCGCTACCGGGAGCGCGACAGAGCTCCCGCCCAGCTCCTGATTCCTGCACGCAACGACGCGGACCTCGTTGCGAACATGGACGCGGCCACTACCCTGGTGCGCGATCTCATAAACATCCCCGCAGGCGACATGCTGCCGAGCCATCTCGCAGACGAGGCCATCCAGGTGGCGGACGCCAACCAGGCAAACTGCCGGGTGCTGGTGGGCGAGCAGCTGCTGGAGGGCGGCTTCGACGCGATTCACGCCGTTGGGCGGGCGGCGGCCGACGCGCCGCGCCTGATCGACATCACCTGGGGAGACCCGGACCATCCGCTGATCGTGCTGGTGGGCAAGGGGGTGTGCTTCGACAGCGGCGGGCTCGACATCAAGCCGGCCGCCAGTATGCGGCTCATGAAAAAGGACATGGGCGGGGCAGCCAACGCTCTCGGCCTCGCCCAGCTCATCATGGCGAGCAATCTGCCCGTTCGTCTGCGCGTGCTCATTGCGGCAGTGGAGAACGCCGTCGGCGCGAACGCTTACCGGCCTGGCGACGTCGTGCCGACCTACAAGGGCATCTCGGTGGAAATCGACAATACCGACGCCGAAGGGCGCATGGTCATGTGTGACTGCCTGGCGCTGGGTGCCGAGGACGAACCCGCCCTCATGGTCGATTTCGCCACGCTGACCGGATCCGCGCGATCGGCCGTGGGCGCAGAGATCGCGGCGATGTTCTGCAACGATGACGAGGTCGCCGCCGGGCTGAGCGCCCACGGCGACCGCTGGGACGACCCTGTGTGGCGGCTGCCGCTGCACAAACCCTACGCCTACCTGCTCGACAGCAAGGTGGCCGACACCGTCAACTCGGCAAGCTCGCCGTTCGCCGGATCCATAACGGCCGCCCTCTTCCTGGAGAAGTTCGTGGGCTCGGCGCCGTGGGTGCACTTCGACATCATGGCCTTCAACACACGCCCCCGCCCGGGCCGACCCGAGGGTGCGGAAGCCATGGCGATCAGGGCCGTTTTCGGCTACCTGCAGGAACGATTCGGAGGCTGAGATGTTCGAATACCTCGAGGACGCGGAGCTCGGCCACGAGGTCGCCCTCGACGCGCTGCTGGACGCGGTCAAGTTCGACTCGGACGGCCTGGTGCCCGCCATCGCCCAGGACGCCGACAGCAGGGACGTTCTCATGCTCGCCTGGATGAACCGCGAGGCGGTCGAACGCACCCTGAAAGACGGCTACGCCTGCTACTGGTCTCGCAGCCGCGGGGCCTTCTGGCGCAAGGGCGAGAGTTCCGGACATCTGCAGGCGCTCAAGGAGATGCGCTTCGACTGCGATGGCGACGCCATCCTGCTCATCGTGGACCAGACGGGGCCGGCCTGCCACACGAACCGGCCCTCGTGCTTTTACCTTAGCGTCAGCGACGGCACCGCGCGCGTGTCGTCCGAACCGGTCTGAGCAGACGGCGAGCCGCTTATGGACATCCGACTCCACAACACGAAATCCGGCCGCAAGGAAGCCTTCGATCCCGTCGATCCCCAGCGCATAACGATGTACGTCTGCGGGCCTACCGTCTACGGCCTGGTGCACATCGGCAACGGGCGCCCGGCCGTGGTGTTCGACGTGCTCTACCGACTGCTCCGCGCCGCGCACCCCGAGGTGGTCTACGCGCGCAACATCACGGACATCGACGACAAGATCAACGCCGCCGCCCGGGACAACGACGAGCCCATCCAGGCCCTGGCCGACCGTTTCAGCAGCGCCTACCGGGAAGACGTGGCCGCGCTGGGCGTGCTCGAGCCCACGGTGGAACCGAGGGCAACACACCACATCGCAGAGATCATCGCGATGATCGAGACCCTAATCGCCAAGGGCAACGCCTACGAGGCTCAGGGGCACGTTCTCTTCCACGTTCCCTCCGATCCCGAATACGGCAGCCTTTCCCACCGCAGCCTCGAGGACATGCTCGACGGCGCGCGGGTAGAGGTAGCGCCGTACAAGCAGGACCCCAAGGATTTCGTGCTGTGGAAGCCTTCCACGACGGATCTTCCGGGCTGGGACAGCCCCTGGGGACGGGGGCGGCCCGGCTGGCACATCGAGTGCTCGGCGATGATCAGCAAGCATCTCGGCCAGACCATCGACATCCACGGCGGCGGCTCGGATCTGGCGTTTCCTCACCACGAGAACGAAGCTGCTCAGAGCCGCTGCGCGAACGACCATCCCGAGTACGTCCGCTACTGGCTGCACAACGGCATGCTCACCATGGGCCAGGAGAAGATGTCCAAGTCCGTGGGGAACATTGTCACCATCCGCGACCTTCTGGATCGCTTTCCAGGGGAAGTCCTGCGCTACGCGCTGCTTTCGGGTCAGTACCGTTCCCAGCTGGCCTGGTCGGAGGATCTCCTCGACCAGGCGGGCAGCAGCCTGGAGCGTCTGTATCAGGCGCTGCGTGATGCCGGCGTGGAGGACGAGACATCCAGCGACTACCGCGACCTGCCCGCCGAAGAGTACCCGACCGTCGTGGTGGCAGCGCTTGCCGACGACCTGAACACGCCCCAGGCCCTGGCCGCCATGCATCAGCTGGCAAGCGCCATTCATCGCACGTCGGACGCTTCCGAGAAGGTCGAGCTGGCACGACGGCTGCTGGCCGGCGGCTGGCTGCTGGGCATTCTCATCGAGTCCGCGAAAGCGCACTTCACGGCCGGGCGGGACATTGACGCCGCCGAGATCGATCGCTTGATCGAGGAACGCAACGCGGCCCGAAAGGCGAAAGACTTCGCCCGCGCGGACGAGATTCGCGAGGAGCTGACGGATCTCGGCATCGAACTGGAGGACACCCGCGACGGCACACGCTGGAAGCTGCGGGACGGCTGAATCGCCATCGGTGGGGGTCGTGGGTGCCGGCATCGGCGGCCTGACCCTTGCAGCCGCCCTCGGCGAAGCTGGATTTCGCAACGTCACCGTCTACGACCGGGGCGAGCCGGGCTCCCCTGAGCCATCCGACCTGGTCCTGTCGCCCAACGGCACCCGCGTGCTGCGCGCGCTGCACCTGGGCCCGTTTCTATCTCGTGCCCACAAGCCGGATGCCTACGTGCAGAGAAGCTGGCGCAGCGGCTTCGTGCTGGCGCACCGACCCCTCGGCGCGTTCATGGAGGCCCGGTACGGAGCGCCGGAGGTCGTCGTCGCCCGCCAGGCGCTGCTGGAAGCACTGGCGACGCGATGCGCGCATCACGGCGTCGCCGTGCGCACGGGCCAACCCTGTGCCCGCATCGCTCAGGATGCGCGAAGCGTAACGCTGACGTTCGGCTCCCAGGAGATCTGTCACGACGTCGTCATCGGCTGCGATGGCGAGGCCTCAGCCGTTCGCGCGGGCATGGGATACGCCGAGACGGTGCAGACGACCCAGGACGTGGTCTGGACGGGCACCTGCCCGGGCACCGACCTGCCAGTCGGTCTGCGCGCCAATGCGGTCACCACCTGGCTCGGACCCCGCGCCTACCTCACCCAGTGGCCGTCTGCAGACGGCTGCGCCGCGCGTTTCCTTGCCTTTGCCCGAAACCCGGGAGCAGGGGCGAAGCTGGCCGGCGCCTTCCGGAACTGGCATGAGGACGTCTTCCGTCTCGTGGACTCGGCAACCGGCGTCACCCGGTCTGCCCCGGTGGAACGGGAACCCATCGCCCAGTGGTACGACCGGCGGGTCGCGCTCCTGGGCGACGCCTGCCACCCCGTCACCCCGCACCTGCAGCAGGGCGCGTCGCTTGCCATGGAAGACGCCTGGGTGCTGTCGCGCATGCTCGAGCGCTGGGAGGACGAGCCGGCCAAGGGGTTCCCCGACTACGAGCGCTACCGGAAGGTGCGCCTCGGCCGCTTTCGCCAGGGACAGCGGCATCACCTGGCAGAGCTGACCACGGACCCCGGCGGGAAAGCCTGGCGCCGCAATCTGCGACTGTCGCTGACCAGCCGCTTCCTGCCGGAGATCGCCATGCAGCGCATGGACTGGCTCTACGGATACGACTGCATCAAAGGGTTCGAGTAGCTATACTGGCGCCGCTGCGCGGTTGCCGCGCGGTGGGATCGGGTGAACGGGAAGTCGGTGGAAATCCGACACTGCCCCCGCAACGGTAATCGAGACGGCCGCGCCGGAGCCGCCACTGAGCAGGCTCAGCCACTGACGCTGAAACGTTGGGAAGGCGGCGCACGCCATTGATGCTCGCGAGTCCGGAGACCGGCCCGATCCCGGTATCAGCAACCCTGCCCGGGGTGAGGCAGGCCGCCGGAGTCTGCCGTCATGCCCATGGTCCTGGCCACAGTGCTGGCCCTGCTCGCCCCGAGCCTCTCCTTTGCCGAGCCCGACCCCGAGCTGGAGACCATCACCGTAACCGCGCATCGAATACGCACGGACCGGCCGGTGCTCCCCGTCCTGACTCGCACGACCGGGACCGGGCCCGCCGTGGGCGCCGACGCCTTGCGCAGCCTGCCGAGTCTCGCCATCAGCCAGGCCGGCAGCCTGGGCTCCGTGACCCAGGTTCGCGTTCGAGGATCCGAAGCCAACCATCTCATGGTCCTCATGGACGGCGTCGAGCTGGCAGACCCTGCCACCGATGCGAGCTTCAACTTCGCCAACCTCTCGCTCACGGGCACGACGCGCGTCGAGCTGCTGGCCGGTGCCCACAGCGCCATCTGGGGGAGCGACGCGGTGGCCGGCGTGCTGAACTTCATCACGAAGCCCACCGAGCGCCGGCGCAGGTTGTCCCTGGAAGGCGGGTCGTTCGACACGCGCCAGGCGGCGCTGCAGCTCGCGGACACGACGGGCTCGTATCACTACAACCTCGCGCTCAGCGAATTCAGAACCGACGGAACGAACATCGCCACCACCGGCGAGGAGGACGACGGCTTCGACCAGAGCAGCTACCGCTTGAGCGGCGGCTACCGCAGCGAATCCTGGACCATCGAGGCGCTCGTTCATCACCTGAAGAGCGACGCGGACTTCGATCCCATCCCGTTTCCTGCGTTTCAGCCGCGCGACGGGGATCGCGTCTCGAAGCACGACGAGTACCTCGGCAGCGTCGCGGCGACCTGGCACGGCGACGAGCGGTTCGAGCAGCAGATTCGCCTCTCCTATTTCGATACCGACAATCGCAGCTTCGCCGACGGTGCCCGGGAAAGCAGAACGGCCGCGGCCCGATTCAAAGCCACTTCCCTCACCCGGCTGCGGGCGAGCTCGCGTCACGCGGTCACGCTGATGCTGGAGCACGAAAAGGAGCGATTCGAGCAGCGCGGCGCGCCCTCGATCTTCGGTGATCCGAATCAGAATCAGTCCGTGCGAACGAACAGCCTCGCCCTGGAGTACCTTTGGGCGCCCCTGGACGATCTCTCCCTGGCGCTGTCCGCACGCACCGACGACAACTCCGACTTCGAGAACAAGGAGAGCTACCGCGCGGCTGCCCGTTATCGCCTGACGGGGGCAGTGGAACTCTGGGCCAACTGGGGAACCGGCATCAAGAACCCGAGCTTCGTGGAACGCTTCGGGTTCACCCCGGACACGTTTCTCGGCAATCCGGATCTGGACCCCGAGACCAACAGGCATCTGTCGGCGGGGGCGGTGATCGGGCACCGGCAATGGACCCTGCGCGCCACCGCCTTCCGCGATCGCCTGGAAGACGAGATAAACGGCTTCTACTTCGACGGCGCCGCCGGCGCGTTCACCTCCATCAACGAGCCGGGCACCAGCAAACGCGACGGCGTAGAGGTAGAGACCACGCTGGCGATACCCACGGGCGTCTTGAGCATGGGCGCGAGCTGGCTGGATGCTGCCGAGCCGGACGCAGCGAGAGAGATTCGCAGGCCGCAGTGGCAGGCTTACGCCACCGTGAGCCACGAACGTGGGCCGTTCTCGGCCGAGCTGTCGGGCTACTACGTGGGCAACCGGGAGGATCTCGACTTCAGCGGCTTCCCCGCCGAGCGGGTCCGGCTGGGCGACTACGTGCTGCTGCGCGCCCATCTGGCTTATCGCCTCGGCCGGCATCTGAAGCTCGCGCTTCGCGGCGAGAACCTTCTGGACGAGAGCTATCAGGACCAACTAGGTTATGCATCTCCAGGACGTGCCGTGTACCTGCAAGTGGCCATAGACCTATGAGCGACGCCATCGCCCCGTTCGTGAACGAGCTGTGGGATCGAAGCATCATCCCGACGCTGAGCGACTACGTTCGTATTCCCAACAAGTCGCCGGCTTTCGACGCCGACTGGGAAGCCCACGGCTACATGCAGGCCGCCGTCGAGCTCCTGCGAGGGTGGTGCTCCGTGCCCGACATCGAGGGCCTCACCACCGAAATCGTCACGATCCCCGGCCGCACGCCGGTGTTGTTCTGCGAGGTGCCGGCCACGGCGCCCGACGCCGGGACCGTCCTGCTGTACGGTCACTACGACAAGCAGCCGGAGTTTGACGGCTGGGAGCCCGGCCTCGGCCCTTGGGAGCCGGTGCTCAGAGACGGCAAGCTGTACGGGCGCGGCGGCGCCGACGACGGCTACGCCCTGTTCGGCTCGCTGGCCGCCATTGCCGCCCTGCAGGCGGAAGGCATTCCCCACGGCCGATGCGTGCTGCTCATCGAAGGCTGCGAGGAAAGCGGCAGCTTCGATCTGCCCGCCTACGTGGAACTGCTCGAGGAGCGAATCGGCCAGCCCGATCTCGTCATCTGCCTCGACGCCGAGTGCGGCAACTACGAGCAGCTGTGGACCACCACCTCGCTGCGCGGCATGCTCCCCGGCGTGCTGACCGTGAAGGTGCTCAGCGAGGGGCAGCACTCCGGAGCCGCCGGCGGCATCGTTCCCTCGAGCTTCCGGATCCTGCGCGCGCTCTACGATCGGGTGGAGGATGCCGACACCGGTTCCCTGCACGATTGCCTGTATGTGCCCATCCCCGACGATGCGCGCCGTCAGCTCGCAGACGTCGCCCAGGTGCTCGGTGCCACGACCATCGACCGCTTCCCCTGGCTGGACGGCGTCACTCCCGACGGCGACGACCTGCAGGACCTGCTGCTGGCCAATGCATGGGAGCCTAGCCTCGCCACCGTGGGCCTTGCCGGCGCTCCGGACGTGGGGAACGCGGGCAACACCCTCAGACCGGGCACCAGCGCCAAGCTGGTCTTCCGGCTGCCGCCAACCCTGGATGCAGACGAGGCCGCGCGGACCATCAAGGCGGAACTGGAGCGGAGCCCGCCCAACGGCGCCCACGTCCGCTTCGAGCTCGAGACTCCGCAAACTGGATGGTGCGCGCCGCCGGTCGCGCCGTGGCTGGAAAGCGCGCTCATGCGCGCATCCCAGCAGTACTTCGGCAAGCCGGCCATGTACATGGGCATGGGCGGCACCATCCCGTTCATGAAGATGCTGGGCGACAGCTTCCCGGGCGTGCAGTTCGTAGTGACCGGCGTTCTCGGGCCACGCTCAAACGCCCACGGGCCGAACGAGTTTCTAGAAATCGCCACGGGCAAGCGCATTACCGCCTGCGTTGCCGCCGTGCTGGCCGAACATGCGCGGCGGCATGCGCGGCGGCAGGCGCGGCGGCAGGCGCGGCAGAACTAGCCGGACGCCCCGACGCCTATTGCAGCAGCCGGCTGTTCGAGCCGAAGCTCTTTCGCAGAAAGTCCATCTGGTCGCCGAGGATACGGCCGCTGTTGATCAGGGCCAGGTACTCGGCAAAGTTCGGAACGTAGGGCAGCGCCAGCAGTTCCATCCCGCACTCCTCGGCCAGCCGGCTGCCCTTGTGATGATTGCAGCGCCTGCAGGCCGCCACGCAGTTGTCCCAGACATCCCGTCCGCCACGGGAAGTGGGCACCACGTGATCGCGCGTGAGAGCGCCGTCGGCAAACGTCCCGCCGCAGTAGAGGCAGACGTTCAGGTCCCGACGGAACAGCGCTTCGTTAGTCAGGGGCGGGACGCTCCTGGACGGCCGCGTTACGCGGCCGTCGCAGGCGATGATGGCGTGAATTTCGACGCTGGACTGGGAGCTGTCCAGCCGTGAGTGACCGCCGCGAATTCGCAGGATGGGATCGCCCAGGGTCCAGATGACGATGTCCCGGGCGTACAGGCACACCGCCTCCTGCCAGCTCACCCAGTCCACGGGATGGCCGGCGATGTTCAGTCGCAGCACCCGAGGCGCGCGATCGAACTCGGGGAGCGTTGCAATCATGCCTGGCAGCTCAAAACCTCAGATTGATGCGCAATCGGGGCACGCTCGCCCCGATGGCGGCGCCGGTATGATGACCAATCGTTCCTGACGATTCAACGTGGAGCTCCCGCGGGCGCCCGCGCCTGGCCCAAGCATCCAGCAGCAGCGTTCGGGCCGCTTCGTGACCCAGGGGCATACGGTGCTCGACTCGCCAGATCAGCTTTGACACCAACTGCGGCGGTGGGCAAAGTACGCGCCATGCTGCGCCTACCCATCATGCTGCTCTTCGCGTTGCTCGTGGCCTGCGGCCGTGGCGGGATCCTGCAGGGCGGCAAGCTGGAGATCCCGCAATCCACCGGCAACTGGTTCTGTCAGCCAGGCACCGGCGGCGACGAGTGGGACTGCATTCAGGATGAAGAGCTGGCTCGGTCGCCACAGCTGGCCGCTGCAACGACCCCCGCCCCCCCCGTGGAGGAGTCGGGCGAGGGTCCCGAAGCCGAACCGCCAGAGCCCGCAGCCACCGAATCGCCGGTTCCGCGGGATGTCGAGCCCGGCGCGGTCCAGGAGCAGCCTCCGATCGAAGAGCCGTCCGCCGCAGACCCGGAGCCCCCAAAGGCTGCGGAACCCGAGCTTGACGCCGATGGTCTGATGGGCCTCCCGGACGACTACTTCGCCGTTCAGCTGGTCGCCCTGGATAGCGCAGCCGAGCTGAGCGCGTTCGTGGATACCCACGGCCTCGGGTATCTGCCCCACGCCCGGGTGGAGAGAGATGGGCGCATCCACCACGTGCTGCTGCTCGGCTTCTACGAAAGCTACGCCCTCGCCGAGGCGGCAAGCCTCGACCCGCCAGCGCCGATCGAGCCCGGCGACGCCTGGATTCGTCCGCTGGCCGGCCTCAAACGCGCCGTGGAGAGGGCCGTCTCCCTGGACGCAGGCTGAACTGGTCAGGCCCAGCGGCCAAGACGCCGCTGCAGCCTGCGCTGGTGGTAGACGCCCTCGGCGGAGAAGATCACCACGGCCAACCAGATGCAGCCGAACGTGACGCTCTGCTCCCAGCGAAACGCCTCGCCGAACACGAGGACGGCCAGAAAGAACGTGATGGTGGGCGCCAGATACTGAACGAAGCCCAGGGTCGACAGCGGCAGCTTTAGCGCCGCCGCCGCAAAGCAGACCAGTGGGAAGGTCGTGACGAGCCCGCTGGCAGCCAGCCACGCGATCTCGCCGCCTTCGCCACGGTTGAGGGCACCCTGCCCCGCCTCGAACTGATACGCCAGGTACCCCAGCGCCACGGGCAGAAGCAGGGTGGCCTCCACGCCCAGCCCCACGGCCGAGTCCACTCCCAGCCGCTTACGGACCAGCCCGTAGAAGCCGAAGCTCACCGCCAGGGTCAGGCCCGCCCAGGGGATGACCTCCACGGAGACGACTTCGTTCACCACGCCGATCGCGGCGAGAGCAACCGCCACCAGCTGCCCGCGACGCAGCCACTCGCCGAGAAACAGCACCCCGAGCAGAACGGAGACCAGCGGGTTGATGTAGTACCCAAGGCTGGTTTCGAGCATGCGCCCGTTGAGCAGAGCCCAGACGAACACGCCCCAGTTCACGGCCACGAGCAGGCCGCTCAACCCAAGCCAGCCAACCTGATCCGCACGAAGCGCGAGCAGCGCGCCGAACTGGCGCCGCGCGCCGATCAGCAGCGCGAGCAGAGGAACCGACCAGAGGACCCTGTGCGCGATGATCTCCACCGGCCCGGCAAAATCCAGAACCTTGAAGTAAACGGGGGCAAAGCCCCAGAAGCCGTAAGCGGCCAGCGCGAACAGCATTCCCGCGCGTTGCTCGCTCATGTCGGTTTCCGGAATGGCAGAGACGATTCAGTCGTCTGCAAGCGGTATGAAAAGACAGGTGCGAGGCTCGCCATTGACGCTACGGCTGACGTGCCCCTGCCCGGTGAGATCTTCGGCGAGCAGGATGCTGCCGGGCTCCATGCGCCGAACGGTGCCATCACCGACTTCTATATCCACGGACCCCGTCAGGTTGACCACGAACTGCCGGCGCGGAGCATTGTGAAAATCGTAGTGGTACTCGCCTTCGACTTCGCGGAACACCACCCCCTTGCCGCGCACCAGATCCGAGATCCTGCCCAGGGGCCCGTGATCGGCGAGATCCACCTCTACGTCCTCGAAATGCGATTGGCCGTCGTCCCCGCTGTAGATCCTCACGTATTTCACGTCGCTGCCTCCGTAGTGTCCCCACCCGACCCCGATCCGGGCATCTCATCGGGTGCCATGTCCAGTAGAATGCCACCAACCGTGCGGCGCAGCCATCGACCCGACCATGGATCAGACCAGCAACCACGTGCTTCGAGAGATCGTCGACATCCTGAACGTCGAGCGGATCGAAACGAACCTCTACCGCGGACAGAACCATCAGACCGAGCACGTTTTCGGCGGCCAGGTGCTGGCTCAGGCCATCGCCGCCGCGTACCGCACCGTGGACGTACCCCATGGCCTGCACTCCATCCACGCCTATTTCCTCCGCCCCGGTGACTGGCGGGTGCCGATCCTGTACGAGGTGGACCGGATCCGGGACGGCCGCAGCTTCTCCACGCGCCGGGTGGTAGCCGTCCAGAACGGACGGGCCATCTTCAGCATGGCGTCCTCGTGGCAGAAAGACGAGGAAGGACTAGAGCACGCCGTGCAGATGCCCGACGTGCCGCCGCCCGGCGCTCTGCGCGGAGACCGTGAGGCGTACCTGGAAGCCGCGCGCGAGCACCCGGAAATCAGCCGTTTCGCCTTTCGTTTCGAAGCCATCGACAGCAGGCAGGTGGAGCGGATCCTGATGACCGACTCGGGAACCCACCCGCCGTACAAGCACACCTGGCTGCGGACCCGCGAGACCTTGCCCGACGATCCCGAGATCCATCTCGCCATGCTCGCCTACATGTCCGACCTGGACTTCATGAGCACGTCCATGCTGCCCCATGGGCGCAACACGATCCGCGAGCACGTTCAGGGAGCGAGCCTGGATCACTCGATCTGGTTTCACCGGCCGTTCCGGGCCGACGAGTGGCTGCTGTTCGCAAAGGAGTCGCCCAACGCGGGCGGCGCGAGAGGTTTCGTGCGCGGGCGGTTCTTCAACCGGGATGGCGAACTCGTGGCGAGCGCCGCACAGGAGTGCCTGATCCGACCGCGGGGCGCGCTGGCCGAAAACCTCGCGAGCCCCGCGTGACCGGCAGACCTAGAGCGCTTCTAGTATCGCCTCGGCCTTGCTCACCTCGAACTGCCCGGGCTCTTCGAGCGCGAGCTTGGTGACGGTGCCGTCCTCCACGATCATCGCGTAGCGCTGGGATCGCGTTCCCAGACCGAAACCGCTGCCGTCCATCTCGAGACCGATGGCACGGGTAAAGTCCCCGTTGCCATCACCGACCATCAGGATTTCCTCAGCGTTGCGGTCCTGGCCCCAGCAGTCCATGACGAACGCATCGTTCACGGACAGGCACACGATGGAGTCGACGCCTTTGGCTTTGATGGCGTCCGCATTGACCACGTAGCCCGGCAGGTGAGCCTGGGAGCACGTGGGCGTGAACGCGCCCGGTACGGCAAAGACCACCACCTTCTTGCCGGCGAAAAGATCGCCGGTGCTGACCGGCGTCGGGCGCCCGTCCTGGATGATGTGCATGGTGGCTTCTGGGAGCTTGTCGCCTTCTTGAATCGCCATGGCCCTTTAATGTCCTTCTTCTGTTGAGCGGGTCCGAAAGTTTGGGGAAAGACGCTTCGATGGTCAACGAACGCTGATCGATCCGGGCGGATCAGCGCCAGGCAAAGGCCGGCTGCTCGTAGTGGGCGACCCGAGTGTGCCGGCCGAGCAGGCAGACCTCCCGGAACTGGTAGATCAGCGCCGCGGTGGGCGCTGCGATGTGCTCGGTTCCCACCGGCATCTTCAGCACGGGACGGTCGCTGCTGTCGGCATCCTCCAGCACCGGCGCGTCCTCCCGCAGAAACTCGGTGAGCGGTATGCGGTGGATGGACTGCACCTCGTCAGGATTCGGCGATGCCTGAAGACCCGCCCCGCCCCAGACGACGAAGGGCGTCATCACGAACCCGGAGCGCGTCACGAAGTCGTCCAGACGACCGAGGATCCGGTCGGGGCCAAGATCGACCCGCACCTCCTCGTGCATCTCCCGCAGCGCGGTCTCCGCCGGCGTCTCGCCGGGGTCGAGCCGCCCGCCGGGAAACGCCCACTGGCCGGCATGCTTCCTGAGTTGCGCCGAGCGGCGGGTGAGCAGCAGGCCTGCCTGGGATTGCCATCCATCGGTGCCTGAAAGACCCGGCAGATCGGCACCGGGGCCGACGTCGGTGACGGTAATGGCCACCGCGGCGTGGTGGGCGTCGTCCACGTCCGCATCGCTGGCTTCGAAGCGGGCCAGGTTCTCGCTGATCAGTTCCAGCAGGCGCTCATCGCATTCCATCGAAGCAGCCGTCAATTTGGGCGGTGTGTGGCGAGCCCCCTTCGGGGCCCGTTCGCGAATCATGCGCCCTGGTGTACGCTGACGCAATTTCACGCCCCGGCGACCCCATTGAGCCACGACTCGGAAAGGCAGGCACTCGTCGCCGCGCTCGCGGCCGTGCTGCTGTGGTCCACGGTCGCCACCGGCTTCAAGCTGGGGCTTGCGGTGATGGCGCCGCTGCAGCTGCTGCTGGCCGGAACCACGGTCTCCGCCATCTTCTTCGCCGCCGTCACCACCGCGCGCCGCAGCTGGTCGGTGACCGGCCGCCAGCTGGGGGAAGCGGCCGCGTTCGGCATCGTCAATCCCGCCCTTTACTACCTGGTTCTGTTCGAGGCCTACGACCGGCTGCCGGCCCAACTGGCCCAACCCCTGAACTACACCTGGGCCATCACCCTGGCGGTGCTGGCCGTCCCCATCCTGAAGCAGCGTCTCTCGGCGCGCACCCTGGCCGGTATCCTCGTGAGCTATCTGGGGGTGCTCGTCCTGCTCTCCCAAGGGCGCTTCGACCGCCTGCCCGCCGTGGACTGGACCGGCGTGATGCTGGCCCTGGGCAGCACGCTGCTGTGGGCCGGCTACTGGCTGATGAACGCCCGTTCCCGGAGCGATTCCGTTAACCTGATGGCTTTGAGCTTTCTGATCGCGACTCCCCTGGTAGCCATCGCCTGCGTGCTGGGCCCCGGCCTGCCGACCCTGGACTGGAACGTCGCGTGGTTCGGCGCGTGGGTGGGTCTGGTGGAGATGGGGGTGACTTTTCTTCTGTGGCAGCGGGCCATGGGGCTGACCTCCCACGCGGCTCGCATCGGCCAGCTCATCTTTCTCTCGCCCTTCATTTCCCTGATGCTCATCTCGACAGTGCTGGGTGAAACCATCCACTGGACGTCCGTCGCCGGCCTCGTCGTCATCGTCGGCGGCGTGCTCCTGACCCGATCTGCGGCGCCCGGGCGGGCTAGGTGATTCCCGCGGTATCGCGACGCCGCCAAGTCGGGCACCATCGGCCCACTGTCACAAGTGGATGCAACCCGTGATCAGGACGACTACCGCGGTGGTGACCGCCCTCCTCGCACTGGCCGCCGCCCCGAACCTCACGGCCTCGGAGTCGGACACCATTGCCAGAGGCCAGTACCTGGTCACCCTGCTGGGCTGCGGGCGGTGTCATACCGAGGGCTACCTCACCGGCGATAAGGCCACGGGTCCCTATCTCGGCGGTTCCCGCGTGGGCATCGCGTACACGGCGTACAGCATGGACGACACCCATCCAGGGGTGGTCTTCGCCGGCAACCTGACCCCCGACGACGCAACCGGTCTGGGAACCTGGAGCGAAGAGGAGATCGTCCAGGCCATGACCGTGGGCGTAGCCAAGAGCGGTCACGAGCGCCTGACCGTGATGCCGTGGACGAACTACGGGGCGCTGAAGGAAAAGGACGTCCGAGCCATCGCCCGCTATCTGAAGAGCCTCTCCCCCGTGCGCTGGCCGATCCCCGAGGCCATTCCCGAGGGAGATCCGATCGACGAGCCCTACGTACGCTTCGGCGTCTACAAGTTCTACCCCCACGGCCCGGTGGAGGCCATCAACCTGCCGGTTCCCACCAACGAGCCGTCGCCCGAAGGGGTGCAATGACCGCAACAAGCCGCGGGCTTTCGTGCGGCTCCAGGGCCGACGGGGTTGCAGATTCCGGGCGCGCCGCGATCTAGGCGCCGCGGAACTCCGGCTTGCGCTTGGCCATGAAGGCGTTGATGCCCTCCTGGCCGTCGGCTGTCACGGATAGCTCGGCGATCGCTCGGGCTTCCAGCTCCATCTGCGATTCGAGGGTCTGATCGAACGTGCCGTTGAGCAGGGTTTTCACCGCACCGAACGCAAGCGTCGGCCCCGCCGCCAGTTTCTGCGCGAGCTTCATGGCCTCGGCAACCACCTGATCGTCCGCCACAACCTGGTTGACGACCCCCCAGGCCAAGGCCTCCTCGGCTTTCAGCAGCCGGTTGGTGAGCATGAGCTCTCGCGTTCGCCGGTCGCCGATTTTCCGCGGCATGTAGAAAGTCGAGCTGCCGTCGGGAGAAAGGCCGGCATTGGTGTAGGCCATGGTGAACACCGCGCTGTGTGCAGCGATGGCCAGATCGGCGGCCATGACCAGGCTGAATCCCGCCCCCGCCGCCGTGCCGTTCACGGCCGCGATGACGGGCGCGTTGCCCCGGGCAAGCCGCGAGAGCCCCATGTGCAGGTCCCCGGCCATCACCTTGAGCAGGCTCTTCGCGCTCGACCCGGCGCTGGCGAAGGCGCCCAGGTCCCCACCGGCGCAGAACGCTTTGCCCGCTCCCGTGAGCACCACCGCGCGCACGTCGGGATCGTCGTCGCAGCGCACGGCCACGTCAGCAAACTCCTTCGCGCACAGCGGGCTCATGGCGTTGAATGCCTCGGGCCGGTTGATGGTGATCGTTCCCACGCCGTCGGCCACTTCGAACAGCAACGTCTCGTAACTCATCTCTACGCCTTAACCCGTGCGGTTATCGAGCTTTTACCGCATTCCAGGCCGCATCCGCAAACAGCGCCTCCACCTGCTGCGGCGAGCGGGTGTGCTGCCCGGAGAGCCAGCGTCGCACGTACTCCTGGATGGGACCGCTGATGAGGGGGATGTAAACCTGGACCGGCAGGCGGCGCATCTCGCCGGTTTCCACGAACGGCGCAAACCAGGCGAACAGGGCCTCCACATACTCCCGGTGGATGTCCCGCAGCCGCTCCCTTGCGTCCGCCGAGAAGCTGACGTCGCGTGAGTGCAGATAGCGGGCCATCGCAGACTCCCGCGTGGCCCAGCGGACATACTCGCCCACCACCGCGCGTACGCTTTCCTCCCCGGTCTTGCACCGCCGCAGGCGCTTGAGCATGCGCTGGTTGAGACGCTGCACGCCGAGGATGAACAGCTCCTCCGCGATGCCTTCCTTGCTGCCGAAATGATGATAGATGCTGCCCACACTGCAGCCGGCGGCGCTCTGGATGTCGCTGACCGTGGTCCCCTCGAGACCGCGTTCGGAAAAGCAGGCGAGCGCCGCATCCAGGACGCTCGCGCGCCGCGCCGGGGTAGTCGCTCGGGTGATTCTCTCGTTGGCCATGGCGTCATGGTAACTAGAATTCAGTTCTAGTAAAAGATTCTAATCAGCGTTAATATCCGGCCCTTCTCGAATGGAGGATTCAGCCATGGACATCGAGCTCTCGACGGAGGACGTCGAGTTCCGCGCGGAGGTCCGCGCGTTCCTGAAAGACAACGCCTACGAAGCCGGCACGGATTACAACGAGTGGCGCAACGGCTGGTTCGAGAAAGCCGCCGAGAAAGGCGGCTGGGACGTGCCCAAGTGGCCGGAGGCCTTCGGCGGACCGGGATGGTCACCCACCCAGCACTACATCTGGGAACAGGAAACCGCGGTGGCCACCCTGCCCTGGGACCTGCCCTTCGGCATCGGCATGCTGGCTCCCATTCTCATGTCCTACGGCAACGAGGAGCAGCAGAAGCGGTTTCTGCCCGACATCCGGGCCCGTAAGGTCAACTGGTGCCAGGGCTACTCGGAGCCCGGGGCCGGCTCCGACCTAGCCTCGCTCAAGACCAAGGCGGTTCTGTCAGAGGACGGCAGCCACTACACCGTCAACGGCACCAAGATCTGGACCACCGTAGCCCACATCGCCGACTGGATCTTCTGCCTGACCCGCACCGACGATTCCGGCAAGAAGCAGGAGGGAATCACCTTCCTGCTTTTCCCCATGAAGCAGCCCGGCGTAGAGGTCAAACCCATCATCACCCTCGGAGGTGCCCACAGCGTCAACACGGTGTTCCTCACCGACGTGAAGGTTCCCGTGGAAAACCGCATCGGCGAGGAGGGCAAGGGCTGGAC
>DATCZA010000049.1:0-55905 GCA_036526135.1 Pseudomonadales bacterium | reverse complement strand
CCGATGACTTCCGGTTTCGAGTCGAGGAACACGAGTTCAGCCGTGAGCTTTGCGGGGCGCATCGTCCGGGGCACTTCACTGGCGTGATGACCGTGGTGCTCAAGCTCCTCAACCTTGTCCGGCCGCGGCGCGCGTACTTCGGCGAAAAGGATTATCAGCAGTATCTTCTGATACGTGACATGTGCGATGCGTTCTTCGTGGATGTCGAAATCGTGCCATGCGCCACGGTACGCGAGGAGGACGGGCTGGCGCTGAGTTCCCGAAACGCGTTGCTGGACGAGAAAGGCCGCGCGCGTGCTGGTCGGCTGAATCGGCTGCTGCGCGACGCGCCGAGCGATGCTGCTGCTTCCCGGGCTCTCGAGCAGGCGGGATTCGAGGTGGACTACGTGGTCACCAAAGCCGATCGGCGATTCGCCGCCGCCACTTTGCGCTGCGGCGAAAGAGAAGTCCGACTGATCGACAACGTTGCGATCGCGCAGCACGGCTAGGCCGAGGAGGAGGCATGCTGCTCTGTTTGGATGTGGGTAACAGCCAGATCTACTGCGGCGTCTACGATGGCGACCGCCTCACCGTGCAGTTTCGACGAACCTCTACGGTGCGTAGCTCCTCGGACGAGCTCGGAGTGTTTCTGCGCGGCGCGCTGCGAGAAAACGGCGTGTCACCCGACGGGATCACTCAGATCGCCATCTGCTCCGTCGTGCCCGACGTTCTCTACTCGCTGCGCTCCTGCTGCCAGAAATACTTTGGCCTCGAGCCGCTGATCATGCGCCCGGGCATCAAGACGGGCCTCAAGATCTCCTACAAGGATCCAAAGGAGGTGGGCGCGGACCGGATCGCCGATGCCATTGGCGCCATCAAGCTCTATCCGAATCGGAACCTCATCGTGGTGGATTTTGGGACTGCGACCACCGTCTGCGCCATCTCCCGGGACCGTGAGTTTCTCGGAGGCAACATCGTGCCGGGCGTCCGACTGGCAATGGATGCCCTGGAAGAGAAAACCGCGCAGCTGCCTAGCGTGGAGATATTCCCGGTGACCTCGGCTATCGGGCGCTCCACGGTGGAGAGCATTCAGAACGGTCTTTACTGGAGCAATGTCGGCATGATCAAGGAGCTGGTAGCCCGAGTGACCGAGGAAGCGTTCCCGGACGATGCGCCGGTCGTGATCGCGACGGGGGGCTTCGCGACGCTCTTTGACGGGCTGGGGCTCTTCGACGCCATTGTCTCCGATCTCATCCTGATCGGCCTGCGTGAAGCGGTCCGGCTGAACGCCTGACCTGAAAACCCTGCAGGCGTTCATGCGTCGTTTTATGACTCCCCCCTGTTATGCTCGCGGTTATGAGCATGCCGCAGCCCCGATTTGCTGACGCCAGGCACCGACAGTTTGCACTGGGACTGCTTGGCGTTTACCTGCTCATCTGGACGTCCCTGGCCATCAAGCCGCTGTATCGGGCGGACTGGCTTCTGGAAAACGTCCTGGTGGCCATCGCGGTGCCCATGCTGGTGGCGACCTATCACAGGCTGCCTCTGTCCAGAATCTCGTACGCGATGCTTTTCATCTTCTTCTGCATTCACGCCGTCGGTTCGCACTACACCTATGCCGAAGTGCCCTACGACGACTGGACCCGCCGGCTGTTCGGCACCAGCCTCGGTGAAGCAGCCGGTTGGGATCGCAACCACTACGATCGCTTTGTCCACCTGATGTACGGGCTGCTCATCGTTTACCCCGTACGAGAGCTCTTCCTGCGCGTCGCGGATGCCAGAGGTTTCTGGGGATATTTTTTCCCGCTTCTGGTGGTCATGTCGTCCTCGCTGGCCTACGAGCTGCTGGAGTGGGGGGCCGCCTTCGTGTTCGGCGGCGAGTTGGGTATGGCCTATCTCGGCACCCAGGGTGACGTCTGGGACGCCCACAAGGACAGCCTTCTGGCAACCGGCGGCGCGCTGGCCGCCACCCTGGTGATTGCCGCCGTCCACTCATCCTTCGACCGGGACTTCGGCCGGGATTGGTCGCAGAGCCTGACTGTCAAGAATCCCGATCCCTTGGGCGAGGCAGCCATCGGGCGTTATCTGAACGAACGGGAGAATGCCCCATGAGTCCATTGTTGCCGAGTGCGGGCGGAGGGCTGAAGCTGTTCAGCATCTTCGGCATCGAGATCCGGCTCGATTACAGCGTTGCCATCATCTTCGGCCTCGTCGTGTACAGCCTGGGAGGCGGGCTGTTTCCCCAGTGGCATCCCGACTGGCCGCCCTCGACGGCGTGGCTGACGGCGCTGGTGGCCGGCGTGCTCTTCTTCGCATCGTTGCTGGCCCACGAGCTTTCTCATTCGCTCACGGCCCGCCGATACGGGATAAGGGTGCCGAGAATTACCCTGTTCCTGTTTGGCGGCGTAGCCGAGATCGAGTCGGAGGCGCAAACCCCGTCAGCAGAGCTGACCATAGCCATTGCGGGTCCGTTGATGAGCGCTCTGCTGGGCGCGGTGTTCACGGTGGTTGCGTTTGGGAGCATGGACACCCTGGCGAGGGAAGCGTTTGCGGAAGATCCGGAAACCGTCATCGCCAGCCTGAGCCCGGGATACACCGCCTGTCTGTGGCTCGGCTCCGTGAACATGATGCTGGCCGTGTTCAACCTGATTCCCGGTTTCCCGCTTGATGGCGGCAGGGTGTTTCGTGCCATTATCTGGAAGCTGACCGGAAACCAGCTCAGGGCAACACGGCTGGCAAGTACCACCGGTCGCTGGTTCGGCTGGGCCATCATGGGCATCGGCCTGTGGAACCTGCTGGTGCTCAAATCCGCTGGCGGGCTCTGGCTGCTGCTCATCGGCTGGTTTTTGAGCCATCTCGCAGCGGCCAGTTACTCCCAGGCCCTCGCTCAGCAGACGCTCGCTCCCCTTCGGGTCCGCGACGTGATGCGCACTCGCTTCGAGTTCGCACCGTCGGGCATCACGATCGATGAGTTCATCAACGACTACCTGCTCAGGAGCAACCAGATTCTCTGGCCGCTTCAGGGCCCCGCGGGAGTGGTTGGAGCCGTCAACTTCGAGCAGGTTGCCAGCGTGCCTCCGGATCAGCGCGCAACCAGGCTGGTCCAGGAGGTGATGGTGCCGGTGGACAGGCTGCCTGCGCTCGATGCCGACGATCTGGCGACCAATGCCCTGAACACGCTGCTCGGTGCCGGAGATCAACCGGTTCCGGTAGTGAGCGGTCAGCGGATCGTCGGTCTGGTGCGCGGCTCGGACATCCTGAAATGGGTGATGCTTCACCAGGGTGGCACTCCGTCGTGATCACGTTCCCGTCTTCGGTCTTCGTCATTGAGCGCGCGAGGGGGCAGCTTCGCCTTCCCCGCCGGGTTTTAGCGGCTCGATCTTGAACCCCGCGTAGCCGTAGGCGGCCGAGACGAACGGGTTGGCCAGATTGAAGAAACAGAACGGCAGATAGGCCAGGGTAGGTACGCCCAGCGTCGCTGCCATGTAGGCGCCGCAGGTGTTCCATGGGACGAGAGGCGAGGTGATGGTGCCGCCGTCTTCGAGGGTCCGGGCAAGGTTTTTCTCGTGCAGCCCGCGGCGTCGATATTCCGATCTGAACATGCGGCCGGTCAAGACGATGGACATGTACTGATCGGCGGCCAGCACGTTCACCCCGATGCAGGTGACCAGTGTCGTCGCGATGAGATTGCCCGTGCTGCGCGCTGCGGATGCCAGAGCATGGACCAGCCGGCGAAGCACCCCTGCCTGTTCCATGGCGGCTCCGAAGGTCATTGCTGCCAGTATCAGCCAGACGGTGTTGAGCATGCTGCTCATCCCGCCGCGAGAGAGCAACTCGTCAAGATTGGCTTCGCCGGTGGAGCCGGCGTAGCCGTCGAACAGGACGATCCAGATTGCCTTGAGCGCGGCGACCGTGGGCCCCAGGGACGCGTCGTCTGCAAACCGGACGATGGCGGGACGTTGGTAGACGAGCGCCATCAGGATTCCCAGAGCCACGCCGGCAAGGATGCAGGCAACGGCCGGTTTCTTTCTGCCCGCGAGAAGAACGACGAGGGCGACGGGGAGCAGCATCAGGGGGTTGATGGCAAAAGCTTCGTCGAGGGTTTCCAGGGTGACGCGCAGTGACGTTTGCGTCTCGGGCGTGCTTTCCATCAGGCCGATGGCGGTGAACGCCCCAAGGGCAAACACGAAGCTCGGCAGGGTGGTCCAGGTCATGTGCCGTATGTGGGTGAAGATGTCGATCTCGGTCACGGCCGGGGCGAGATTCGTGGTATCGGAAAGTGGGGAGAGCTTATCGCCGAAATAGGCTCCGGAGATGATGGCCCCAGCGGTGATCGGCAGCGAAAGTTCGAGCCCGGCGGCTACCCCGATCAGACCGATGCCGAGCGTGCCCGCTACCGTCCAGGAGCTTCCGATGGAGAGCGCCGTCACGGCGCACAGGAGACAACTCGCGGCGTAAAACACCGCTGGTTCGAGAAGCAGCAACCCGTAATAGATCATCGTGGGCACGGTTCCTGACAGCATCCACACCCCGATGAGGCTGCCGACCGACAGGAGAATCATGATTGCCGGCATCGCGGTGGAAATGCCGCCAACGATGTTCTCTTCGATCACCTTCCAGGAATGGCCGTTCTTCACGCCGACCATGGTGGCCAGCGCAGCTCCGATGACCAGGGCAATCTGATTGGCGCCACTCGATGAGTCACTGCCGAAGAGGGCGACCGACAGCGCCAGGAGGACCGTCGTCGGGACGATGGCCACCACGACGTCCAGATTGCTTGGGTCGTTCGGCCGGCCGGCTTCCTGCTCCATGGTCAGACCGTCGTCATCCATGGGTCCGGAAGGCATGGCCCTGACTGCGTTCGAAGCGATCGTTGCAGATGCTCCGTTGACGCCATCAGCCGGCGCCGGCTTCCAGGCTCGTTTGGGCCATCCGTCCAGGGCTCGTGCCGCAGCCGGGTGCGTAGGTCATGGCGATCAGCCGTTCGAGGTTCCGGCCGTTGGCGTCCGGGGTGAAGCGGCCGCCGGCGATATTTCCTGAGGGGCGCCCGAGGTGGTCCAGGGCGACCGATGCCGTGAAAACGCTTGCCCGGGGGTTCTCATCAGACCCGTAGCGAAGATCGGTTGCCGTCATGTGCCCGTCCTGGATGGCGTAGTGTGACCAACCCATGGTGAACCAGTCGAATATCGCCCCTTCCCGCGTGCGGAGGAAGGCCTCCACCTGTGATCGGGGCAGGCGAGGTTCCCTTTGCCAGCCGATATCGCACGGATCCCACATGGAGAGGAACCCGACCCGGTCGGCGTCCGGGGTGCGTGCGACCACACGTCGGTGGTGAATCTGCAGGATCGTCGGGAACGCGGCTACCTCGACGTTCGGCAACCCCTGGGCTGCGAGCTGGGCGCGGGCAAACCGCTCCGCGCCCTCGTTGAGGTGCCAGCCGTAACCCAGGTAAGCGCAGGAGACGAGCAGCGTTGCTGCCGCGATCCTCCCCCCGGCCGCCGTGAACCGATATCCGGCAACGAGCCCAGCCAGCAACACGATGGTGTAGATCGGATCGATGATGGGCATGGCCGCCACCGCGAATCTCGCGTCGCTGAAGGGCTGGAGGAGTTGCGTGCCGTACGGCGTTAGTAAATCTAGAAGCGGGTGGGAAAGCATCGCCAGGGTCATCGCGAGCATCCAGGCGCGCAATGCCGCCGGCTCCCCGGGGTCGTTTCGGCGGCGGGCGGTCCAGCGCCAGGCCAGCCACCCGAAGAGGGGGCCCACCACGGGGGCGAAAAACAGCGAATGCGTGATCCCGCGATGGCTAACCAGCTGGTCGAAGTAGTCACCATCCAGAGAGAAGAACACGTCGATGTCCGGCAGGGCGCCTGCCGCGGCCCCAAGCGCGACGGCGCCGGCACCAAGTTGGCGATGGCTGACACTGCGGGCGACCACGGCGCCGAGGGCGGCTTGGGAGACAGGATCCACGGAAGTGACACGACGGCTGGAGCAGTTGCGAGCATCATACCGGCGATGGAGCCGATTGGCAGCCGCAATGTGCACTGTTCCCTCTGCCCGCTTCGCCGAGCTGAGATAGGATTGCGCCATGAGCTACGACGTGATCGTCCTCGGTGTCGGCGCCATGGGCGCCGCGGCTTTGGAGCGGCTGGCATCCCGGGGCGCCAGGGTGCTGGGCATCGAGCAATGGTCGGTGCCCAACTCCTTGGGCTCCAGTGGGGGTGATACGCGCCTCATCCGAAAGGCTTACTTCGAGCATCCCGACTATGTTCCGCTGCTCGAGCGGGCTTACGAAGGCTGGCGTCGACTCGAGGCTCTCAGCGGGCTCGAACTGCTCTATCCGACGGGCACCGTCTATGTAGGGCCTCCGGATGGGCCGCTGATCGGGGGCTCACGAATGGCTGCGGAATCCCATCGACTGGAATTCGAGCCGCTCGCGCCAGCCGAGCTGCACGATCGGTTCCCGGGGTTTCGCTTACCCGACGGCTGCGTCTCGGCCTTCGAGCCGCAAGCCGGGTTCGTGCTCGCCGGTCACGGCATCAACGCGTTTGCGAAGCTCGCCATTGCCAACGGCGCTACGCTGATGAGCCAGACCCGGGTAGACGGTTGGCGGGCCGAATCAGGCGGGGTAGTGGTCAGCACCAGCGCTGGGGAGCTCGAGGCCGGTGCACTCGTCATCGCGGCGGGAAGCTGGTCGAGCGACATCTGTCGGCTGCCCCGCGTCGCTCTGAACGTGACCCGCCAAACGCTTTTCTGGATCTGGCCCGAGCGCTGCGCAGAATTCTCTCTGGGCAGGTTTCCGTGCTGGGCGCTGGAGATCGCGGGGCATCCGGGGATCTACTACGGGTTCCCTGCCTGCGTCCCGAATACCGCGCGTGTGGGAGCCAAGTTCGCCCATCATGCTCCCGGCGAGACATGCGAACCCGATGGCCCGAAAGCGCCGCCCTCCGAGGCCGAGTATCAGGCGACGCTGCGCGCCGTGAGGTCTCTACTCCCCGGGCTGCGAGGCTCGCGCATCGGCTCGTCGATCTGCATGTACACGAATTCCCGCGATGGTCATTTCATCGTCGATCGGCACCCCGATCATGACGCGGTCACCGTGGCTTGCGGGTTCAGCGGCCACGGATTCAAATTCGCGCCGGTGATGGGCGAGCTGCTGGCCGACTACGCGCTCGAGGGTACCTCGCGGCTGCCGGCGGAATTCCTTCGGATCGGGACCCGCGATCTGTGGCATGCCGATGAACCGAAACCATAGGCTCGGTGGTCAGTCGCTGCCGCGCTCTGCGGCCGCCAGGTCGCCTGGGAGGTATGTTCCCGCCGGGTAATAGTGGGCGGCAGCCCAGACATTCACGAACGAGCAGACGAGAAGGCTGTAGCGGAGCGACTCCGGCCCGTAGGCAGGTTGGAGGAGATCGCTGATAATGCCTACGGTTTTAGGTTATAGGCCTAACCTAATGATATTAAGAACAAAAATCAGTATTTCTTATGCCACCGATCGCGGGCGCCGAGCCGGTCCGCCAGATGGCCTCCGAGGGCGATTCCGATACCGCCCGGAATGCCCTTCTTCGCCACAGCGTTCGGCACGTCGCCATGATGGTGGGCTGCTCGATGGCCGGTTCGCGTCCCTCGGCCATACCGCTGGGCGGTTCGCGGACGGTCAGCCGAACAACCACAGCCGCTACGATGCGGGGTATCCCGACGACGAAGAATGCGACCCGTCAGCCGAAGAACTCCTTCATCCAGCCGCCCGCCAGAAAACCGGAGAGGATGCCGAAAGGTATGCCCAGCGGGCAATTGGGATGCCGAGAACGTAGCGACGTGTCGCTTCACTGAACAGGGGCGGGCTCTGCCCGCTCACAATGCCGCCTCAGCTGGAAAGCGCGCCATTGTACGCGCGCCCACATGCAATGCTAACCTCCGTGGCGAAGGGTTTCCGGACGTGGACGGCTTTACGGTCCGGAGAGAGCGGTGAGTCAGAGGGGAAGCCGGGCGCGACTGCAATGTGGGAATGGGTCGTTCACAAGGTGGCTGCGGGCACCATAGCCTGCGTGTTTGCGCTCGCGCTGTATCACAAGGGGCGGGACTTTCCGCGGTTTCGAGCGTCTTTTGAGGCCTACGGAATTGTCCCGAGTTTCCTTGTTCCGGTCTGCGCCCCGCTTCTAATGGGGCTAGAGGCTGGCGCCCTCGTCTGCCTCTTTCTGCCGGACGGTCCCGGCTCGCTGCTTGCATTCTCGGTGCTCGGAATCTACAGCGTGGCTATAGCCGTGAACCTCATACGCGGCAGGGATTACATCGATTGCGGATGCGGTGATCTCCCCACTCCCCTGAGCGGGTGGCTGATTCTTCGCAACGGCCTGCTGATGGCCCTTGCGTGGCCTTACGGAGCGGCACCGGAAGTCGCGGCTGTCGAGCCCGTCACCTGGCTGCTGGTCGTGATGACCGTGGTCGTGCTGATGAGCCTGTATCTGATCCTGGAGCAGCTGCTCGCCAACGCGGGCGTGGGCGTCGCGAACCGTGGCTGACCTTGCCGTTGTCGCGAACGTCGTGCTCTGGGCTTGCGCTCTTGCCCTTGCCGTCCTCGTGCTCGCGCTGACTCGGCAGGTGCGTTCGCTACACGGGCGAATCGCGCCGGCCGGGGCGCTCAGCGTGAATCAGACGCTCAAGGTTGGTATGCGGGCCCCGTCGTTCAACCTGGAAACCCTCGGTGGGGGAGAGGTGGCGATCGCCGCGCCCGGGGCGCGTCAACTGCTCTTCTTCCTTGCCCCTGACTGTCCCATCAGCCGGTCGATGCTGCCCGTGCTCCGGTCGGTGCACCGTGCCGAAGGCGGCGTCGCCCTGGTGCTTGCCAGCGATGGAGATGACCCGGGGGAACACCTGTCTTTTGTCGCCGAAATGCAGCTCGGCGAGTTTCCCTACGTGGTCTCCGAGGAGCTCGGTCGAGCCTATGGTGTAAGCAAGGTGCCCTATGCCGTGCTGATTGATTCCGACGCTCGGATCGGCGCGCTGGGGATCGTCAACTCCAGGGAGCATCTTGAGAGCCTGTTTGAGGCCAGCGAGCGCGGGGTCGGGTCCATTCAGGACTATCTGGCCCGGGAAGGGGGAGGCCAGCCGCGCTATTTCGAGGTTCGTTAATGCTCGTGCCGCCCCGCTAGGTCAGGACATCCTCATGGAAGGTGCGTCAGCGGCAGGGCCGTGGAGGACTTGATCCGCTCCATGGCGAAGGAGGATGACACGTCGTGCAGGTTTGCGACTGAAATCAGATGCTTGTAGACCCTGTCGTAATCGGCGATGTCCTCGGCCACGATCTTCAGCAGGTAGTCGGTATCCCCGCTCATGCGGTAAAACTCCACGACCTCCGGGATGGCCTTGACCCCTTCTGCGAATCGCTCCAGCCAGCTCTCGTTGTGCTCGTTCGTTCGGATGCCCACGAAAACGGTAACCTTGAGGTTCAGCTTCTCCTGGCTCAAGAGCGCGACCTGCTTGCGAATGACCCCCCGTTCCTCCAGGCGGCGGGTGCGGCGCCAGCAGGCGTTCGCGGACAGCCCGATGCGCTCGGCGAGCTCGGCATTGGAAAGAGAAGCGTCGTTCTGCAGGGTCTCCAGAATAAGTCGGTCAGCGCGATCGTAAGTAGGCATAATTCGTCTGAAATTAGTAAGAATCGTAGAATAATATTACGTATAACCAGGAATATGTGAAACATAACGGGACTTTTTACCGCTCCATCTGCAATAAACTCTTCTCAAGTCATCCGCAGGAGAAGCTTGTGAGCCTAATGGTGCACCCGTTTTTCGATCCTGATTCATGTTCCTACAGCTATGCGGTGGTGAATCCTGAGAGCCGCGCGTGCGCGATCATTGACGCGGTTCTGAACTACGACCTTGCAACCGGTGAGACCAGCACGGCGGGCGCAGACCAGCTGGTGGAGTTCGTCAAAGCCAACGGGTTGATCGTCGAGTGGATTCTCGACACCCACGTGCACGCCGACCATCTGTCTGCAGCCGCGTACCTGAAGAGCCATTTCGTGTGCGCCCAGACCGCCATCGGGGATCAAGTGGTGCAGGTGCAGGGCCACTTTGCCGATCTGCTCGGCGTGGCCGGCGCGATCGATGGCAGCCAGTTCGACCGACTCCTAAAGGACAACGACCGCATCTGCCTGGGCCATGCCTGCGGGCGGGTGATGCACACTCCGGGACATACGCCAGCGTGTGTTACCTACGTGTTCGGCGAAAATGCCTTTGTGGGGGACACGCTGCTCATGCCAGACTACGGCACGGCCAGATGTGACTTTCCGGGGGGGGACGCACGATTGCTGTACCGATCCATTCAGAAGATCTTCGCTCTGCCAGATGCGACCCGTCTTTTCATGTGCCACGACTACGCCCCGAATGGGCGCGGGTATCACTATCTGACCACCGTGGGCGAGGAGAAACGCCACAACGTTCACCTTGGCGCTGGGGTCTGTGAGGAGGCCTTTGCACGTATGCGCGAACAGCGGGACGCCACCCTTGCGCCCCCGAAGCTGATGATTCCTGCGCTGCAGACGAATATCTGCGGAGGCAGGCGTGCAGCGACCGGCTGACGCCGCTCCTGCAGAGGACTCACCCGGCAGCGCCCCGATGGTGGGGAGCGCTCTGGGTATCGGCATCGCGTGTGCAGCTCTCCCGCCCCTGATCTATTTCGGCAATCCCGCCTTCGCCCTGCTCGTGGGTGGCGCCATCGTCCTGGTAATCGACCGCGGCCTGTTTCCTCAGGCGTCGGCGCTAAGTCGCTACTGCCTGCAGACGGCCATCGTTCTGCTGGGGTTTCGGCTGAGCCTGGATACTTTGTGGAGCCTGAGTGCGGATTACACCTGGACGGTGGCTGCCTACGTGCTGGCGACCCTTGGCCTGGGCATGCTGATCGGTCGCGCGCTGCGTGTCGAGGCAGCGTCCAGCAAGCTGATTACGGCGGGCACCGCCATCTGCGGTGGCACGGCGATCGCCACCCTGAGCACACTTGTGCGGGCACAGCCTCAGCAAACGGCGGTGGCCCTTGCCATCGTGTTTCTGCTCAATGTGGTTGCTCTTTTTACCTTTCCCACGATCGGTCAATGGCTCGATCTCAGCCAGCTGGAATTCGGCCTCTGGTCTGCGCTCGCCATTCACGATACGAGCTCGGTGGTTGCCACCGCCGCCATCTACGGTGACGAAGCTGCGGAGGTAGCCACCACGATAAAGCTTGGAAGAACCCTCTGGATCATTCCGGTCGCGCTGGGGGCGAGCCTGATGCAGACCGGGGAGAGCGCGCGGTTGCGGGTTCCCGGGTTCATCCTCCTGTTCATCGTTGCCGCGGCGGTTGGCACGTTCCTCGAGCTGCCGGCAGCGGGCCCCAAGGCGGCGGGCGCTTTGAGCAAAGCGCTGCTGGTGGTCGCGCTATTTCTGGTCGGCACCGAGCTCACCCGGGCCACCGTGCGCCGGATCAGGGGACGGGTCCTGTGGCAGGCGCTGGCATTGTGGGGGTTGGTTGTGCCCGGCTCGCTGCTGGTCATTCTTCAATTCACCTGACGGGTTCGAGCCGCCCGCGATGGCGGCGAAGGCCATCGCTTTAAGCACCTGATGGAATATCCATAGAAGCAATCAATTCTTCACCTGATCGTTGCGAATGCCTAACCTTGGCTCATGGCTAAGATCGGTATCAAAGACAACCTGAGTCTCCTCGCAGTCGCCGCGTTCGTGGCTTATCTGCTGACCCCCCTGTTCGCCTGATCGGCGCTTGGTATCCGCCGGCGCGGCCGGTCAGCATCGAGGTCTCCGACGCCCAATGGAAACTCCCATCGGGCCGTCGGTAATTCGTCCTCAAAATCCCTTGACACGCGTAGGACGCGGGCCTAAAAAGCGCGGAATCGAGCAAGGCTTTTCGGGATGGGTCGTTCCACCATGTCCCAGGTCAACGACGAAGACGCAGGCGCTCTCGAGGAACGAGAAGAGTTTAGCGATCAGACGGAATTCGTCGACGAGGACGTCTCGGAAGACGACGCTGAAATCGAGCGGGGTGACGGCGAGTTTGGTGACGACGAAGCACTTGGCGACGATCTCGACGACTACGACGACGATGTCGGAGCGGTTGACGACGAGCTCACCCTGAAGGAACAGAACGCCAGATCGCTTGCCATCCGTAGAGCCATCGAGCAGCGCCTGGAGCGGAAGCGTCTGGACGAAGACCTCGATTACCTCGACTTCGATTTCGATGAATGAGGCCATAAAAGGGTCTTAGCCCGTATACTTTCCCGATGCAGCTCAGTGCTCCGCCCGTCAGGGATCTGGTGCTGGTCGGTGGTGGCCACAGCCACGTCCAGGTACTCAAGTCTTTCGGTATGCGCCCCGTCCCGGGGACGCGGCTCACCTTGGTCAGTCGTGAGGTCTACACGCCTTACTCCGGAATGCTCCCCGGCTATGTGGCCGGGTTCTACGACTGGCACGACATCCACATCGATCTAGGCGCCCTTGCGTCGTTTGCCGGAGCGCGACTGATCGTCGATGAAGTGACAGGAGCCGATCTCGACGGGGGCCGGCTGCGCCTCGCCGCTCATCCCGATCTGCATTACGACCTGCTCTCCATAAATGTGGGGGCAGTCCCCCGGGGGGTGGGTCAAGGGGTACCGGTAAAGCCCATCGGCCGGTTTCTGCCCCAGCTCGAGCGGGTTCGAGAAGAAGCCGGGCCCGGTACGTCTATCGCCGTCGTTGGCGGAGGGGCGGGCGGCGTGGAGCTTGCGCTGGCAATGAGCCGCACGATGCCGCATGGGGTCGAGGTGAAGCTGGTGACCGACGAGCTGCTGCCGGGCTACCCGGCCGGCGTGGTCCGACGGCTGGAGAAGGCGGTGCTCCGGTCGGGGGTCGTGCTCATCCGAGACTTTCGTGCGCTGGATTGCAGGCACGGGCTGCTCGAAAGCTCCGATGGGCGGTCGACGGCGGCGGACCATGCGTTCTGGGTTACCGGGGTGATGGCAGCGTCGTGGCCGGCTGCGGCTGGGCTGGCCACGGATGTCAGCGGGTTCATCGAGGTTGATCGCTGCCTGCGGTCCACGAGTCATGAGAGCGTTTACGCGGCCGGGGACGTGGCCTGTCTAATCGATCAGCCGAGGCCCAAGTCGGGCGTGTACGCCGTTCGGGAGGGCCCGGCGCTGACCCGCAATCTAAGGCGGGCAATCGTCGGACGGCCCGGGATTCCGTTCCGGGCACAGAAGCGCTTCTTGAGCCTCATCGGAACTGCCGACGGGTCCGCTGTCGCCGCTCGCGGCCCTTGGGCGGCCAGCGGCCGCTGGGCCTGGCGATGGAAGGATTGGATCGACCGCCGGTTCGTGGCGCGCTTCAACCGGCTGCCGGTCATGACGGAACCGGGCTGGTCGCTGCCAGAGAGTCTCCGTGACGAAGCGCCGGACGCCATGCGATGCGGAGGCTGCGGGGCGAAGCTCGGCGCGAGCCCGCTGATGCGCGTGCTCGAGCGCCTGCCGCCTCAGGTGTCCGGGAACGTGCGGGTCGGCATCGGCGATGACGCGGCCATCCTCGGCGCGACCGGTGGCGAGACGATACTCACCGTCGACGGCTTCCGCAGCCTCGTCTCCGACCCTTACCTGTTTGGCCGCATAACGGCCCACCACGCCTTGAACGACATCATCGCCATGGGCGGTAAGGGTACGGCTGCCCTAGCGATGGCGAGCGTGCCTCTGATGTCCGAAGCGCTCATGGAGGAAGATCTCTTTCAGCTGCTTCGCGGCGCGGTGGACGTGCTCAATGCGCACGAGGTGCCCCTGGTGGGCGGGCACTCGAGTGAGGGAGCCGAGCTGAGCCTGGGTCTTACCGTTGCGGGCGTTCCCGACGGACCGACCTTGACCAAGGGCGGGGCGGAACCGGGGGACGCGCTGGTGCTCACCAAGCCGCTCGGCACGGGTTCGATCCTGGCCGGGCAGATGCGCGGCGCCGTTCGCTCGGACAGCGTCTCCGCCGCTATTGCCAGCATGGACGCATCGAACGCATCGGCTCTGGTCGTGTTCCGTCGCTACGGCATCCATGCCGCCACCGACGTGTCGGGCTTCGGGTTGCTCGGTCACCTAGGGGAGATGCTCAGGGCGTCCGCCCTGGGTGTGCGGCTCGACCTCAACGCGGTGCCTTTCATCGAGGGTGCGGTCGAGGCCGTCAGCGCCGGTGCCGTCAGCTCGCTGCAAGACAACAACGAGCTCGCCCTCGCGGATTTCGCGCTGGAAGGCTGCGAGCCGGGCGATGCGACTGTGCGTCTGCTCGTCGACCCTCAGACTTCCGGCGGGCTGCTCGGGTGCGTGCCGGAGGCGGAGGCCGAAGCCTGCGTTCGGGATCTGCGCGAGGTCGGTTACCCGCGTGCGGCCGTCATAGGCCGGGTGCTGTCGAACGGCTGGACCGTTACCGCCGAACGAGAGGCGCGCCCGCTCAGCTGAGCCGCGAGACGACCATGCGCGTCCTCGCGTATGATTCGCCGTTTGGCATCAGTTGGGGGAGTGGAAATGAGCACCGAGCAGGACACCGACGTCATCCGCACCATCGTTTCCCAGGACTTGCTGGACGTGCTGGTCCGGGTGGGGCTGATCGGCATCCTTCTGGTGATGAGCTTCCGGATATTTTCTCCGTTTCTCAGCATTCTCCTGTGGGCGCTCGTGCTCGCTGTGTCGCTGTACCCGGTGCATCTGAAACTTGTCGGCAAGATGGGTGGTCGGCAGGGCGCGTCGGCAACCGTGATCGTCATTGTCGGGATGCTGCTGATCGGCACGCCGACCATAGCCCTGGGCAGCCTTTTTGCCGGCTATATCCACGAAACCTATCAGGCGTTTGCGACCAACTCGGTCACCGTCAACCCACCGAGGCCGGAGGTCGCCGAGTGGCCCATCATCGGGGAGCGGATGTATGCGGCCTGGTCGGCGGCGGCAAGCGACATGCCTGCCTTCCTGGAGGAATTGCAGCCCCAGCTCGGCGTTCTGACGGATCGTGCGCTGAGCACGGCGGCCAGCACCATGGGCGATGTGCTGCTCTTTCTCGGTGCCCTCATCATAGCGGGCATCATGATGGCGTTCGGCCAGTCGGGCAGCGACGCCATGGGTCGGATCCTCAGTCGGCTGTCCGGCCCGGAAAACGGGCCCCGCCTGCACAACCTGACGACGGCGACGATTCGCTCGGTGGCCACGGGCGTGATCGGCGTGGCGTTCATTCAGGCCCTGCTCCTCGGCGTGGGATTCGCCTTTGCGGGCATCCCAGCCGCAGGTTTGCTGGCGCTGGTGGTGATGCTGGTCGGCATCGTCCAGCTGCCCGCGCTGCTGGTCACGCTTCCGGTGATCGCCTATCTGTGGTGGGGCGGCGATGCGTCCACGACCAGCAACGTCATATGGACGATCTACCTGCTCGTAGCTGGTATGGCTGACAATGTCCTCAAACCCCTGCTGCTGGGTCGCGGCGTCGACGCGCCCATGCCGGTGATACTGATCGGCGCGCTGGGCGGCATGGTGTCCGCCGGCATCGTGGGGCTGTTCGTCGGCGCCGTGATCCTGGCGGTGGGCTACCAGCTCTTCATGGATTGGGTCAATGGCGGCGCCGGAGCCGAAACGTCTCCGGAAGGCTCTGCAGCAGAGCAAGAGGGCGGGACCGTCCCGGAACCCCGAGCCTGACAACGTGTTCTCGCCCGGCAAGTCGCCGACGGCGTCGGTGCTGGTGCTGCTGGGGGTACTGGCCGCCCAAGGAGCCTGCACCGTCCTCGGGCCCGATTACGAGGAACCCGAGGTGGGGTGGCTGGGTGATTGGCAGACGGATCTCTATGGCCGGCTCGAAGAGCCTGAAGCCGGCACTCAATCGGATCTTTCTTTCTGGTGGATGCTGTTTGGCGACCCCACGCTAAACGCGCTGGTGGAGACTGCGAAACGCGACAACATCGGATTGCGTGTCGCGGGTCTGCGTATTCTGGAGAGTCGGGCCGTGCTCGGGATCGCGGGCAGCGCCCGCTACCCTCAGGTCCAGCAGGTAACCGGTGCGGTAACTTACGTGACCAGCCGTGAGCACGGCGGCGCATCGAACAACGGATCCAACGATCTCGCCAGCTACGATGCGGGCTTCGGTCTGGGCTGGGAGCTTGATTTCTGGGGACGCTTCAGGCGCGGGATCGAGTCGGCCGACGCCGCCTTCTTCGCCTCCCTGACCAACCACCAGGACGCTCAGGTTCTGCTCAGCGCTCAGGTTGCCGACCTGTACTACGCGCTGCTGACCACACGGATGCGAATCGGGATCGCGCGCGCCAATGCGGAGATTCAGCGTCGCAGCCTGGAGATCACCCAGGAGCTCTTCGATAGTGGTCAGGATTCCGAGCTCGACGTGCAGCAGGCGAGAACCCAGTACCTGACCACTGTGTCCACGATCCCGGAACTGGAGATCGTCGAGGTCAAAGTCCTGAACGCCTTGTCGGCGCTTCTCGGGCGCCCGCCGGGCGAGGTGCCCGAACTCGCCGACATGCCGGATAGGTTGCCTGGCTTGGATCCCTCGTCGATAGAGGCAATCCCGGCGCGGCTCTTAACGCGCCGGCCGGACGTTCGCGCGGCGGCCTGGGGGGTGGCGGCACAGTCTGCGCAGATCGGAATCGCCCAGGCCGACTACTATCCCGCCATTGCGGTGGTGGGAACCGTGGGTTGGGCTGGAAACAGCCTCAGCGCCACGCCGGATGTGGGGACCCTCGCTGCCGGCCCCGCGCTGACCTGGAACGTCTTTGACCATGGTCGCATCCGCAACAACGTTCGTGTTCAGGATGCCCGGCTGCAGCAGGCAATCGCCGGCTTCCAGAACACCGTGCTTCAGGCGGCCCGCGAGATAGACGATGCGGCCATCACGCTCGTGAAGACCAGGGAGCGGCAGGCGACGCTGGCGGACGCCGTGCTGTCAGCGCGGCGGGCTCTCGATCTGGCCCGGGTGCGCTACCGCGAGGGCTACAGCGACTTCCAGCGCGTGCTGGATGCCCAGCGGGCGCTGTTCGGGGCCGCTGAGCGGGATCTGGTCAACAAGGGAAACCACATCAGCGCCGTCATTCAGTTCTACAAGGCCCTTGGGGGTGGTTGGACGGAGATGCCCATCGGTGAGCTGCTGCCCGAGACCGTTCGGGAGAAGATGCGCACTCGGAGTAATTGGGGTGACCTGCTCGATGCGCCGCTGCCCGTGAATCAGGAGGGCCCTGTGCCGGCCGAAGGAGGGACAACCCCATGAGCGAGCAAGATCACGAGTCGGAGAAGGCCGCGGAAGCTCAACCGGAATCGGCAACGGCCGAAAAAGCCGTCAAGCGTGGCGGTCAAATGATCGGTCTGGTGATCGTCGTCACCCTCGTCTGGTACCTCCTGGCAGACCGCTACACGCCATATACCACCCAGGCAAGGGTGCAGGGCTACGTCATCGGGGTGGCACCGAAGGTGTCCGGCCTCGTGACCCAGGTGTGGGCGCAGAACAATCGCGAGGTCCAGCAAGGGGAACGACTGTTCGAGATCGACCGCTCTGAGTACCAGATTGCCGTGGGCAAGGCGCGCTCGGACCTGGAAAACGCCCGCAGACAGGTAGAGGCCGGACGCGCCGCGGTAGAGGCTTCTCGCGCCAACCTCGCCGCTGCCCTCGCCAATCGGGTCAGGGCGGAGAAGGACTACGATCGTCTTCAGCGACTTCACTCCCGGGATCCCGGGACGATCTCCACCCGGCGGCTGGAAATGTCCAGAGCCTCGCTCGACCAGGCGGTAGCCGCGGTCTCGGCGGCCGAGTCGAATGTCCAAGCTGCCATCGAGCAGATGGGGGGCGAGGACGAAGCCTCCAACGCCATTCTGCAATCCGCACAGAGCGCGGTCGCGCGCGCGGAGCTGGATCTTTCCAATACCATCGTCACGGCTTCTTCCCGCGGCGTGATCACGGATCTTCGCGCGGACGTCGGCCAGTTCGCCGGTGCGGGCAGCGCGGTCATGACGCTCATCGCGGTGCACGACCTTTGGATCAGCGCCGAGTTCACGGAGAACAACCTGGGGCATATGCGAAGCGGCACCGAGGTGGAGATCCTCTTCGACGTGGTGCCGGGCAGAGTCTTTTCCGGCAGGATACGCAGCCTCGGCCTCGGAGTGAGCGCCGGCCAGTCTCATCCGCCGGGGACGCTGCCTACCATTCAGAACAACCGGGACTGGCTGAGACAGTCCCAGCGCTTTGCCGTCATCGTGGACTTCGATCCGAACCAGCACGGCGAACTTCGCTCGCAGCTGCGCATCGGGGGCCAGGCGTCGGTGATGGGTCTCACTGAAGGGCACGGGGTGCTGAACCTGCTGGGTCAGCTCTACATGCGCATCATGAGCTGGCTGTCCTATGCTTACTGATCGGGAAGGCCTCTGAAATGCCGGTCCAGGCTCGACGAGTCTTCCGGCTGAGCGGCGTGATGGCCGTCTCTCTGGCGCTCAGCTACGCCATGCAGATGGATCTGCCGTTCATCGCGCCGATTTTTGCGCTGCTGCTCACGGCGGCTCCGGGCCCGCCCAAGGGCCTGAAAGCCCTGGTCGGGCTTTCCCTGGTGCTGGCAGTTACGCTGGGCGTCGGGCTGCTGCTCGTTCCCTTGCTGCTCAACTATCCCGTCACCGCCATCCTGATCGCGGGAGCGGGCATCTACTTCAGCAACTATGTGAGCGTCAATCTGGGCAAGGGTGCCGTCGGGGCGCTTTTGACGGCGGGCGTCACCCTGATATCGGCGGCGGGTACGCTGAGTTTTCCGCTGGCGGTGACCGTGATCGAAGCGCTGGTGTTGGGTGTTGGCATTGCAGTCATCAGCCAGTGGATCGTCTACCCCTGGTTTCCGGAAAACGAGTCGTTCGTACCTCCGGCACCGCCGGCTGCGACTCCGAGCGGGAGCAACTGGATTGCCCTGCGAGCAACCCTCGTCGTGCTGCCCGCCTACCTGCTCGCGCTCACCAATCCCGCCATGTACCTGCCGATCATCATGAAATCGGTCTCTCTTGGTCAGCAGAGCTCGGTCGTCGATGCCCGCGACGCGGGCCGGGTGCTGCTCGGATCGACGTTTCTCGGTGGCTGCTTTGCCATCGTGTTCTGGTTTGCCCTCGGCGTGGCGACGAACCTGTGGACGTTCACACTGCTGATGCTGCTGGTGGGCGTGTACTTCTCCGGCAAGCTCTATCAGGTCATCCCGACGAAGTTTCCAGCCGCGTTCTGGCAGAACGTGGTGGTGACGATGCTGATCCTGCTTGGCTCCGCGGTTCAGGACAGCGATTCCGGAAAGGACGTCTACCAAGCCTTTGCCGTGCGTATGAGCCTGTTCGTGGCGGTTACCTGCTACGCGTGGTTTGCAATTGAAGTGCTCGAGCTGCTTCGATCTCGACGACTCGGTCGGCCCGAGGATGCGTTGGGCGTAGGAGGCGGCTGAAAATGAACCTGCTCTACGGTCTTCTCGTGATGCTCGTGCTGGTTGCGGGCAACCTCGCCCAGGTGGGAATCTGGGGGCTGCTCTTCATGCTCCTCGGACCCCTTCAAGCCATCGACGGAATTCTGATGATCGGGGTCTCTACGGCCGTGCTGATGGCCGCCGTTGGTAACGTGATCAGGAAGACCGCGGGGGTCGACGAGGATTGACTCAGGCATCACCGGTCAAGATATGGCTCGTCACCGACCCCCTGTGCTCGTGGTGCTGGGGCATGTCCCAAGCGGTCGAAGCAGCGGTCGTGCGCCTGGAGGGCGAAGCCGAGTTCGACTTCCTGCTCGGCGGGATCAACGTGCACGGCACCCAGCCGATCGGCGAGTACGGTCGTCGTCATCTGATGCGGATCTGGCGCGAGGTTCAGGAGACCACCGGTCAGACCTTTGGTTTTCGCCTGCCGGACGTCCTCGTTTACAACAGCGCGGCTGCCTGCATGGCCGTCGAGGCGGTGAGGCGCTTGACCGGCAAGGCACCGTTCGGATATCTGCACCGCCTCCAGCAGTTGTTCTTCGTGGAGGGCCGCGACATCAACGATCCAGACCTGCTCGCGGGGATCGCGCGCGACTTCGGTTGCGACCGAAACGCATTCGCTGCGCTGCTGGACGACCCGGCAGTGGCCGACCACGTTCGTGACGAATTTGCCGGCGCGCGCCTGTATGGCACCAACGCGCTGCCCAGTGTGCTGTGGGAAGGAAGCGGTGGCCGGGAACTACTGGCGGGCGGTTACGCGGATGCTGACATGCTGGTGGAGCTCATTCGTGCTAAAAGAAACTCGCAACCGCCGGCCTGAAGCGGTCCATGTCGACCAGAAACGAATCGTGTCCGTGGATGCTCGGCAGGCGTCGAAAGGACAGGTCGCTTACGTAACGTTGCAGCCCCAGCGCGAGTTCCTCCTGCTGCTCGACGGGAAAGAGGAAGTCGGTCTCCACCCCGATCACCAGGGCCTGTTCCAGCCTGACCCGTTTCAGTGCGCTGTCGAGACTGCCACCATGATCCGTGGCGTCGAAAAGATCCATCGCCCGGGAAAGATAGAGATAGCAGTTGGCATCGAACGTGCCGACGAACTTCTTCGCGTGAGCCTCCAGATACGATTCGACCTCGAAGTCTATGCCGAAGGGGCTGTCGGCATCCTGCCCGTCGACGCTGCGCTCGCGGCCAAAGCGCTCTGCCCACTCGTCGGCCGATCGGTAGGAGATCATGCCAAGCTTGCGGGCCAGCCGCATGCCCGTCACCGGCCCTTCGTCGAAAGCGTAGTTGCCGTTCTTCCAGCCAGGATCGCTGCGAATGATCTCGCGCTGAAGGGAACGGACGGCGATGGAAAACGGCAGGCTGCGCGCTGCTGACGAGATGGAGAGGAGCCGGCGCGCCCGATCAGGATGGAGCAGGGCGAACGCCAGCGCCGTCATCCCGCCCATGGAGGCCCCCAAGACCGTGTTCACCGCCTGGACGTCCAGGTGGTCGAGAACGGCGGCCCCGCCGTTGGCGACGTCCTCCAGCGTGAGCACCGGAAAGTCGAGCCGGTAGTGCTTACCGGTTTCGGGGTTGATGGAAGCCGGGCCCGTGCTGCCGAAGCAGCTGCCAAGCGAGTTCACGCAGACGACGAAATAGCGGTCGGTGTCGATGGGCTTGTCCGGTCCCACCATGTCCTCCCACCATCCGGAGGAGGGGTCTGCTGTTGACGATGCCACGTGGGCCGATGGCGACAGGCCTGTGAAGATGAGCACCGCGTTGTCGCGCTGCGCGTTCAGCCGACCGAGCGTTTCAAAGGCGAAGGTCGGGTTGCTGATGGACCCGCGCCGCATGGCAAAGGTGCCCTGGAATGTGAACTTTTGCGTGGCGCTCATGTTGCCGTCGCCAGACCGATGAGTTGTCGGTAACAGATCCGCCCAGCGGAGCTGCGGAGGGCGGATACTAACATCGTCAGGGGAGCACGCCGTTCAACGCGTCTTCCAGGCTGGCGACGGTTCGGTCGACGTCGGCGAGCTTGTCCAGCCCAAACAGACCCAGGCGGAACGTCCGAAAGTCGTCCGGCTCGTCGCACTGAAGCGGCACTCCCGCAGCGATCTGCAGACCGGCGTCGGCGAATTTCCGTCCCGACTGAATGTCCGGGTCGGTGGTGTAGCTCACGACCACGCCGGGGGCCTGATACCCCTCGGCCGCCACGCTGGCGATGCCGTGACCTTCGAGCAGCCCGCGCACCCGGCGGCCCAAGACCTCCTGGCGCTCGCGGGCGGTTTCGTAACCGAAGGCTTCGATTTCGCGCATGACGTCTGCGAGTATGCGCAACCCGTCGGTGGGCATCGTGGCGTGGTATGCGTGCCCCCCGTTTTCGTATGCGCGCATGATCTCCAGCCACTTGCCGAGGTCGCAGGCGAAGCTGGTGCTCGTGGCGCCCTCCATCGCCCCGAGGGCGCCTGTTCCCAGCATCACCAGAGCGCAGCAGGGAGTCCCCGTCCAGCCCTTTTGAGGTGCGCTGATCAACACGTCGACGCCGATCTCCTTCATGTCTACCCAGATCGCCCCGGAAGCGATGCAGTCGAGCACGAACAGCCCGCCGACGGCATGTACGGCGTTGGCAACCTCGCGGAGATAGTCGTCGGGCAGGATCATGCCGCACGACGTCTCCACATGGGGTGCGAAAACGACGTTGGGCTTCTCGGCGGCGATGCTGGCAACCACCTCGTCGAGGGGCGCCGGGGTGAAAGGCGCCTGGGTGCCCGGCTCGGCCTGCCGCGCTTTCAGCACGATGGTTTCCGTGGGCATGCGGCCCATCTCTAGGATCTGGCTCCAGCGATAGCTGAACCATCCGTTACGCAGGACGAGACATTTTCTGTCGGTGGCGAATTGCCTGGCGACGGCCTCCATGCCGAAGGTCCCGCTGCCGGGTACCACCACGGCGCTCGCCGCGCCGTAGACCGACTTGAGTGATTCGGAGATGTCCCGCATGACCTGCCGGAACGCAAGCGACATATGATTGAGTGCCCGGTCGGTGTACACCACCGAATACTCGAGCAGGCCGTCGGGGTCGACGTTGGGCAGCAGTCCGGGCATGTGTTCCTCGTCAGTCAGCAGGAAAATGGCGGAAGAGGTAGGAGTCGAACCCACCAGGCACGTCATCGCACCTCAACGGCTTTGAAGGCCGCGCGCCCCACCGGGGACGATGCTCTTCCGAAGGCAGTTTATCATGTCGCCATCACTCGGCTCGGGTCACCGACCACCCTCCGGACGTCCCCCTGGCGCTTTGTGTAGCCGCGGCCGTCCAGATACTCGAGCACCTCGATGGCCACGTTGCGCCCGATGTCGGCAGCGTCCCGAAACTCCCTGACGGTAAAAGGCCCTTTGCTGCTCAAGGCGTCGACGACGTGGACCAGGGACGACAACGGGGCGGGTAGGTAGTAGCGCGTCTCGCTCACGCGCACCAGGCGCCGCTTGCCGGCGAGAGGCTGCAGCTGGCGCTTCAGCTCAGCCACCGGCACGCCGATCTGCTTGGCGAGATCGCCGACGCTGGGAGGTTGGATCTGATCGAGCTGACCGGAAATGCGATCGAGCAGTCGTGCTTCTGATTCGCTCAGCGCGACCTCGTGTTCCGCGGGCAGGTAGTGCCCGGCCCGCTGAGTGAGCTTTCCAGCCCCGGCCAGCTCGCGCAGCAGCTCGGACTTGAACCGCTCGGGTACCGGCGCGCCGACCTGGTTGGCTTTTAGTCCCTGGAGCCCGGACTGCTCCTCATGTCGGCGCTCAACTTCCTGGACGATGCCGTCGGCCCACTCTCGCCACAGGCCCTCGGCCACGGCGAAGCCGTCGTGCACGCGGGATTGTGAAGCCTCCACGACGCGATCCAGATGGCCGGGCAGAAGATCCCAGCTGCGCTGAAACTCCTCGAGCGGAACGGGCGCGTGGCGTACGGCCTGCTCGAAGCAGGCCTCGGGCGTCTGTTTTGCGAACGCGTCCAGGAATTCAAGCCGTGCGGGCGCGCGCCGACGTCCTCGAGGACGGGCATTGTGCACTACCCGGCCACCTCCCAGGGTCAGATCCAGGCTCTGGTCGCGCAGCACGACGCGATCGCCGTGGATCGCGAGCAGGGGCTCGTCGAGCACCAGGTCGGCCAGGCAGCTCTCCTCTGGCGCCAGGACATCCCGATCGAGGAGGGCAATTCTGCCCGTGGCGTGTGAGGTGGCATGATAGACGTGCACGGGAGTCCAGTGCTTGACCGGGCGCGGAAAGTCGGCGACGACCCGCAGCTCGAGCGTGAGGTCGCGGCTCCCTTCGAAGCTGCTTGCTGAGAGCCAGCTACCGCGACCCACCTGGTCCAGGGAGACGCCTGCCAGGTTCAGCGCGCAGCGGTCCCCGGCCCGGGCCTCTTTGGCTTCGCGGCTCTGGGTACGGATCCCTCTCACCCGAGCGCGCACGGCGGCAGGAAAGATCGCCAGCTCATCGTCGTTGACGATGGATCCGGCGTGAACGGTGCCAGTTGCGATCAGGCCGGAACCCCTGACGGTGAACGCGCGGTCGACGGCGAGCCGGAATTGGCGCGGGGGCTGATCCACGCGGAACTCGCCGTTGACCTTCTGGAGGTGGCTGAGAAGCTCGGAGATGCCCTCGTTGGACGTGGCTGACGTTCGAAATATGGGGGCGTCTGCCAGGAAGGAGTCAGCGGTCAGATCGCGAATCTCATCTTCGGCTTCGCGGAGCCTGGCCTGATCGACCCGATCGCATTTGGTCAGGGCAATGGCTCCCTGGGAGATTCCCAGCAGCTCCAGAATCTGCAGGTGCTCGCGGCTCTGGGGCATGGGCCCGTCGTCGGCCGCGACGACCATCAGGGCGTACTGCATGGACGCCACCCCTGCCACCATGTTGTGGATGAACCGGTGGTGGCCGGGCACGTCGACGAAGCCGATGGGATCCACCTCGTGGTCGCCGCTGACGTAGGCAAAGCCCAGGTCGATCGTGAGCCCGCGGCGCTTTTCTTCTTCGAGCCGGTCCGTGTCCTGCCCCGTCAAGCAGCGGACCAGGCTGGTTTTGCCGTGGTCGACGTGCCCGGCAAGGGTAACGATCACGGCGCGGCGAGCCCGTGCAGCACCTCGATGAGCTCGTCGAGCGGCTCGGCGCCTCGAACGTCCAGCCAGACGGCCTCCTGATGAAGCCTGCCGATCACCGGCGTGGCTAGCCTACGCAGACGTTCGCCGAGCCTGCGGACCTCGGAGGGGTCGTCATGGGTGATGCGCACTGCCCGGCTCGCGATGCGTTGGTTGGGCAGGCTTCCGCTACCGATCTGCACTTCGCTGGGCACCAGGCGCACGTCGAAGTCGCCCAGAACGGTCTCCAGTGATCGAGCCAGCACTTCGCCCTGGTTTTCCAGCTCGCCCAGGGTGCGGGTGAGCGAGCGCAGGAGGGGAAGCCTTTCGGCCAGACGCTCGGGGTTTTCGTAGAGCCTGAGAGTCCGGTCCAGAAAGGCCAGGGTCAACTTGTCCGGACGCAGAGCGCGCTTCATGGGGTTTCGCTTTATCGCGCCGACGTTTTCCGAGTCGCCCACGATGATGCCCGCCTGAACGGAGCCCAGCAGCTTGTCTCCGCTGAACGTCACCAGATCTGCGCCCTGGGCGAGAATCTCTTGAGGCATGGGTTCGTGAGGCAGCCCCCACTTCCGGAGGTCGACGAGCGTGCCGCTGCCGAGGTCCACACACAGGGGCAACCGGTGCTCCCGTGCCAGAGCCGCCAGCTCCGCGACGCCGACATCGTGGGTGAAACCGCTGATGTGATAGTTGGATGGATGCACTTTCAGCAGCATTCCCGTTCGCTCGCCGATCGCAGCCTGGTAGTCGCGAAGGTGGGTGCGGTTGGTGGTTCCCACCTCCACCAGGCGACACCCGGCGCGCTCCATCAGCTCGGGAAGCCTGAAGCTGCCGCCGATCTCGATGAGCTCGCCACGGGAAACGATCACCTCCCGCCCGAGCGCGGCCGTGTTCAGGCACAACATCAGGGCGGCCGCGTTGTTGTTGACCACGGTGGCGGCCGGAGCACCAGTGAGCACCTGCAGCCGGGACTCGACCACCCGATCCCGGTCGCCTCGCCGGCCGCTGGCAAGATCGAACTCCAGGTTCACGGGCCGGGTCACCAGAGGCTCGATGGACCGGAACATCTCCGGATCGAGCAGAGCGCGGCCTAGGTTGGTGTGGATCATCGTCCCGGTGAGGTTGAATACCGGGCGATAGGAGGCGCCGGCGAGCTGATCTTCCAGCCGCCGCGCGTACTCCTCGGGATCCGTTGCCCACTCCGGGACCTCGCCGGTGGCCCGCCAGGCCGCCTGTATTGATCTCAATGACTGCTTGATGGTTTCCGCGCCGTGGGCGTGGACCAGGAAGGCGAGCTTCGGGGAGCGAAGCAGCCGGTCGATGCTGGGCAGGTCACGCAGTCGTGGCATCGTCGATCTCTCGGCGGAGAGTCCCCGGCGCGGAAAACGGGCCGGGACCTTTGTCAGCGCTCGGCGAGGGGGACGTAGTCCCGGGGCGTCGCGCCCTGGTAGAGCTGTCGCGGTCGTCCGATCTTGTAAGGCGCGCCGATCATCTCGTTCCAATGGGCAATCCAGCCAGGGGTGCGGCCGGTGGCGAAGATAACGGTGAACATCTCGGTGGGAATGCCGATGGCCTTGAGGATGATCCCCGAGTAGAAGTCGACGTTGGGGTACAGCTTGCGCTCGACGAAGTACTCGTCCTCCAGCGCGATCTTCTCCAGGCGCTGAGCCATGCGCAGCACCGGATCGTTCTCCACGCCGAGCTCGTCGAGCACCTCATGACACGTCTGCTGCATGACCTTGGCACGCGGATCGTAGTTCTTGTACACCCGGTGGCCGAAACCCATGATCCGGAACGGGTCGTCCTTGTCCTTGGCGCGTTTGACGTACTTGTCGATGTGCTTCTCGTCGCCGATCTCATCGAGCATGTTGAGCACGGCTTCGTTGGCCCCTCCGTGCGCGGGGCCCCACAGTGCGGCAATGCCGGCAGCGATGCACGCGAAGGGGTTGGCGCCCGTGGAGCCGGCCAGCCTGACGGTGGACGTCGAGGCATTCTGCTCATGGTCTGCGTGCAGGAGGAAAATACGATCCATCGCGCGGGCGATGATCGGGTTGACCTCGTAATCCTCGCACGGCGTGGCAAACATCATGTGCAGGAAATTCTCGGCGTAGGCGAGGTCGTTCCTGGGGTAGACGAAGGGTTCTCCGTGAGCGTACTTGTAGCTCATGGCGGCCAGGGTCGGCATCTTGGCGATGAGCCGGTGCGCCGTGATCTTCCGGTGCTGGTGGTTATTGATGTCGAGGGCGTCGTGGTAGAAGGCCGAAAGCGCGCCGGTGACCCCGCACATGATCGCCATCGGATGGGCATCGCGACGGAACCCGCGGAAAAACTGGTTGAGCTGCTCGTGGACCATGGTGTGGTGGCAGATGGTGTGCACGAAATCGGCTTTCTCCGCCTGGCTGGGCAGCTCGCCGTTGAGCAGCAGGTAGCAGAGCTCCAGATAGTCGGACTGCTCGGCCAGCTGCTCGATGGGGTATCCCCGGTGCAGCAGGATGCCCTGGTCGCCGTCGATGTACGTGATGGCCGATTCGCAGGAGGCCGTCGAGACGAAGCCCGGATCGTATGTGAAGTATCCCTGTGCCGTGAGCTTGCCGACGTCGATGACCTCGGGGCCCAGCGTGCCCTCTAGCATTGGCAGTTCGATGGTCCTCCCGTCAATCGTCAGCTGCGCCGTACGGCCACTCTTGTCCGCCATTGAGACCTCCCTAAGAAACTGCTACGTGCCGGGCTCTGTGGCCCGGTTTAACGTCGAATCGGCAGGTGAGCGTATTGACGGCACCAGCCGTTGTCAATTCGCTCGGAACCCCAGATGTGATTGGGGTCCAGGCATTCGCCTGGCCCCTGCCCGAATGGTCTCAAATAGCCCCGATTTCTTGGCTTTTACCCCCACACTTGACTAAAATGCGGCCGCGAATTCGGCCACTGCGCGTGGCCTGCGGCTCCTCCCCGCTTAAATTCCGAAGACCGTCTTGACAACTTAGCAACCGAAGCGGATGTGGAAAGGGATATGAAGACCGAGCGTCCGGTATATTTGTCGCTGACCCAGTTCGGCTGGCCCGTAACGGCCATTGCCTCCATCACTCATCGGATCACCGGCGTGCTGCTGTTCGTCGGTATCTCTTACCTTCTATGGCTACTGAGCCTGGCGCTCCACTCGCCGGAGGGCTTTGCTGCGGCGACCGACGTGCTCGGCGCCCCGCTTCCCAAGCTGTTGCTGATCGCGGTGATCGCCGCCGTCCTCTACCACCTGTTTGCCGGAATCAAGCACATGTTCATGGACTTTCACGTGGGCGATTCCTTCGAAGCCGCCCGGGCGAACTCCCTGGTCGTGTTCGTTCTCACCGCCGTTGCGACGGTGCTGGTGGGGGTGCGGCTATGGTAACGAACGTAACCAGCCTCACTCGGAGCGGTCTTTCAGATTTCGTCGTCCAGCGGGTGTCCGCTGTGATCATCGGTCTTTACAGCCTGTGCGTGCTGGGCTTCTTCCTGATCTATCCGGACGTGACGCGGGACCAGCTGCTGGCTTACCTGGGTGGGATGCCGATGAAGGTATTCAGCACCTTGACCGTCCTCGCCACCGCCGCGCACGCCTGGATAGGTATGTGGACAGTGGGGACGGATTACATTCGGGAGCATTACTTCGGTAAGCACGCGACCAGCTTTCGACTGGTTTACCAGGCAGGCGTGCTGGCGATTCTGTTCGCCTATGTCGCCTGGGCCCTGCAACTGTTCTGGAGCGTGGGATGACGAGAATGCGCAAGATGGAGTTTGACGGCGTCATCGTCGGTGGCGGCGGCGCGGGTATGCGGGCGTCTCTTCAGCTGGCGCGGTCGGGCCTGAAAACGGCCGTGATCTCCAAGGTATTTCCGACGCGCTCCCACACGGTTTCCGCCCAGGGTGGGATCACGTGCGCCATCGCCAGTGACGATCCGAACGATGACTGGCGCTGGCACATGTACGACACGGTGAAGGGGTCTGACTACATCGGTGATCAGGATGCCATCGAGTACATGTGCAGCCAGGGACCCCAGGCGGTTTTCGAGCTCGAGCACATGGGGCTGCCGTTTTCCCGAACCGAGCAGGGCCGCATCTATCAGCGGCCCTTTGGCGGGCAGTCGAAGGATTTCGGCAAGGGCGGCCAGGCGGCCCGAACCTGCGCGGCCGCTGACAGGACGGGTCATACCCTTCTGCATACGCTCTACCAGGCCAACCTGCGGGCAAACACCACATTTCTGAACGAATGGTTCGCCGTGGATCTGGTCAAGAACCAGGACGGCGCCGTCGTCGGCATCATCGCCATCGAGATGGAGACCGGAGAAACGGTCTTCGTCAGCTCCAAGGCCACCGTGCTGGCCACGGGAGGCGCGGGCCGGATCTACGCGAGCACCACCAACGCTCACATGTGCACCGGCGATGGAGCCGGAATGGCGCTCAGGGCCGGTTTCCCCATGCAGGACATGGAGATGTGGCAGTTCCATCCCACCGGAATCGCCGGGGCCGGTACCCTGGTGACCGAGGGTTGCCGCGGCGAAGGCGGCTACCTCATCAACAAGGACGGCGAACGCTTCATGGAGCGCTACGCGCCTACTGCGAAGGATCTCGCGGGCCGCGACGTGGTGGCCCGGTCAATGATCCTGGAGATTCTCGACGGTCGCGGTTGTGGCCCGGACAGGGACCACGTGATGCTCAAGCTCGATCATCTGGGAGAAGAGGTGCTCAACAGCCGCCTGCCGGGAATCCTCGAGCTGTCCCGCACATTTGCTCATGTGGATCCCGTCAAGGAGCCGATCCCCGTAGTTCCCACCTGCCATTACATGATGGGCGGTATTCCCACCGGCGTGCTCGGCCAGGCGCTTACCCAGGACGCCCAAGGCGACGACCGCGAAATCCCCGGTCTTTATGCTGCTGGAGAGGCCGCATGCGTCTCCGTGCATGGCGCCAACCGACTCGGCGGCAACTCGCTGCTCGACCTCATCGTGTTCGGTCGGGCCGCGGGGCTGCACATAGAGGAAGTGATGCGTCAGGGCGTTTCCTATCGGGATCCCAGCGACAGTGATCTCGAGCAGGCTCAGGCCCGTCTGAACCGCTGGGACGAAAGCGGTCCGGGCGAAACGGTCGCCGACCTCAAGAAGGAGCTGCAGACGACGATGCAGAACAGCTTCGGCGTGTTCCGGACCGGGACTCACATGGAAGAGGGCATCAAGAAGATTGCGGAGCTGCGCGATCGCATCTCTCGAGCCCATCTCGGCGACAAGAGCAAGGTCTTCAACACGGCGCGGCTAGAAGCCCTTGAGCTGGACAACCTGCTCGAGGTGGCAGAGGCCACCGCCATTGCCGCCAACGCCCGCACGGAGAGCCGAGGCGCTCACGCCCGGGAGGACTTCCAGGTGCGCGACGACGAGAACTGGCTTTGCCACTCGCTGTTTTTCTCGGACGAAAGACGGGTTACCAAGCGAGCCGTGAACTTCAGCCCTGAGACCGTGGACACCTTCCAGCCCATGGAACGGAAGTACTAGAGAGGATGGTGATGCAGGTTAGCGTTTATCGATACAACCCGGAGACCGACGAGGTCCCGGCCATGCGCGAGATGAGCATCGAGCTCCCCGGCGACCGGGATCTGATGGTTCTCGACGTTCTCGAGATGCTGAAGGCCGAGGATCCTACCCTGTCCTACCGGCGCTCCTGCCGGGAGGGTGTTTGCGGTTCGGACGGCATCAACATGAACGGGCGAAACGGGCTCGCCTGCATCACGCCGGTTTCCTCTGTTGCAAAGCGGGGCAAGCTCGTTCTGCGGCCGCTTCCCGGGCTGCCGGTGATCCGGGACCTGGTGGTGGACATGACTCAGTTCTATCGCCAGTACGAAAAGATCAAGCCGTACCTCATTAACGACAAGCCGCCCCCTGCCCAGGAGCGCCTGCAGAGTCCGGAGGAGCGTGCCGAGCTCGACGGGTTGTACGAGTGCATCCTGTGTGCCTGCTGCTCCACCGCCTGCCCCTCGTTCTGGTGGAACCCTGACAAGTTCATCGGTCCGGCGGGTCTGTTGCAGGCCTATCGGTTCCTGGCCGACAGCCGGGACACGGCGACAGCCGAGCGGCTCTCGGAGCTGGACGACCCCTTCAGCGTCTTCCGATGCCGCGGGATCATGAACTGCGTGAGCGTTTGCCCCAAGGGGCTCAACCCCACGCGGGCCATCGGCAAGATCCGCACCATGCTTCTGCAGCAGGGGACGTAGACGAACCCCTTGCGCGGCTATACTGCTGCTTCAACGGACAAAAGGCTGACGGCTCTCACGGTGAGCTCCTATCCCACGCAGGCTGACAATGGCTGACTCGTTTCGCGAGCGCATGGAGCGTAGTTCGCACCTGGCCGGTGCCAACGCTGCCTACATCGAGGCCATGTACGAGCGCTATCTCGACGAACCGAACGAGGTGCCCCCTGAGTGGCGCGAGTATTTCGACACGCTGCCGCGCGTGGAAGGGGCTGTCGGTGCCGATGTGCCCCACAGCACCATCGTCGATCAGTTCGAGCGGCTGGGACGCAACCGCCTGAAAGCGAGACCGGAGCGCGAGAGCCACTTTGCGCAGAACGTGCACGAGCAGAAGCAGATGCGCGTTCAGGATCTCATCTCGGCCTATCGGCACCGGGGCCACAAGAAGGCGAACATCGACCCGCTGGGCATGATGGAACGACCCGCCATGCCCATCCTCGATCTGGCCTATCACCATCTCTCCCTCGCGGATCTGGACGAGACGTTCAACGTTGGATCTTTTCACTACGGATCACCAGAGGCGAAGCTGCGCGATCTCGTGGATGCCCTCGAGCGGACCTACTGCGCGTCCATCGGCTTCGAGTACATGCACATCGTCGATCAGAGCGAGCAGCTCTGGGTTCAGCAGCGCCTCGAAAGCGTGCGTGCGCGGCCGGTACTGACCGAGGATCACAAGCGGGTGATCCTGGAACGCCTGACCGCTGCAGAAGGCCTGGAAAAGTACCTGCACGGCCGTTATCCCGGTACCAAGCGTTTCGGCCTGGAAGGCGGGGAGAGCCTCATCCCCATGCTTCACGAGCTGCTGCAGCGGCTGGGTTCCCATGGCGTCCTCGAGGCCGTCATCGCCATGGCGCATCGGGGCCGGCTCAACGTGCTGGTCAACATCCTGGGAAAAGACCCCCGGCTCCTTTTCGATGAGTTCGACGGCAAGCTGCCGGTGAACGAAGACGACATGGGAGACGTCAAGTACCACCAGGGATTTTCCAGCAACGTGATGACGCCGGGCGGCGAGATGCACCTGGCGCTGGCGTTCAATCCTTCCCACCTGGAGATCGTCGGGCCCGTGGTGGAGGGATCCGTGCGGGCGAGGCAGGATCGCCGCCGCGACCATGTGGGAACCCGGGTCGTGCCCATCCTCGTTCACGGCGACGCGTCCTTCGCCGGGCAGGGAGTGGTCATGGAGACCCTGCAGATGTCTCAGACCCGAGGGTTCAAGACGGGCGGGACGATCCATATCATCATCAACAACCAGATCGGCTTCACCACCCATCGTCAGGACGACGCGCGCTCCACCGAGTACTGCTCGGAGGTGGCCAAGCTGGTTCAGGCCCCCATCTTCCACGTCAACGGCGACGATCCGGAGGCGGTGCTGTTTGCTTCGCAACTTGCCGCCGATTACCGGATGGAGTTCAAAAAGGACGTGGTGATCGATCTCGTCTGCTATCGCCGCAGGGGTCACAACGAGGCCGAAGAGCCCATGAAGACCCAGCCGCTGATGTACAAGAAGATCCGTCAGCACCCGACCACCCGGGCGATATACGTGGAACGCCTGATAGGGGAAGGGCTCGTGGAGGACAGCGAGGCCGATGGCCTTGCCGAGGCGTACCGGAACACCCTGGATCAGGGAGGGCACGTGGCCCTGAGCCTGGTGAAGGAACCGAACACCGAGCTGTTCGTGGACTGGACGCCCTATCTGGGCCACGACACCGTCATGCCCGCGGATACCCGCGTCGATCTCAGCGTGATACAGGCGCTCGCCAGGCGGCTCGAGGAGCTCCCCGATGGTTTCGTGCTTCAGCGCCAGGTCCAGAAGATCATGGAAGATCGACACAAGATGAGCTTCGGGGCGATGCCCATCAACTGGGGATTTGCCGAGACCATGGCGTACGCAACGCTGCTGGACGAGGGTTACGGAGTCCGCCTGACGGGCCAGGACGTGGGCGTCGGGACCTTTTCTCACCGGCATGCCGCTCTCCACAACCAGAAGGACGGCAAGCGCTACATCCCCCTGAACAGCCTCTCTGAGACCGTCAACTTCGACCTCTACGACAGCCTGCTTTCGGAAGAGGCGGTGCTCGCCTTCGAGTACGGTTACGCCGCGACCGCGCCGGACAAGCTTGTCATCTGGGAGGCCCAGTTCGGTGACTTTGCCAATGGTGCCCAGGTGGTCATCGACCAGTTCATCTCCAGCGGCGAGGTGAAATGGGCCCGGCTGTGCGGTTTGACCATGCTGCTGCCCCACGGCTATGAGGGCGCCGGACCCGAGCACTCGTCGGCGAGGCTCGAGCGGTTTCTCCAGCTCTGCGCCCAACACAACATGCAGGTCTGCCTTCCCACCACGCCGGCTCAGGTGTTTCACATGTTGCGTCGTCAGGTGGTCTGGCCCGCGCGCAAGCCGCTGGTGGCGCTCACGCCAAAGAGCCTGCTCAGGCACAAGCTCGCCGTGTCGACGCTCGAGGACCTGGCGAACGGGACGTTTCACACGGTGCTGGGCGAAGTCGACGAGATAGATCCGGACGGCGTCGAGCGCGTTGTGCTCTGCAGCGGGAAGGTTTTCTACGAGCTGCTGGAAGCCCGTCGGGAGGCGAACGCGAGTCAGGTCGCCATCATCAGGCTCGAGCAGCTCTACCCGTTTCCCGAGGCGGAGCTCGAGCGCATCATGGCGCCGTACGGCTCGGTACGGGACGTGGTCTGGTGTCAGGAGGAACCCATGAACCAGGGTGCCTGGTACGCCTCCCAGCACCATATGCGCCGGGTCATCATGAAGCACAATGAAAACATCTACCTGGCCTACGCCGGGCGCCCGGCTTTCGCCGCCCCGGCCAGCGGGCACGCGCATCTGCACGGCGTGCGGCAGCAGCGCCTGGTGGAGGAGGCCCTGTTCGGCTAACGGGCTATGAAGGACCGCCGATGACCATCCAAATCAAAGCGCCAACGTTTCCGGAATCCATCGCCGACGGGACCGTAGCCGCCTGGCACCGGAACGTGGGCGATCAGGTCCAGCGCGACGATCTGCTGGTGGAAATAGAGACGGACAAGGTGGTGCTCGAGGTGGTGGCACCCGCGGCAGGACGCCTTACCAGCGTCCTGAAAGCCGAGGGGGAAACGGTCCTCAGCGAAGAGCTCATTGCGGAGCTCGACGAAACCGCGGCGGGCGAGCCCAAGCAAGAAGTAGAGGCTGACGAGCCGCAGCAGGCTCAGCAGCCCGAGCCCGCGGACGACGAGGTCAGCGCGAGCCCGGCAGCCAGGAAGCTGGCCACGGAGAGCGGCCTGGACATCCAGCGAATCGAAGGCACGGGCAAGGCTGGCCGGATCACGCGCGAAGACGTGGCCCAGGCCGCCTCGGCCCGGCCCGAGCCGCCAGCACCGACGCCGGCAGCAGTCGACGAGGCTTCCGTCGACGAGGGTGAACGTGTGGTGCGCCGTGTGCCGATGACGCGCCTGCGCGCGAGCATCGCCCGCCGGCTGGTCGAGGCCCAGCAGAACGCTGCCATGCTGACCACGTTCAACGAGGTCGACATGGGGCCCATCATGACCATGCGGCGTCGCTATCAGGACGAATTTCAGGCGCGTCACAACGGGACCCGCCTCGGGTTCATGTCTTTCTTCGTGCGCGCCAGCGTTGAAGCCCTCAAGCGCTTCCCCGCCGTGAACGCTTCCATCGATGAAAACGATATCCTGTATCACGGCTACTACGACATCGGCGTAGCGGTGAGCACCGAACGCGGGCTCGTCGTGCCGGTAATCCGTGAAGCCGACGCGCTCAGCCTTGCGCAGATCGAAGATCAGGTGAATGATTTCGCCGCGCGCGCGCAGGACGGGAAGCTTTCCATAGAGGACATGTCGGGGGGTACGTTCACCATCTCCAATGGCGGGGTTTTTGGGTCGCTGCTGTCGACGCCGATTCTCAACCCGCCGCAGACGGCCATTCTCGGCATGCACAAAATTCAGGATCGCCCGGTGGCGGTGGACGGTGAGGTCGTGGTCAGACCGATGATGTACCTCGCGCTGTCTTACGATCACCGGCTCATCGACGGTCAAGAGGCCGTGCGATTCCTGGTTACCATCAAGGGCCTGATTGAAGACCCCGCTAGAATTCTGCTGGAACTTTAACAATGAATGACAAGTACGACGTGATCGTCATCGGCGCTGGCCCTGCGGGCTACCATGCCGCCATCCGCGCAGCGCAGCTGGGGCTCAGCACCGCCTGCATCGACAAATCCCTGGATGCCGACAGCAACCCCGCGTACGGGGGCACCTGCCTGAACTGGGGTTGTATCCCGTCCAAGGCATTGCTCGATGCCTCCCACAAGTTCGTCGAGGCCAAGGAGCATTTCGCTGAGATCGGCATTCGAACCGGCGAGTTGAGCGTGGATGTCGGTCAGATGATGGCCCGCAAGCGGCAGGTGGTACAGGGGCTCACCGGTGGCGTTGCGGCGCTGTTCAAAAGCAACGGCGTCACCGACCTGCCTGGAAGGGGGCGCCTCCTGGCCAGCCGGCAGGTGGAGTACACGCCCCATGATGGCGACGCCGTGGTGCTGCAGGCCGAGCACGTGATCCTTGCGCCGGGTTCCGTGCCCATGGAGATCCCGCCGGCGCCGCTGACCAAGGATCTGATCGTCGACTCGACCGGTGCTCTCGAGTTCGAAGAGGTGCCTGAGCGACTGGGCGTGATCGGTGCCGGGGTGATCGGTCTGGAGCTCGGCAGCGTCTGGAGTCGCCTCGGCTCCGAGGTGGTGGTTCTGGAAGCGCTGGATGAGTTTCTTCCCATGACCGACGAGCGAATTGCCCGGGATGCGCTGAAGATCTTTCGCAATCAGGGGCTCGATATCCGCCTGGGGACCCGGGTAATGGGGGCGGAGGTCACCGATGGTGAGGTAACCGTGACGTATCAGGATCAGGATGGGGATCAGTCTCTCAAGGTGGACAAGCTCATCGTGGCGGTGGGCAGGCGGCCCTTCACCGAAGGGCTCCTCGCGCCCGATTGCGGGGTCAATCTGGACGAGCGCGGCTTCCTTTACGTCAACGATCTCTGCGCTACCGATGCCCCCCACGTCTACGCCGTGGGCGACGTGGTTCGTGGCCCGATGCTCGCGCACAAGGGCATGGAGGAGGGCGTCATGGTCGCCGAGCGCATCGCCGGCTTCAAACCCCTCGTCAACTACGAGTGCGTACCGGCGGTGATCTACACACACCCCGAGGTTGCCTGGGTGGGCAAGACCGAGCAGGAGCTCAAAGCCAGCGGGGATGAGTACAACGTGGGCAGTTTCCCGTTCACGGCCAGTGGCCGGGCAATGGCAGCCAACGACGTGCAGGGCCAGGTCAAGGTGCTTGCTGACGCCGAGACTGACCGGATTCTGGGCGTGCACGTGCTGGGGCCTCAGGCTTCGGAGCTCATTGCCCAGGCAGTCATCGCCATGGAGTTCGACGCGTGCGCGGAGGATCTGGGGCTTACGATGTTCGCTCATCCGACATTGAGCGAAGCCGTCCACGAAGCCGCGCTGAGCGTCGCCGGACATGCCATACATACGGTCAATCGTAAGAAACAGAAATAGAACGGAAGTCTTATGAATCTACATGAGTATCAGGCCAAGGGGCTGTTTGCCGACTATGGGCTGCCGGTGTCGCAGGGGTATGCGGTAGACACGGCGGACGAAGCCGTGGCCGCCGCCGAGCGGATCGGCGGGGGGCGTTGGGTGGTCAAGGTGCAGGTGCACGCAGGCGGTCGCGGCAAGGCGGGTGGCGTCAAGCTGGCAGACAGCCTCGACGAGGTCCGCGCCTTCGCCGATCAGTGGATCGGCAAGAACCTGGTGACTTTCCAGACCGATGAGCACGGCCAACCCGTCAGCAAGATCTACGTGGAAAGCTGCACGGACATCGACCGGGAACTCTACCTGGGCGCCGTCGTCGACCGGGGCACCCGGCGGGTGGTTTTCATGGCGTCCACCGAGGGTGGCGTCGAGATCGAGAAGGTGGCAGAGGAGACGCCGGAGAAGATCCTTCGCGTTGCCATCGATCCCTTTGTAGGGCCACAACCCTATCAGGGCCGTCAGCTGGCCTTCCGGCTTGGTCTAGAGGGCGCTCAGATAAGGGAATTTACAAATCTTTTCATGGGTTTATCTAGGCTATTTCAGGAACTGGATTGCTCGCTTCTGGAGATCAACCCGCTGGTCATTACCACGGCGGGGAATATTCATTGCCTTGATGCGAAGGTCAACATCGACGGCAACGCGATGTTTCGCCAGCCAGCCCTTGCGGCCATGCGCGACGTCTCCCAGGAGGATGAACGGGAAGCCGAAGCTGCCGAGTACGATCTGAACTACGTCGCGCTCGACGGCAACATCGGTTGCATGGTGAACGGCGCGGGCCTGGCCATGGGCACCATGGATCTGGTGAAGATTCATGGCGGCAACCCGGCCAACTTCCTCGACGTTGGCGGCGGCGCGACCAAGGAGGCGGTTTCGGAGGCCTTCAAGATCATTCTCTCGGACGAGAATGTGAAGGCCGTCCTGATCAACATATTCGGCGGCATCGTCTCGTGCGCCATCATCGCCGAAGGGATCGTGGGAGCCGTCCAGGAAGTGGGGGTCGAGGTGCCCGTGGTGGTGCGTTTCGAGGGCAACAACGCCCCGCGGGGACGCGAGGTGCTCGCCGCCAGCGGTTTGAACATCATCGCTGCGGAGAGTCTGGCCGACGCCGCCCGGAAAGCCGTGGCAGCGGCAGGAGGACGGCCATGAGCATTCTGGTCGACAGCAGCACAAGGGTCATCTGTCAGGGCTTCACGGGCGCCCAGGGCACCCTGCACAGCGAGCAGGCCATTGCCTACGGCACTCAGGTAGTCGGCGGCGTCACGCCCGGCAAAGGTGGTTCCGAGCACCTTGGACGACCGGTGTTCAATACGGTGGCGGATGCCGTGGAAGCCACCGGCGCCACCGCATCGGTGATCTACGTGCCCGCTCCGTTCTGCAAGGACTCCATCCTCGAGGCGCTGGACGCCGGCATCGAGCTCGTGGTCTGCATCACCGAAGGCATACCGACCCTGGACATGCTCGCGGTGAAAGCCAAGCTCGACACGACGAGCAGCCGCGTCATCGGGCCCAACTGCCCTGGAGTCATCACGCCGGGCGAGTGCAAGATCGGCATCATGCCGGGCGAGATCCATCTGCCGGGCCGCGTAGGCATCGTGTCCCGCTCGGGAACCCTCACTTACGAAGCGGTAAAGCAGACTACGGACCGCGGATTCGGCCAGAGCAGCTGCGTCGGCATCGGCGGTGATCCCATTCCTGGGAGCCACTTCATCGACATCCTGGCGCTGTTCGAAGCAGACCCGGCGACCGAAGCCATCGTGATGGTGGGGGAGATCGGTGGAACGGCGGAGGAGGAAGCGGCCGAGTTCATTCGATCGAATGTCTCCAAACCCGTGGTTTCCTACATCGCCGGGGTTACCGCCCCGCCAGGCAAGCGTATGGGTCATGCCGGGGCGATCATCGCCGGAGGCAAGGGCACGGCGGCCGAGAAATTTGCGGCTCTTGAGGCTGCGGGCGTGCGCACGGTGCGAAGCCTGGCAGAAATTGGCGACGCCATTGCCGAGGTGACCGGCTGGTCTTGAAATTCCGGCTTTAGCAGCCATATAGATGCCAACGCGGGGATCACGTGACGGGTAGCCATGTCTGAGCAACCAGCCCAGGAGACCTTCGGCTTCCAGACGGAAGCCAAGCAACTGCTCAAGCTGATGATTCACTCTCTGTACTCGAACAGGGAAATCTTTCTGCGCGAGCTCATATCCAACGCCTCGGACGCCATCGACAAGCTTCGCTTCCGGTCCATTTCGGACCCCAGCCTGGCAGGTGACGACGCCGAGTTTGCCATTACCGTGTCTTTTGATGAGGACGCGGGCACCGTGACGGTTGCCGACAACGGCATCGGGATGACGCGCGACGAGGTGATCGAGCACCTCGGCACCATTGCCAAGTCCGGTACGGCGGAGTTCTTTGCTCAGCTCAGCGGAGATCAGAAGAAGGATGCGGCCCTGATCGGGCAGTTCGGCGTTGGTTTCTACAGCGCTTTCATCGTTGCCGACGAGGTCGAGGTGCTGACCCGAGGCGCCGGCACCGAGCAGGGAACCCGCTGGGTCTCCAAAGGCGAGGAGGACTTCTCCGTCGCGGATGCGCCTGACGTGCCGAGAGGGACCCGCGTGACCCTTCACCTCAAGGAAGATGCCAAGGAGTTCGCCGATTCCTTCCGGCTGCAGAGCGTCGTCCGCCGGTACTCGGATCATATCGGGGTTCCCGTCCGGATGCCCAAGGTCGGTGATGGAGAGGACGCCGGCCCGGAGTACGAAACCGTCAACTCGGCCAAGGCGCTGTGGACCCGGTCGCGCAGCGAGGTCGAGGACGACGAGTACCAGGAGTTCTACAAGCACGTTTCTCACGACTTCGATGATGCCCTTGGCTGGAGTCACAACCGGGTGGAGGGCAAGCTCGAGTACACCAGCCTGCTCTACATACCCAAGCACGCCCCGTTCGATCTTTGGAATCGGGAAGCGCCGCGGGGGCTCAAGCTCTACGTGCAGCGGGTGTTCATCATGGACGAGGCCGAGCAGTTCCTTCCGCTCTACCTGCGCTTCGTCAAGGGCGTGGTGGACTCCAACGACCTACCCCTGAACGTGTCGCGGGAAATTCTTCAGCAGGACGATCGCGTCACGACGATTCGCAATGCCCTGACCAAGCGCGTGCTGAACGTGCTGGACGCAATGGCGGCCAACGAGCCCGAGAAATACCAATCGTTCTGGGACGAGTTTGGCGAGGTGCTCAAGGAGGGCGCCGGCGAGGATTTCGCCAACCGGGAAAGCCTCTGCAAGCTGCTCAGATTTGCGAGCACGGCCGAGGGCGGCGCAACGAAGTCGGTGTCGCTCGATGCCTACCTCGAGCGCAAGGTGGAAGGCCAGGACAAGATCTACTTCCTGGTGGCCGACTCCTACGAGGCTGCCCGTAACAGCCCTCACCTGGAAATATTCAAGCAGCGTGGCATCGAGGTGCTGCTGCTCTTCGATCGCATCGATGAGTGGCTGATGTCCGCATTGCCGCGATATGGTGAGGTGGAATTCCAGGACATCACCCGGGGCGGCCTCGAGCTTCCCGGCGACGCGAGCGAACCTGAAGCCGCGGAGAAGCCCGAGGCGACGGACGATCTGGCTCAGCGGATCAAGGCCGTTCTGGGCGATCGTGTGGAGAGCGTTAGGTCTTCCAAGCGGCTGACGGAGTCGCCGGCCTGCATCGTTCTCGACGAGCACGCCATGGGCCCGCAGATGCGCCGGATCATCGCCGCCTCCGGTCAGCAGATGCCGGAGGACAAGCCTCACTTCGAGTACAACGCGTCTCATCCCCTCGTGCTGAAGCTCCTAGAAGAGCAGGACGAGGACCGTTTCTCCGATCTCGTCTGGATACTCTTCGATCAGGCGTCTCTGGCCGAGGGATCGGTGCCGAAGGACTCCGGCGCCTACGTGAGCCGGCTGAATCGATTGTTGCTGGATCTTCTGAACGGCTAGGATAGGCAGCGCCGAAGGCGCTGCACGTCCGGGTCGATGATCATGCGCGGCATACTCTTCACAGTTCTGGGCTTTCTTTCCGCAGCGGCATGGTCGGAGCCGGACGTGCCTGGCTCTCGGGATCCGCTGGGCCTGGCCCGGTTTCCCCACGCCTGGATCGTCGCCTACGAGCGCGACACCGAGATGCTCCCGAGAGAATTCGTCGTCAGCCGTGTGGACAAGACGCGGCGAGACGTCCGCGCCGAACGCAAGGTCCGAGCCGAGGCGGATCTTGAGAGCGTCACCTACCGAATCCCCCCGGGCACGCCCGCGGCGGAAGTTGCGGCCCACTATCGGCGGCTTCTTGGAGCGGACGTGCTCTTCTCCTGTGGGGGCCGTGACTGTGGGCGGAGCAACCACTGGGCCAACTACATTTTCGAGCAGCCGATCCTGTATGGCCCGGACCAGAATCAGTCTTATCTCGCCGTGCAGCATGCCGGGCACCTGCTCGGGCTGTACGTGATCGAGCGCGGCAACAAGCGGGTCTATGCCCATCTGCAGGTCTTTCGGCCTGGCCAGCCGGTAGCGGTGGCCGTCAATCAGGTCCTCACCGAGCGGCTGGCAGGCAACGGCTACGTCGTTGTCGAAGGGGTGACGCCGCTGCCGAACGGCACGCTTCCCCCGTCGTCCAGAGACGTGCTTGCCGGGCTCGCCCCGGATCTGGGGATTTTTGCCGGGCATCGTGTTTACGTGGTCTGCCACCTGTACGGATCGCAGTCGACCGAGCAGCTCATGGAGGCGTCCAGCGCCTGCAGTAGCACCGCCGCCGAGCTGCTTGCCAGACCCGGGGGGCCGGCGCTCGTGGGGTTCGGGGCGGGTCCTCTGCTGCCGCGCGGGCCCACGTCGACCCGGCGGGTCGAGCTCGTCCTTCCGCACCGCCTGCATCACCAATGACCAGTCTGGTCGGCACGATCGAGGAGGTTGCTGATCAGTTTGCGGCCAGCGATATCGTTTACGGCCACGGGACCACGAATCCCTGGGATGAGGCCGTCGCTCTCGTGCTGGGAGTGACCGGCCTTCCGGATGATCAGGCAGCAGCCGATTTCGAGATCGACGCGGAGGCGGCGGCGGAGGTGGCGCGCCTTGCCCGGCGTCGTATCGAGGATCGCGTGCCGATCGGTTACCTGGTGGGCTCCGTGAATTTCTACGGGCAACGCTTCGAGGTGCAGCCCGGCATCGTCATTCCGCGCTCGCCCATTGCCCAGCTCATCGAGGGTCGACTGCGTCCGTGGCTGACCCGTGATCCGCGCAGCGTCCTGGACATGTGCACGGGTTCCGGGTGCCTGGGCATCCTGTGCGCCCTTGCGTTTCCCGACGCGGCGGTGACCCTGGTGGATGCGGATCCGGCTGCCATCGCGCTCGCGCGACGCAACGTTGCCGCTCACGGGCTCGAGTCTCGGGTAGAGGCAGTGGCCTCCGATCTCTTCGCTGATCTGGAGCCGGCCCGCTTCGACCTGATCGTGAGCAATCCGCCCTACGTAGACGAGGCGGAGATGGCGGCGCTTCCCCCGGAATACCGGCACGAGCCGGCGAAGGGTCTCGCTGGCGGTGCGGATGGGCTCGACCTGGTCGATCGGCTGCTGGAGTCGTTGCCGGAGCGCCTCGCTCCGGGCGGCGTCTTCGTGTGCGAGGTGGGTGCGAGCTCGCCGGCGCTGCTGGCCCGCTACCCGGAAATTCCCTTCCTCTGGCCCGATCTGCCGGATGGCGGGGAGGGTGTGTTTATTCTCGAGGGTATTGTCTAATTCGCCTCGCTATCGAGGAGCGGTGACTGATGGCCGGGAACACGTTTGGACAGCTTTTCACGGTGACGACCTTTGGCGAAAGCCACGGGCCAGCGCTGGGGGCTGTGGTGGACGGTTGCCCTCCCGGCCTCGCCCTGACGGAAGCCGACCTGCAGGCGGATCTCGACCGCCGCGCCCCCGGCCGTTCCAGGTACACGACCCAGCGTCGGGAGCCCGATCAGGTGAAGATCCTTTCCGGCGTTTTCGAAGGCGTCACCACGGGCACGCCCATCGGGCTCGTGATCGAAAACGTCGACCAGCGCAGCGCCGACTACGGCGCGATCAAGGAGGTGTTCCGTCCCGCCCACGCGGATTTGACCTACCAGGAAAAGTACGGCGTTCGCGACTATCGGGGTGGCGGCCGGGCATCGGCCCGGGAGACGGCCATGCGCGTCGCGGCGGGCGCCATCGCGAAGAAGTATCTCAAGGAACGGCTCGGGCTGCAGGTGCGCGGTCGGCTCTCGCAGATCGGTGACGTTCGGGTCGGCTTCAAAAGCTGGGACGTGGTGGAGGACAATCCTTTCTTCTGCGCTGATCCGGAAGCCGTCGATGCCATCGCCGCGCTCATCGATGGCCTTCGCAGGGAGGGTGATTCCATCGGTGCGGAGGTGACGGTCGTGGCGAGCTTGGTGCCGGTGGGCCTCGGCGAGCCGGTTTTCGGTAAGCTCGATGCCGAGATCGCGGGGGCGCTGATGAGCATCAACGCGGTCAAGGCGGTGGGGATAGGCGACGGCTTCGATGTGGTTGGCCAGCGAGGCACGGCGCATCGCGACGAGATGACGGCCGAGGGTTTCCTGAGCAACCACGCCGGAGGCGTGCTGGGCGGTATCTCCTCGGGTCAGGACATCATCGCGCGGATCGCGCTCAAGCCGACGTCCAGCCTGGTCACCCCCGGACGGTCAGTGGACAAAGCCGGCAACGAGGTGGAGGTGGTAACCAAAGGGCGTCACGACCCGTGCGTCGGGATACGCGCCACGCCCATTGCGGAAGCCATGGTTGCCCTGGTGCTGATGGACCACGTCATGCGCCACCGAGCCCAGAATCCGGAGCGGGGGCACTAGCGGAAATCGCATCGCGGTGCTCCAGGGCGACCGCGGTAAATGCCTGAGCCGCGTTGGATAGCGTGCGTCGCGGATGCGTTACCAGGCCCAGCGACCGATGCAGCGACGGCGCCTCGGTACGGATGGAGACCAGATCTGCGCTCATCATGCTTGCAGGCAGCACGCTCCAGCCCAGGCCGGTGCTGACCAGCATCCCGATGGTTTCGAGATAGTTTGTCGACATGGCCGGCGTCAGGGGCACCCCGGCCGCTGAGAATACCTCTGCGACGATTCGCCCCGTGTACGTTCCCAGGCCGGGCATGATCACCGGATGGCGCGCCAACTCGGTAAGCGTGAGCTTGCTCGAGCCGGCCAGCGCGTGCTCGGCGGCGACCACGAAGCTCAGCGGGTCGTGCCATAAATGCTCGTAAGCCAGCTCGGTGTCACCCAAGGGATCCAGCGTGACCACCGCCAGCTCGGATTCCGCCTCCCGCACCAGATCGTGGGCGGCTTCCGAGTCCTCGAAGCGGATGTCCAGGCGAACGTCCGGGTAGCGCTGGGTAAACTCGCGCAGAATGGGGGCGAGCCGATGCAGACCCACGTGGTGCGACGTGGCGAGGCTCAGCACGCCGGAGACTTCGTGCTTGAGGTTGCGCAGGAGCCGTTGAGTATCGCTCATCTCCCGCAGCAGGTGCTCGGCCCTAGGCAGAAGCCGGGTGCCGGCGTCTGTGAGGTGAACGCGCTTGCCAACGCGATCGAACAGCTTCGCTGAGAGGCTGCCCTCCAGGGCCTGCACCCGTTTCGTGACGGCGGGCTGGGTGATGTGCAGCTCCTCCGCTGCCTTGGAGAAGCTCGCGTGCCGCGCCACGGAAACGAAGGCCCTCAATTCATTCCAGTTCACTACAAATCATTCCAGATTATTATGAAAAGTATAAAAATTATGAATTTGTTTTATTCTAAGCCGGCTTCTACGATGTGCAAATCTACTTTTTAGCCGTAGCGACGTGGCCGCAAAAACCCTTTACGACAAGATATGGGACGCTCATGTGGTGGGCGTGCGCGAAGACGGTCAGACCATGATCTACATCGACCGTCACCTGCTGCACGAAGTGACCTCGCCTCAGGCTTTCGAAGGTCTGGCTCTCGCGGGCCGTAAGCCCTGGCGATTGGACGCCAACCTCGCGACCCCGGATCACAACGTCCCCACCGACAGGCGTGAGCTGGGCATCGAGGGCATCACCGACCTCATCGCCAGGGAGCAGGTCGAGACCCTGGATGCGAACTGCCGGCGCTACGGCATCACCCAGTTCGACATCACCGACCGGCGCCAGGGTATCGTCCACGTGGTGGGCCCGGAGCAGGGCGCCACCCTGCCGGGAATGACCATCGTTTGCGGAGACTCCCACACCTCCACCCATGGCGCCTTTGCCGCGCTGGCTCAGGGGATCGGGACTTCCGATGTTGAGCACGTTCTGGCGACCCAGTGCCTCGTCCAGCCCAAGGCCCTTAATTTCAGGGTGGCAGCTGAAGGGGAGCTTGGCGTTGGCGTATATGCCAAAGACCTCGTTCTGGCCATCATCGGCCGCATCGGGACCGCGGGAGCGACGGGACACACCATCGAGTACCAGGGGTCCGCAATCCGCTCCCTGACCATGGAAGGGCGCATGACGCTGTGCAACATGTCCATCGAGGCGGGTGCCAGGGCGGGCCTGGTGGCCGTGGACGATCGCACGCTGGAATACCTGCGCGAGCGACCGTTCGCGCCCGTTGGGGCGGCCTGGGATGCGGCCGAGGCATACTGGCGAGGGCTAGTAACCGACTCGCAAGCGCATTTCGATCGGGATCTGGAGCTGAACGCCTCGGAGATCGAGCCCCAGGTGACCTGGGGAACCTCGCCCGAGATGGTGTGCGGCATTTCCGCCAGCACCCCGAATCCAGACAGCGTGGACGACCCGCAACGATCCGACGGGTTGCGCCGCGCGCTCGAATACATGGGTCTTGGCAGTGATCAGCCCATGACAGAGATCGCCGTCGACCGGGTTTTCATCGGCTCCTGCACCAACTCCCGCATCGAGGACCTGCGCGCGGCGGCGCGGGTGGTGAAGGGCAGGCGGGTTGCCGGGAGTCTCAAGCAGGCGCTGGTGGTGCCTGGTTCCGGTCTCGTCAAAGCCCAGGCCGAAGCGGAAGGTTTGGCCGACGTCTTCCTGGCCGCCGGCTTCGAGTGGCGCGCGCCAGGGTGCTCGATGTGTCTCGCCATGAATCCGGATCGGCTGCTGCCCGGGGAGCACTGCGCTTCCACTTCGAATCGCAACTTCGAGGGGCGCCAGGGGCACGGAGGCCGCACCCATCTGGTGAGCCCGGCCATGGCCGCCGCGGCCGGCATCGCCGGCAGATTCGTTGACGTGAGGGAGTACCTGTGAAGGCGTTCGATAAGGTAACGGGCATCGTGGTTCCGCTGGACCGGGCCAACGTGGACACCGACCAGATCATTCCCAAGCAGTTCCTCAAATCCATCCACCGGACGGGCTTCGGGGATAACCTCTTCGACGCCTGGCGTTTCGAAGACGAGGGCGACATCGGCATCACGCCGAACGAGCGCCGCATCAACCGTGCTTTCGTGCTCAACGACCCCCGATATCAGGGTGGCTCAATCCTGCTGGCCCGGGCCAACTTCGGCTGCGGTTCGAGTCGTGAGCACGCGGTATGGGCGCTGCTGGAGTACGGGTTCCGCTGCGTGATCGCCCCCAGCTTTGCTGATATTTTTCTAAGTAATTGCTTTAAAAATGGTTTACTTCCTATTGTTTTAGAAAAAGAAATTATTGAAGAATTGTTCGTTCGCTCTGCTGGAGAAGAGCCGCTTGAGCTCACCGTGGACCTGCCGGGCCAGGAGGTGATCGCCGGGATGGGGGAGCGATACGAGTTTGCCATCGACGCGAATCGCAAACGCGCCTTGGTGGAGGGGCTAGACGACATCGGCATGACCCTGGCCAACGTGGACGCGATTCGGGCCTTCGAGGAGCGCCATCGTCGGGCCATGCCCTGGCTCTTCGAGAGTCATCCAACCTGATTTTGCAAAGATCTCACAAGTGACTGAAAATCATAAAATTCTTGTTCTGCCCGGCGACGGGATCGGCGCAGAGATCGTCCCGGTTGCTCAGGCAGTGATGGGCGCGGCCGCTTTGAAGTTCGGCGTGAGCGTCGCTTTCGAGGAGGGGCTGGTCGGGGGCATCGCTATCGACGAGACCGGTTCTCCGCTGCCTGACGAGACGCTGCGCCAGGCCCGCGAGGCCAGGGCCGTGCTGCTGGGGGCTGTCGGTGGGCCCAGGTGGGACGATCTGCCTACCTTGCAGCGGCCGGAAAGGGGGCTGCTCGGCCTGCGCGCCGGGCTCGAGCTTTTCGCCAACCTGCGCCCGGCCATACAGTTCGGCCCTCTCGCCGAGGCGTCGTCGCTGCGGGCCGAGCTCGTTGCCGGCCTGGACATTCTCATCATCCGGGAGCTCACAGGCGGCATCTATTTCGGCGAGCCGCGGGGCATCGAGGTGGTGGACAACGAGCGTCGTGGTTTCAACACCTACGTCTACTCCGAGCACGAGATCGAACGAATCGCCCGGGTGGCCTTCGAGCTGGCGCGCAAACGGGATCGCAGAGTCTGCTCGGTCGACAAGGCGAACGTGCTCGAGGTCACACAGCTCTGGCGGGAGGTCGTATCCGAGGTGGCCGGCGACTATCCGGACGTGGAGCTCAGCCACATGTACGTGGACAACGCCGGCATGCAGCTCGTCCGCGCGCCGAAGCAGTTCGACGTGGTGGTGACGGGCAACATGTTCGGCGACATCCTGTCAGACGTGGCCGCCATGCTGACCGGCTCGCTGGGCATGCTGCCTTCCGCGTCGCTGAGCAGCGACGGCAGAGGGCTCTACGAGCCCGTCCATGGCACGGCGCCCGACATCGCGGGGCAGGACAAGGCGAATCCCCTGGCCACCATTCTCTCGGTGGCGATGCTCTTCCGCTACAGCCTGGACGCGCCGGAAGCCGCCCGGGCCATTGAGAGCGCCGTGGATGCGGTGCTCGCGGCCGGGTGGCGGACGGCCGACATTCTGCAGGCCGAGGACTCGTCCAAGCTCCGGCTCATCGGTACCCGGGAGATGGGTGACAGGGTGCTCGAGCAGCTCGAAACCGGGGCGTGACAGGCAATTGGAGGCGGATGCCGTGAGCAGTGGAGTCAATGTGGCCATCGCCGGGGCAACCGGCGCCGTGGGCGAGGCACTGCTCGAAGTGCTGGAGCAGCGGAAGTTTCCCGTCGCCCGCCTTTCGCTGCTTGCCAGCGAGCGGTCCGAAGGAAAGCGCCTGCAGTTTCGCGGAAAGTCCGTGCCCGTGGAGCGTCTGGACAACTTCGATTTTTCCGACACGGCCATCGCTTTTTTCTCCGCCGGCGGGGACCTCTCGGCGCAGTTCGCGCCGAAGGCGGCGGCTGCCGGCTGCATCGTCGTCGACAATACCTCCCAGTTCCGGTACGACGCAGACATCCCGCTGGTCGTTCCGGAGGTAAATGCCCATCGTCTGGACCAGCCAAATCCGCGCAATATCATTGCCAACCCGAACTGCTCGACGATCCAGATGGTGGTGGCGCTCAAGCCCCTGCATGACGTGGCCCGAATCCGTCGCATAAACGTCGCGACGTATCAGGCGGTGTCCGGTGCTGGGGCGAGCGCCATACGGGAGCTTGCGGGTCAGACGGCCAGTCTGCTGAACGGCAAGCCCATCGAGAGCAAGGTCTTCCCGGTGCAGATTGCATTCAACGCGCTGCCACATATCGACAAGTTTCAGGACAACGGCTACACCAAAGAAGAGATGAAGATGGTGTGGGAAACCCAGAAGATCCTGGAGGACGAAGCGATTCGGGTGAATCCAACCTGTGTCAGGGTGCCCGTCTTCTTCGGCCACTCGGAAGCGGTGCACATCGAAACCGAGCACAAGATCACGGCGGAGGAAGCCCGCCGTCTGCTGGCCGCAGCACCCGGCGTCACGCTGATCGATGATCCCTCGGCGAACGGCTACCCGACGGCGGTGAGCCACGGCGCGGGCCAGGATGCCGTGTTCGTGGGGAGGGTGCGCGAGGACGTCTCCTTCGATCGCGGTCTGAATCTGTGGGTGGTTTCAGACAACGTCCGCAAGGGCGCTGCGCTCAACAGCGTGCAGATCGCGGAGGAGCTGATGGCGAGGCAGCCGCAACTCTTTGCCATATCCGATGGTTTGGGGTAAAAGGCTCCAGCAACTTAACCGTACCGACACATCCTTCATGCCCGCCAGCCGCGTCGGAGTCGTTTCCTCAGATCCCGCAGCAAGCTGCCTGCAGAACGGCTTTCGGGGCGTCCCGATTCGGGACTCAGCGCCCAAAACCATCGCGAAACTGTTACCTACTGCAATTTTTGGCCGTCCCAAGTGAGGTATCGTCTCGTTTGGCACATGGATTTGATGAAGTGCACAGGATAGCAGTGAGACATTCACTCGGCGGAACGGGCGTCCGCATCAATTTCGCTATTACTTTTGTTAAAGGGGCTAGCCTATGATCAGGAGTCTGCTCAGTCGCGCGCGCGCGCACGTGATTTCTATCGCTGCCGCGTTGTCTTTGCTTGCGGCACACGCCTGGGGCCTCGGCCTCGGAGAGATCAAACTGAACTCGGCGCTGAACGAGAAGCTCAAGGCGGAGATCGAGTTGCTCGACGCGTCAGACATGCAGCCTGACGAGATCCGGGTGTCTCTCGCCTCTACCGAGGATTTCGAACGGGTTGGGGTCGAGCGGTTCTTCTTCCTGACGGACCTGCGCTTCGAGGTCGCGTTCTCGTCCTCGTCCGGCGTCAAGGTCGACGTCACGAGCACCAAGCCGATAACTGAGCCCTACCTCAACTTCATCGTGGAGGTTCTCTGGCCTAACGGCAGGCTGCTCAAGGAGTACACGCTGCTCCTCGATCCGCCCACGTTCAGCAGCGCGGCGGCTCCGGTGGTGGCGCCGCCCGCACGCACGGCGTCCTCCGGCGGGTCCGGAGACGACGTGACCCGCACGGCCCCATCCGGCGGTACCCGCGTGTCCCTCGCGCCGCCGTCGCCCTCGACGCCTGCTCCGCGGAACATTGGCGGTGAGCTGATGACCGATCAGAGCGATACGCTCTGGGAAATCGCTCAACGCACCCGGCCGGAAGGCGTGTCCATCGCTCAGGACATGCTCGCCATCCAGAAGCTGAACCCGCAGGCGTTCATTCGCAACAACATCAACCTGCTCAAGGCCGGATACTCGCTGAGGCTGCCCACTGCCGAAGAGGCGCGCGCGCTGTCTCAGCAGCAGGCCGTCGCCTTGGTGGCCGAGCAGAACGCTGACTGGCGCGCCTACAATCGTGGCGAAGCGCCCGCCGTGGAGACTCAGGTGGCCCAGTCTGTGCCCAGCGAGTTCCAGGGTCAGGTCGACGCGACCGCAGAGCGGGCCGAGCCGGTCGTGGAATCCGCATCGGAAGGAGAGCTGCGGATCGTCGCCGGGGTCGGCGACAGCGTATCCGGGACCGCCGCTGCGGAGACGGTCGCGCAACTCGATGCGGCACGTGAAGAGCAGGATCGCCTTTCCAGGGAAGTCGACGAGCTGGCCTACCAGATGGATCGGGAACGTGAGCTTTCCACGAACCAGCTGGCGGTAAAGGATCGACAGCTCGAGGTCAAAGACCAGCAGATTGCCGAACTTCAGGCTCAGATGGCCCAGGTTCGCCAGGAACTCAACGAGGCGCGGCAGAACCAAAACCAAAGCGTGCCCGCGCCGGAACAGGCCAAGAGTTGGTGGGAGTCGTCCTACGTTCTCGGCGGTGCCGCGGGCGCTTTGGTTTTGGCTCTCGTTGCCGGATTGATCGGCGCGCGTCGCAAGCGCCCCGTCGAGGACGAGGTTGCTGTCGCCGCCGTCACCCCCAGGGCAGCGCGTACCAGCACCACGGCTGCTGCAGCCAAGGCCGCCACAGCCGACGAGGGAGCCTCAGTCCAGGCGGCGTCGGGCGTGTCCGGGGACAGCGGAGCGCATGACGCGGTGCCTGCACCAGGTGACGGCGATGTCCTTGCCGAGGCCGAGATCTACATTGCCTACGGTCGTTTACCGCGGGCCATCAGCCTCCTGCAGGATGCTATCGAAGAGGAGCCTGAGCGCGATGACGTGCGCCTCAAGCTGCTCGAGCTCTATGTCGAATCCGGCGAGCGGGGCGCTTTTTCCGCCCAGCTGACAGAGTTCATGGGGCGCTGCCAGGACGAGGAAATGCGCGATGCCGCTCGCGAGCTCGAGGCTCGACTGACGGGTGGCGCGCTCGATGTCTCTCAGGAGGCTCCCGTTAAGGCGGAGGCTGCTGAGGACGAAGCCGAGTCCAACGTCATGGACTTCGATCTCGGCCTAGACGATGAGCCGGCCTCGACGACGGCGGTCGAAGCGGACGGCGGCGAGAGCGAGTTCGATCTGGAGCTCGATGAGGACGAGGGCGCATCCCGCGGCGCCGGCGATCAGCTCGGCGGTGACCTCGGAATCGACTTCAAGCCCGAGGCGACCGCGCTGGATGCCGACGAAGAAGGAAGCGAAGTCGCCACCATCGACGAGGATGAGTTCGATTTCGACGTCGAAAGCGACGCCGACAGCGCGGAGACGAAGCTGGATCTCGCGAAGGCCTACATCGACATGGGTGACGAGGACGGCGCGCGGGACATTCTCAAGGAAGTTCTCGAGGAAGGTACCAGCGACCAGCAGACAAAAGCGCAGACGCTGCTCGAACAGCTCTGATGCACCTGGCGCTGGGCGTCGAGTATGACGGCAGTGCCTTTCACGGCTTCCAGCTGCAGAAGGCGGCAGCTACGGTTCAGGGTGCCCTGGAGCAGGCGCTTTCGCGTATTGCCGATCATCCTCTGAGAATTGCAGCCGCCGGGCGCACCGATGCCGGGGTTCACGCCACGGGTCAGGTCGTCGGTTTCGCCTCCAATGCCGAGCGGCCGATTCAGGCCTGGGTCAAAGGGGTGAACGCCCTGACCCCGCCATCCGTCAAGGTGCGCTGGGCGCGGGAAGTCGATCCTCGATTCCATCCGCGCTACTCGGCCACGGCGCGACGCTACATGTATCTGTGGTACGAGGACGACGTGACCTCCCCGACGCTGGATCGGTGGGCCGTGCGGGTGCGGCACCTCGATGACGACGCCATGCACGCGGCGTCGCGCAGCCTCGTTGGCGAGCACGATTTCTCGGCGTTCAGAGCAAGCGGGTGCCAGTCCGAGTCGGCTCACCGATGTGTGCATCGGATCACCGTCCATCGTCACGGTCCCCTGGTGGTGCTGGACATCGCCGCAAACGCGTTTCTTCTGCACATGGTGCGCAACATCGCGGCGGCTCTTCGCGACGTCGGCGAAGGGCGCCGGCCGGCCGGGTGGTTGGCCGAGACCCTTGCCGGCAGAGACCGAAAGCATGTCGGGCCGACGGCACCTGCCCATGGGCTCTACCTCGTTGGCGTTCGCTACCCGGATCAAGCCTTTCCTCCCGGCGAACCCCCACCCTTGCTGCGCTCGCTGGGTGGGCTCGCACGCGTCTAGAAGGCCCGTTACGTCTCCGCTAGACTACGCCCCTTTTCCCCCGGATCCGGTCGTGCCGACCAAGGTAAAAATTTGTGGGATTGCGCGGCCCGAGGACGCACGTTGCGTTGCGGACGCCGGCGCCGACGCCCTTGGGTTGATCTTCGTGCGGCAGAGCCCTCGCTTCGTTTCCACCGGGCTCGCTCGTGAGATCGCAGGGGAGGTGGCCGGGTCGCTCAGCCTCATCGGGCTTTTCGTTGACGCGGATGCTGCTGAGGTGGAAGCCGTCCTTCGGGACGTTGACCTGGACGTGCTTCAGTTTCACGGAGACGAGCCCGGATCCTATTGCGAGGCGTTCGGGGTGAATTACATGAAGGCAACGCGTGTGAGCGGCCCCGTGGACGTCGCCGGCCTCGAGGCCGAGTATCCGGGCGCCTGCTGCCTGCTTCTGGACGCCTATGTCCCGGGGGTTGCCGGCGGCACGGGCGTGCGCCTGGATCTAGCCTGCTGGCCGGAAGCTGGTGCCAAGCCGCTGGTTCTGGCCGGTGGCCTGACACCGGAGAACGTGGCCGATGCCATCAGCCGTGTGCGGCCGTTCGGTGTGGACGTCAGCAGCGGCGTCGAGGGCGGGATCAAGGGCCGCAAGGACCCGGAGCGGGTCAGAAAATTTGTCAGCGAGGTGCGCCGTGTCGGAAGGGAAGGGGTTTAACAAGTACGACCAGCCCGTGGGCGGTCACTTCGGCCAGCACGGCGGCCGCTTCGTCGCCGAGACGCTCATGCACGCCCTGGACGAGCTGGAGGCCCTTTACGAGCGCGCACGCAAGGATCCCGAGTTTCAGGCCGAGCTCGCGCACGACCTCGAGCACTTCGTTGGACGGCCAACCCCTCTCTATCATGCCGCGCGTCTGTCCCGGGATCTGGGTGGGGCGCAGATCTACCTCAAGCGCGAGGACCTCAACCATACTGGCGCCCACAAGATCAACAACACCGTCGGCCAGGCGCTTCTCGCCAAGCGCATGGGCAAGCCTCGCGTCATCGCCGAGACCGGCGCTGGCCAGCACGGCGTCGCGACGGCGACCGTCGCTGCCCGTCTCGGCCTGGAATGCTGCGTCTACATGGGGGCCGAAGATGTCAAAAGGCAGAGCCTGAACGTCTATCGGATGAAGCTGCTCGGGGCGGAGGTGGTCCCCGTCAACTCCGGCTCGCGCACCCTGAAGGATGCGCTCAATGAGGCCATGCGGGATTGGGTGACCAACGTCGATACGACCCACTACATCATCGGCACGGTGGCCGGACCCCATCCCTATCCCATGCTGGTCCGTGACTTCCAGGCGGTGATCGGGCAGGAAGCGCGGGCCCAGTCTCTGAGCATGCTCGGCCGGCTGCCCGACGTCCTCGTGGCCTGCGTGGGGGGCGGCTCCAACGCCATTGGTCTTTTCTACCCGTTCGTCGACGACGTCGACGTACGCATGGTCGGTGTGGAAGCGGGCGGCTTGGGTCTCGAGACCGGCAGGCACGCGGCGCCCCTGAGCGCCGGGCGGGTGGGCGTGCTCCACGGCAACCGCACCTACCTCATGGAAGACGATGATGGTCAGATCATCGAAACGCATTCCATATCGGCCGGGCTCGACTACCCCGGCGTCGGGCCGGAGCATTCGTTCCTCAAGGACGTTGGCCGCGCCGAGTACGATACCGTCACGGACGACGAAGCCATGGCCGGCTTTCGCCTGCTGAACCGGACAGAGGGCATCATGCCTGCGCTGGAGACCAGTCACGCCATAGCCTGGGCAGCGCGGCACGCCCGAGATTTCGATCGTGACGCCGTCATGCTGATCAACCTGTCCGGGCGCGGAGACAAGGACATCCTCACGGTGGCCGAGATAGACGGGATCGAGGTGTGAGCCGTCTCTCCCGAAGGCTGAGCGCGCTGGGCGGCCAGGGCCGCAAAGCCCTGGTCTCGTTCATAACCGCTGGCGATCCCGATCCGTCAGTCACGGTACCGGCCCTGCACGCGCTGGTCGCGGGCGGAGCCGACGTGCTGGAACTCGGCGTGCCTTTCTCGGATCCGGAGGCCGAAGGGCCCGTGATTCAGGCGTCCTCAGAGCGGGCGCTTGCCAAGGGGACCACGCTGCGTGCCGTGCTGGAGATGGTGGCCAGATTCCGCAAAGACGATGACCTTACCCCGATCGTTCTCATGGGTTACCTGAACTCCGTGCTCGCCATGGGGGAGGAAACATTTGCCGAAGCGGCTGCCGAGGCAGGCGTCGATGGTTTGATCATGGTCAACTTGCCACCGGAAGAAGCCGGCGCGTTGCGCGGTCTGCTCAAGGAAAAGGACATCGACCTCATTTTTCTCGTGGCCCCGACCACGACACCGGAGCGGGCGGCGCTGATTACCGAGCAGGCAGGCGGCTTCGTGTACTACGTCTCGCTGAAGGGCATCACGGGGGCCGACAACCTCGAAACCGGGTCGGTCTCGAAGCAAGTCGGGGCGCTGAAGCAGATGACCGAGCTGCCCGTGCTGGTCGGCTTTGGCATCAAGGACGGCGGGACGGCTCGCGCCGTTGCCGAGAAAGCCGACGGGGTCGTTGTTGGGAGCGCTCTCGTCAGGACAATGGCCGGCAGCGCGGACGCCCTGGCCGCCATACCCGCTCTCCTCACCGCTCAGCTGGCCGAGATCCGGCGTGCCCTGGATGCCTGACCGGCCAGCCGGAATGCCCGCCACGCTGCCAGGGTGGCTTGGGTACATCGAGGGGCAGCACCCGCAACAGATCGAGCTGGGCCTCGACAGGGTGCGGGCGGTCGCCACCCGGCTGGAGGTCCTCAAACCTGCACCCGTCTCGATCATCGTCGCCGGGACAAACGGGAAGGGTTCCACAGCGACCTGCGCCGAGGCCGTGCTGCTCGGGGCTGGTCTGTCGGTAGGGGCCACGTTATCCCCCCATCTGCACGTTTTTAACGAGCGGATTCGAGTCAACGGTCGTCCCTGCGAAGATGCGGCGCTGGTCGCCGCGTTCGAGAAAGTCGAAGCGGCGCGTAACGACGTTCCGCTGACCTACTTCGAGTTCGCCGCCCTGGCGGCGCTGGAGGTCTTTCGATCTGCGGCGGTGGACGTGGCCGTGCTCGAAGTCGGTCTCGGGGGGCGCCTGGATGCGTTCAACATCGTGGATGCGCAGGTGGCGGTGGTGACGAGCATCGGGCTCGATCATCAGAGCTTCCTGGGAGACGATCTCGAAACCATCGGCCGGGAGAAGGCGGGCGTCTTCCGGCCTGGCCAGAAAGTGGTGCTCGGGGCCGACGTCACGGATTCCGTTCGCGACCGGGCCCGGGCCCTGGGCTGCGATATCGCAGAACCCGGGCACGGGTATCGAATCCGCTGCCAAAGCGGCGGCGGTTGGAGCTTCGCGGGTCTCGGGCTGGACGTGCCTTTGGTGCCTGGGGGAGCGCTGGCTCCGGAGAACTGCGCCATGGGCCTCTGCGCCGCTGTGCTGGCCATCGGCTTCTGCAATGCCGCTGACGATGCGGCCCCGGTGGTTGACGGCGATCTGGTCCTGCAAGCCCTCGCCAGGGCGAGCCTGCCGGGGCGAATGGAGGTGGTGCCCTGGCGCGAGCGGCACGTGCTTTTAGACGTCGCCCATAATCCTGCAGGGGCGCGTTTTCTTGCTGATCAGCTGCGCAGGAAGGGTTGCGAACAGCTGACCGGAATCATCGGATCGCTCAGGGACAAGGACACCGAGGGTGTCGCCCGATGGCTGGACGGGGCCGTGCGACGGTGGATCTGTGTCGGCTTGGATGACCCGCGCGGCCTTCCCGCGGAGGCGGTAGCCGAGCGTATCTCCGGCGTGTCGCCCTGCGAGACCGCTGCGGATGCGGAAGCTGCGCTGGAGCGCGCGCGCTCGTTGACCGGGCCCGGCGATGTTATCCTCGTGTGCGGGTCGTTCTCGATTGTGGGTCAGGTGCGAGCGTTCCTGAACGAGAAGAAGGCGGACGGCGACTGATGGACGATCTACTGCGAAGCCAGTAAATACAGCGAGCGAAGAGGAGGGGCCTAATTAGGTACACCTCTGGGTACACCTGCCATTTCCCACCCTTTCTCGCTGGCATTTCCTACATTAGTAACATTTGC
>DATCZA010000048.1:0-14467 GCA_036526135.1 Pseudomonadales bacterium | reverse complement strand
GATCTGGTATCCGTGCGCCGGCGGATGGGTTACGCCGTGCAGGGCACGGGCCTCTTTCCCCACATGAGTGCCAGGGAAAACGTCGTTCTCTCGGCGGAGATTGCGGGCTGGAAAGAGCAGGCGGTGGCTCAACGGCTTGGCGAGCTGCTCGAGCTTACGCGCCTTTCCGCTGAGCTCCTCGCCAAGTACCCCCACGAGCTCAGTGGCGGGCAGCAGCAGCGCGTGGGCCTGTGCCGGGCCATGATGCTCAGGCCCGAGGTCCTCCTGCTGGACGAGCCGTTTGCGGCCATCGATCCCATCACCCGCTACGACATCCACCATCAGCTGCTGGAGATTCTCGCCGCGGAGCCCGCCACCGTCGTTCTGGTCACCCACGACATGCGGGAAGCCATGCAGCTGGCGGACCGCATCGTCCTGCTGGAAGGAGGCCGGGTGTTTCTCGATGAGTCCCGGGACTCCCTTGCCCGCTCCAGGCCGGGCGTGGAGCCCGAGGCTTTGCTGCAGTCGCTGATGGAGGAGGCGCTGGCATGAAGGGAGCATGCCTGCTCCTCGCGGCTGCCTGCATCGTCCTTGTGGCACCTGTGCGAGCGGCCGAGCGGGTCACCGTGGCATCCAAAGCGTTCAGCGAAAGCTACGTGCTCGCGGAGATCGCCGCCCAGCTGCTGGAGGCGGAAGGCTTCGAGGTGGAACGCAAGCTGGGCCTTGGCGGCACGCTGATTGCCTTCGGCGCGCTTCGGGAGGGCGCCGTGGACGTATATCCCGAGTACACGGGTACCCTGACCCAGGCGATACTCGACGAGCCGGGCATGACCATTGCGGAGCTCGACGCCGCTCTGGCCGAGCGCGGGCTCGTTTTCCGGGTCCCTCTCGGGTTCAACAACAGCTACGCCGTGGCCGTCACCGAAGAGATGGCCGGTGCCCGGGGCTTAACGCGGGTGAGCGACCTGGCCGGGCAGACGGATCTCAGCTTCGGCTTCTCCCACGAGTTTCTCAATCGCGCCGACGGCTGGCCTGCGCTCAAGACGGCCTACGGCCTGACCCAGACGGCATCCGGAATCGAGCACGCCCTGGCCTACCGCGCCCTGGCGAGCGGGCATCTCGACGTGACCGATGCCTACACCACGGATGGGGAGCTTTCGCTCTACGCGCTTCGCCTGCTGGCAGACGACCGCGGCTTCTTTCCCACCTACGACGCCGGGCTGCTGACCCGTGACGACATGCCCGCGCCCGTGGCCGCCGTGCTGTCGCGGCTTGAAAGCCGTATCGACGAGGAGACCATGCAGGGGCTGAACCGGCGCGTGGCCAGCCAGGGCGAGGAGCCTGCCCGCGTAGCGGCCGACTACCTCCGGGAAACGGGGCTGGTGTCGGCGGCTGATGCCGTGGCCGTGGCCGGGTACGAGCGGATACTGGGCAACACCCTCGTTCACCTGAAGCTCACCGGCATTGCGCTGCTTTTGGGTTGCCTCGTGGCCGTGCCCCTGGCCCTTGTCGTCGCGCGGCACCAGCGCATCGCCAGCGGCCTGCTGTACGTGACGGGCCTGGTGCAGACCGTGCCTTCCCTTGCGCTGCTGGCGTTGCTCATCCCGCTCGTTGGCCTGGGCCAGCTGCCGGCCATCATCGCGCTGTTTCTCTACTCCCTGCTGCCCATCGTGCGCAACACGCTCACCGGGCTGTTCAACGTCGACCCGCTGCTCAAGGAGGTGGCCGGGAGCATGGGGCTGACCACGGCGCAGCAGCTCAGGAAGGTGGAGCTGCCCCTGGCCATGCCCACCATCCTCGCGGGCATCAAGACCGCTGCGATCATCAGCATCGGGACGGCCACCCTGGCCGCCTTCGTAGGCGCCGGCGGGCTCGGCGAGCCGATCATCACCGGTCTCACGCTGAACGATCACGCGCTGATTCTGGAAGGCGCGGTTCCTGCCGCTTTGCTGGCCGTCGTCGTGGAGCTGCTCTTCGAGCTCATCGAGCGGGCGACGGTTCCCGCACATCTGCGGGTTTCCTGACGATGTCGTCAAAGTCCGGTCCGAAGCTGTTAGGCTTTAGAGGAGTCGGAGGCGGCGGGCCTATGGCCTGACCCCCCGGAATGGCGCACGCTCAGCGGCGCGCGGCTCGGATCTGCGGGCCGGGAGGGGCAGACGATCAATATGGGAAAGGCTTTGGCAATCGACGCGACGGCGGCCGCGTTCAGCGATACCCGGCGACAATCCGTGGACGTCTGCCGGCCGTTGGAGATCGAGGACTACGGCCTGCAGGCCGCCGTGTTCGCAAGCCCTCCGAAGTGGCATCTCGCTCATACCACCTGGTTTTTCGAGACCTTCATCCTCAAGCCGTTCGTCTCGGGCTACGCGCCCGTCGAGCCCATCTACGAGGTGCTCTTCAACTCTTACTACAACGGGATCGGCGAGCAGCATCCGCGGCATCAGCGGGGGTTGCTATCGCGCCCCACGCTGGATGAGGTGCTCGCCTACCGGGAGCACGTGGACGCAGCGATGGCAGGCTGTCTGGAACTGGCCGGACGGGCCGATCCGCAGGCCATACGCCAGCGCACCGTTCTGGGCATCGAGCACGAGCGCCAGCACCAGGAGCTCTTCTTCACGGACCTCAAATACTCGCTGAGCGTCAACCCGCTGTACCCGGCCTACCTCGCCGCCGAGCTGCCGGTGCAGAGCGGGACGCCGGTGCGGTGGCTTGGCTGCGAGGGCGGCCTCGTCGAGATCGGCCATGACGGAAGCGGCTTCTGCTTCGACAACGAGCTGCCTCGACATCGATGTTTCGTGGAGCCTTTCGAGATCGCCTCCAGGCTCGTCACCAACGAGGAGTACCAGGCGTTCGTGGACGACGACGGCTACGGGCGTCCGGAGCTGTGGCTGGCCGACGGCTGGACGACGTTGCAGAGTGAAGGATGGAAAGCGCCGCTGCATTGGCTCGAACGTGACGGCCAGGCGCTGGAGTTCACCCTGCACGGCCTGCAGCCGAGGCGGGGGTCGCGGCCCGTCTGTCATGTGAGCGGCTACGAGGCCGATGCTTTCGCCCGCTGGGCGAACGCGCGGCTGCCGACCGAGCAGGAGTGGGAAACGGTGGCGGCCGGACATCCCGCCGGAGCGGCGGGCATGGACGACGGCGTCTACCACCCTCAGGCAGCTCCTGCAGATGAAGGCCCGACGCAGCTGTACGGCGCGTGCTGGCAGTGGACGCGGAGCGCGTACGGTCCGTACCCGGGTTACAGCGCTTCGCCCGGCGCCATCGGCGAGTACAACGGCAAGTTCATGAGCAATCAGTGGGTTCTGCGAGGAGGCTCCTGCGTGACCAAGTCCAGCCAGGCGAGGCCAACTTACCGCAATTTTTTCTATCCCCAGGATCGCTGGCAGTTCAGCGGCATCCGCCTGGCCCGCTCCGTGGAGGGCGAACGACGGTTATGAAGCAGGCGCGCAGAAAGGCTCGAAACGTCATGTTCCGGGACGAGCATCCGGATCTCGGCGACAGCCGCCGCGAGATATTGGCCGGTCTCCAGAGAGATCAGAAAGCGGTCAACCCGAAGTGGTTCTACGACGAGCGGGGCTCCCAGCTGTTCGATCAGATTACCCGCCTGCCCGAGTACTACCCGACCCGGACGGAGGTGGGGATCCTGCAGGAGAATCGTCGCGAGATCAGCGCCTGCTGCGGCAGCGGTTGTCTGTTCATCGAGCCTGGGAGCGGTTCCAGCGAGAAGGTCAGGATCCTGCTCGAGACTCTCAAACCGTCAGCCTACGTCCCCGTGGACATCTCCGCCGGTTTCCTCGAGGAAGCCGCCTTGAAGCTCGGCGACGAGTACCCCTGGCTGGACATCTACGCGGTCTGCGCGGATTTCAATCGGAGCTGGTCCTACGTGGACGACCTGCCGGAAGGTAAACGGGTGGTTTTCTACCCTGGGTCGACCATCGGCAACCTTGAACCCGAGGCGGCGGTGGGGTTTCTGCGTCGGGTTCGCGAGATCACGGGCGATTCGGGCGGCGTCGTCATCGGTGTGGACACGCACAAGTCAACCGAACGACTGAACGCGGCGTACAACGATGCGGCCGGCGTCACGGCGGACTTCAACCTGAACGTGCTGCGGCGGATGAACGACCTGCTCGATGCCGAGTTCGACGAGGGGAGCTTTCGCCACCATGCGTTCTACAACACCGAGCTGAAGCGGATCGAGATGCACCTGGTGAGCGAGCGGGCCCAAGCCGTGCGCTGCAACGGTGCCACAGTCGAGTTTGCTGAGGGAGAGACCATCCACACGGAGAACTCGTACAAGTACACCGTGGAGGACTTTGCGGAGCTCGTGGACGCGGCCGGCCTGGAGCTGCAGCAGAGCTGGACGGACGCCGACGAGCTCTTCAGCGTTCACTACCTGAGAGTGGCCTGACCCGAAGCCCGAGGTCTACCAGTGCCCGGTGCCGGGTTCTCCCTTGAACGGGCCGACCACGCGGTCGGTGATCCAGCCCCCGTAGAACTCCCCGGGCTGGGGCCTTACCCGCTCGCCGTTGACCAAGCACTCGACCCGCCCCGGATAGAACGAGGCGTGCCGGTCGATGGCCCGGAAGGAGTCGGAAGGGTCGGCGTAAAGCCACGCGACGGGCACCCTGGCGGGGTCGGATGCGAGAGCGTAATAGCTGGCGTGACCCTTCCACTCGCAGTAGGTGGTTTGGGCGATCTCCGTCAGCTGACTCCAGTCGATGTCTTGCTCTGGGATGTAATAGGTGGGCGGCCCCGCCGTCTCCAGAACCCGCAGCGTCCTGCGGCTTGATGCGATCGGCGTCCCGTCAGCCCTCACCTCGACCTGCTCGTCGCTCGGGTCCAGCGCTGGTGGGCGAGGGTAGTCCCAGACGGACTCCTGGCCGGGTCCCGGTTCCTCGGCAAACTCCGGTCTGCTCTTTCCCGTAAATTTCCACATGGCCGAGGATACTAACAGGTGTTCAACCCGGCCGGCATGGGGCGCTAGCCCGTCGACGGCGGTTCGTGGTCGATGCCGTGCTTCCCTGGAGATCGGGACTCGGCCAAACGCCTGAGCTTCGTTACGCTTGGCATGCCGTAATTGAGGAGCCATTCATGAGCATCGTAGAACTTGGCGCGATTGGGGAGTTTCTGGGCGCGTTTGCCGTGGTCATCACTCTGGTCTACCTGGGTCTGCAGGTCCGTCACAACACCACGTCGACCCGGGCGGGCACGCTCGCCTACGCGACGGACGCCTGGAGCGACTACCTGCAGAGACAGTCGGTGGACGATCTGAACCTGCTGCTGGGGCTTTCGATCGAGCCCGACGAGCTGTCCAGCGCGGAGTTCATGCGCGCCTACTATCTGTATCGCGTGATGTTCCGGCGGATGGAAAGCGACTTCTATCAGTATCGCAGCGGAATCCTCGATGCGGACACATGGGATGCTTACGTGGAGAGCTGGCGCGGCGACGTGTTCATCACGCCGGGCGGACGCGCCATGTGGAAATTGCAGCGCGATTATTTTGGACCGGAGTTTCGAAGCGCTTTCGATGACGTCGAAGCGAGCACGCCCCGCACGCCTCAGCACCTGCGCCGCCGGTTCGCGGAGTTGTGGGAGGCTGAGCGGCCGGTTTGACCTTCTGCTCTCAGCCGAACGGGCCCCACCCCGGGTGGGGCCCTCAGGTGGCTGGGCTAACTCAGTGTCCGGCTTCGCCCGAGTCCTTGATGGCGAGGTTCCAGATGATCAGACCGAACAGGATCTTGTTCACGAAGTCGGCCAGGTTGTACACCATGTTCAGCGCGCCTTCGTCCACGCCGCCGAGCATGTAGCCCCATATGTAGCCGATCGGGTAGATGGCCCATCCAACCAGCACGATCAGGCGCATGGCGCTGAAAGCGGACTGCACCGCCTGCGCCGAGGCAGATGCCGCTTTGCCGGCAGCTCCGCCGAATATCTCGTAGATGATGATGGCCCACCCGACCATGCCGATCCAGAAGCCGACGTGAATGTTGAGCACCTGGGCTTCGCCGAGATAGCCGAAGATGAGCATCACCAGCGTGCCGACGAGAAGCCGCACGAACGACCCGTGTCCCAGGGCTGCACCCGCCGCGCGCAGGATGATGTAGAACTCGATCATCAGCAGCGGAACGGTGATCAGCCAGTCGATGTAGCGGTAGACGATGGGCGTCGCCTGCTCGACGACCCAGTAGTCGCGCATGTAGTCGTAGTGAACGCCGGCGACCAGAGTCACGAGGCCGGCGACCAGAAGTGAGAGCCGCCACTGCGGTTTGACCTTGACGCCCTCGTAAAGGAAGAAGACGGTGGCAGCGATCATCGCGATAGACACCAGCCAGAAGGTGACGCCTACGAAGTCGCCGCTCTGCAGAAAGAGCTTGTCCATTGTTAATCCCTGTAAATTGCGTTATTGCTTGAGTTTTACTGCATCGTGGATGTCAACAGGGCTCACGTGAAAGCTGCGTGAACGGGTCTGTCATCACTGGTGATGCTGGATCGGGAAAGGCCAGGGTGTGCGACGGGGAGTTGCCATGGGCGTGTTCGAATACGTAGCCGGGTTCGTTGCCATCGTCGTCGGCCTCGCCGTCGCGCGGGTCATGGGTGGGATCGGCGCTTTCATTCTGTCGGATAGGCGCGCGGCGATGGACTGGCTCCTGGCCGGCTGGTGCCTGGCGCTGATCGTCACGCTGATCGGATGGTGGATGCTGGCCTGGTTCACCCTGGGGCAGCTGGAGACCATCACCTACGGCGCCGTATTTGGTTGGTTCGCGGCGACGGCGCTGCTCTATCTCGCGAGCTACATTCTGGTTCCCGCTGGAGGAGCGGCTTTCGGCGGAGCCGGTGCGGCCCTGGGCGAATTGCGGCCCGCCTTCTTCGTCTGCCTGGCCGTGCACTTTGCTGCCAACATCGTCGAGTCCGCTGTTACAGGTTCTCTCTTGCCGGCTCAGGGGCTGGTCGTGTTGATGGTCGTGCTCTCGGGAATCGGCGCGTTTCTTCGCGGCGCTCGGGCACACGCCCTGCTGCTGCTAACCTGGATGGTCTGCATGCTTGTCCTGAACTTCGTTGCGGTCCCGGCCGTGGGGGTAAACTCGGGCTCGGTGCTGGAAGCAGGCTGAGCCGAACGCGCCCGCTGCCCGGCCAGCCCCGATTCCAGCCTAAGCGCGTCGCATGTCCGCGGGATCGATGCCTGCGACCTCAACCGGCTTCTTCATGGCGTCGCGCCGGAAGGGCTCGCCGAGCTCCTGGTTGATCATGGCCTCGATGAGCGTCGACCTGCCGTGGTTCATCTGGTTGTCCAGCGCTTCACCGAGAGCGGCGGAAAGCTCGTCCATGGTTCTGGCTTGGACTCCGAGCAGCCCGCAGGCCTGGGCGATGCCGGCGTAGCTCACCTGCTCGTCGAGCTCCGTGCCGACGAAGTTGTCGTCGAACCACAGCGTGGAGTTGCGCTTCTCCGCCCCCCACTGGTAGTTGCGGAAGACGATCATGGTGATGGCCGGCCACTCCTCGCGGCCGATGGCGGTGAGCTCGGTGACCGAGATGCCGAAGGCGCCGTCCCCGGCGAAGCCCACCACCGGCACGTCGGGGCAGCCGATCTTCGCGCCGATGATCGAAGGCAGGCCGTAGCCGCAGGGGCCGAACAGGCCGGGCGCAAGATACTTTCTGCCGGTCTCGAAGGTGGGGTAGGCGTTGCCGATGGCGCAGTTGTTGCCGATGTCCGAGCTGATGATGGCTTCCGTGGGCAGCACGCTGCGTATCGCCCGCCAGGCCATGCGGGGGCTCATCCAGTCCGGCTTGTCGGCGCGCGCGCGCTCGTTCCAGGTGGTTCCCGGATCGTCGTCCTCGTGATCCATGCCGGCCAGCTCCTGCTGCCAGTTGGCCTTGGTTCTGGCGATCAGGTTGCGCCGCGCGTCACGCTCTTCGTCGCTCACCTCCTCCACGCGTTCCAGCAGGGCCCGGGCGACGTCGCCCGCATCACCCACGATGCCTACGCTCAGGGGCTTGGTGAGGCCGATGCGTGACGGATTGATGTCGACCTGAATGATGGCGGCATCCTTCGGCCAGTAGTCGATGCCGTAGCCGGGCAGGGTCGAGAACGGGTTGAGCCTCGTCCCCAGGGCGAGCACCACGTCGGCGTGGGCAATGAGCTCCATGCCGGCCTTGGATCCGTTGTACCCCAGCGGGCCCGCGAACAGGGGGTGCGAGCCGGGAAAGGCATCGTTGTGCTGGTATCCACAGCACACGGGAGCCTCCAGGCGCTCGGCCAGGGCGGCGGAATCGCCGATGGCATCGGCAAGGATCACGCCGGCGCCGTTCAGGATGACGGGGAACTCGGCTTTCGACAGCAGGGCGGCGGCCTCGTCAATGGCCCGCGTACCGCCGCTCGGGCGCTCGAAGTCGATGATCGGCGGCAGCTCGATGTCGATCACCTGGGTGAACAGGTCTCTCGGCACGTTGATCTGGGCGGGTGCCGAGTGTCGCTTGGCCTGCAGGATCACGCGGTTGAGCACCTCGGCCATGCGGGAGGCGGAGCGCACCTCCTCCTGGTAGCAGACCATGTCCTCGAACAGCTTCATCTGCTCCACTTCCTGGAACCCACCCTGACCGATGGTCTGGTTGGCGGCCTGAGGGGTCACCAGGAGCACAGGGGTGTGGTTCCAGTAGGCGGTCTTGACCGCGGTCACGAAGTTCGTAATGCCGGGACCGTTCTGGGCGATCATCATGCTCATCCGGCCCGAGGCCCGGGTGAACCCGTCGGCCATCATGCCGCCGGATCCTTCGTGCGCGCAGTCCCAGAAGGTAATCCCGGCCCGGGTGAAGAGATCCGAGACGGGCATGAAGGCGGATCCGATGATGCCGAACGCGTTGTCGATGCCGTGCCGTTGCAGGACTTTCACGAAGGCTTCTTCAGACGTCATTTTCATGGTCGACAAATCTCCACGCCCGCGCCGTCGCGCGAGCAGCTGCTCGATGGTGATTCAAGTCCCGTTCGGCTCGGTGTCCGCAGAGCCAGCGGGCGTGTTTAACACGGGACCACGGACTTTTCCAGCGGGTTGCCGAAAGTCCGGTCGTCGCTTACCGGCAGGGGCGGCCGTGCCTGTCGACCGATTGGGGGAGCAGTTGGTGTGGCGGCCACACCATGAGCCCATTGACGGTGCGCGGCTTTGCCCAAGCCTGGCAGAAGCTCATCTCCGTCATGCCCTGATACATGAGCAGATTGCCGCGGCAGGCCGACTCGTAGGCGGACCATGCCTTTCTGCACTCGATCCGCCGCTCCCAGACGAGTTCGCTGTGAATCTGGTTGAGGCTTCCGGCGGAGTAGGAGGCACAGCTGGCGAAGAAGGCGGTGGCGAGCAGTCCCGCGAAGGCCAGACCAACCCGTCGACCATCCTTGGTGCTCCGAGCTCTGTGTCTGACTGTCCGCATCTGCTACCTCGCTTTGGAGGAGGACAGCCCGGCGACCCCTATCAGCGATGAAGATCTACCGGGTCGATTCAGATGTTAGGAGCCAATGATGGAGAGAGACTGCAGAGAATAACGAGCGAGCCAACGCAAATGCCAAACGCGTCACAAACCGGGAAACTTTCCGACCGTTCAGGCGTGTGCAAGCCTGAATTCCGTCAGCTGCCGGTACCGCTCCGGAAGGGTTGAGAAAGCATGCGGTCGAGCCGGAGTTCGCCCGCTGATCTGAAATCCTCCAGGCCCACCGTCATGGCTTCGTGGCCGAGCGCGGGCTGAGGCCGGTAGGTTTTAAAGAGGCGATCCCACCACGGGAAGTTGAAGCCGAAATTCCGATTCGTCTCGGCCGGATCAGCGGAATGGTGCACGCGGTGCATGTCGGGGGTCACGATGACGAGTCGCAGAATCCGATCGAACGGGCGGGGAAGCTTCAGGTTGCTGTGATTGAACATGGTGGTTGCGTTCAGCAGCACCTCGAAGACGAGCACGGCGAAGGGTGACGGTCCGATGATCAGAACCGCGCCGAGCTTGATGAGGCCGGAGAGCAACAGTGAGAGCGGATGAAACCGGATGCCCGTGGTGACGTCGAAGTCGAGGTCGGCATGGTGCATGCGGTGAAAGCGCCATAGGAAAGGGACCGCGTGATAGAGCCGATGCTGCAGGTAGATGGCCAGATCCAGGATCAGAACCGCCGCCGCCAGCTCGATCCAGGTCGGCCATGTCAGCTGAGCCAAGAGGCCCCAGCCCTCCTGCTCCAGGCGGACGGCGAGCGCGATCGCAGAGGCGGGCAGCACCAGCCGCAGGACCAGCTGGTTCAGAGCGGAGATGCCAAGGTTGCTGGGCCAGCGTGCTTTGCGGGACACCTGGCGCTGCCGCCGGGGAAACGCTGCCTCCAGCAGGGCAAACAAAACCAGCGCGCCGATAAAACATGCCAGGCGGATGAGCGTATCGGTAGCTTCGCTCGGTTCCATGGGTGTAAGGATGCTCGCATTGGCCCCCTGGTGCCACTTAAGGCGTCCGTCGCCTGACGGCCGGCGCCGACGGCCGCCCTCGCTTTTGCGCTCTGGATAAATCGCTGTGGTGGCTGTAATAATCGTTGGACGCGTTGACGCACGGCAAGCGGAAGAGGGTTGTCGTGCAAGCGGCCGCGCCAGGTTGGAGAAGGGGAGCGACATGGTTACGTCCAGACAGGAAGCGCTCGTTCAGCGCAGCCAAGCCGTATCGGGGAGCGTGAGCCGGATCTTTCCCGCTGACGTTACCATCACCGGCGAGCGATACACCTCCCGCGAGTTCATGGAGCTGGAGCTCGACCGCTTGTGGCCCCGGGTCTGGAACATAGGGGCCTGGGCGCGGGAGATCCCGGTGGCGGGTGACTTCGTCACCCACGCGATCGGCCGGGAGTCGATACTCATGGTGCGGCAGGCGGACGGCTCGGTCCGTGCCTTCCACAACGTCTGCCCCCACCGCGGCAACCGGCTGGTCTACTCGGACCGGGGATCCGTGGAGCGCTTCACCTGCAGCTATCACGGCTGGCAGTTCGACCAGGCCGGGACGGTCGTTCACGTGCAGGACGAGGAGGACTTTCCCCGGGGGAACCCGTGCGGGAAGCTCACGCTGGCAGAGATCCCCTGCGAGGTCTGGGCCGGGTTCGTCTGGTACAACATGGACGCCGAATGCGCCTCGCTCGCAGAGTTTCTCGGCGAGGTAAAGGACTACGTCGACCTGCACGATCTTTCGGCTGCCAGGCGCATCTACTACAAGGTCTGCGAGGTCGGCTTCAACTGGAAGCTGCTGCACGACAACTTCTGCGAGTCGTACCATCTGCCGGCCACCCACCCGCAGATCAGCGACTACTACGACGACGACTACCGGAACACTGACTTCGAGCTCTACGAGACCGGCCACAACCTGATGAAGATGAAAGGCTCGCTGCCGTCGCTGCGTTACGACGAGCCGTTCGCCATCAACGAAACCCTCGCCGCCGACATGCAGAACTGGGGGCTTGACCCCGCCGCCTTCGAGGGGCGCGCGCACGCCGTGCGGGAGGCTCTGCAGGCGCAGAGGCGCAAGCTGGGGCCGGCGAGGGGCTACCGCTACTTCGAGCGTCTGCCGGCGTCCTGGCTGACGGATGCCTATCACTTCAACCTCTTTCCCGGCACCTCGCTCACCGTGGTGGCGGACGGGGCCCAGATGCAGCGCTGCGAGCCGCACCCCACGGACCCCACACGGAGCATCTACGAGCACTGGTTCCTGGCGCTGAAGGGCGCAGACTCGGACCTGGTGCCCGGGCCGGAAGGGATGGTGCCCTGGGAGGAGGCCGAGCGGCGGGTGGTGGAGTACGGCCAGGAGACGTTGAGCGAGGTGGCCGATCAGGATCTCGAGCGCGCCTCAGGCCAGCAGCTCGGAGTGCAGTCGAGGGGATTTGCGGGCGCGTATCTCTCAGGTCAGGAGAATCGGGTGCAGCAGTTCCACAACTTCATCGACCGCTATCTGCGCGACGATATCGGTTCCTAGCGGCACCCGCTGCGCTGGCAGTCCCGCGCGTCCGGGCCTGCGTCTCAGAAACCGAACTCCAGCTTGGGGATGCCGCGCGCATCCTCGCAGGCGGCGCGGAAGTCGTAGGGCACCTCGTCGGCGCAATCCGGCCACTTGCCGGTGGATGTCCAGAACTCCACCAGCCCCAGCCGGGCGCACAGGGGTACGAAGCGCGGGTCGTTGCGCAGCTCGGGCATGGCCGCCTGAAACAGCAGCGACGTGCGGTAGCCGTCCGGGCCCATGACGTCTTCGTTCGTGCCGGTGGGTCCCAGGTGGGCCTGCTCGGTGGCCTGGTAGGCTTCGTCGACCAGGCCGAGATGGGCAGCGTAGACGACGCGGGAGATGTCGATGCAGCCTGTCCTCGCGATGTGCGCCTCGAACTGGCTCTTCCAGACGGCGATGTTCTCCGCCGACGGGTTCCGCTTGGTGCGTATGAAGTCCAGAGTGTCCTGAAATTCCCGCAAGGGACGGTCGGCATTGAGCTCGAGCAGCTCGTCCAGCGCCTCCCAGTTCTCGAGCAGGGCCTGGGCACGCAACAGGTTGGCGAAAGGAAAAACCATGTCGGGAACGCGCTCGACCAGATTCTCCAGGACCGGCAGCGCTTCCGCGACGCGTCCCGCTGCCAGTCGGGCCAGAGCCAGAGTATTGGCGCACATGGGGTCGAGGGCGTTGCCGAGGTAGGCGCGCTCGTCCTCGGCGAGGCTTTCGCGAACCCGGCCGAAGTTCCTCAGCAGCCAACCGGCGAACTTTCTCGCGTCGAAGTCTCCGGGCGCGCTGCGCAGGCGCTCGACGGCAGTGTCGAGCTCGATGAAGTTTCCGAAAGGCGCGACCACGAATGCCCTCGCGGCCAGGGCGTCGCCGTTCTCGGGATCCGCCTGTAAAGCATGGGCCGATTCTCTGGCGATGATCGCGGCGCTGGCGCCGCGCCCGGGAAACGGTTCGTAGAACCGCAGGAAGGCTCGCAGGTAGGCGAGCCGGCCCCAGGCCTCGGGAAAATCGGGCGCACGCTGGGTGGCAACTTCAAGCAGGCCGATGTTCGTGCGCATTTCCTCGGGCGCGTAGGACTCGGGGCTCGCCCGAAGGTAAAGGTCGTAGGCGCCTGGGTCCACGGCGGGGGTCGAGAAACTCTGAAACGTGTGATGCAGCGCCCCGGCGATGTTCTCGGAAACGTCGTCCTGGACGGCGAACACGTCCTCCAGGGAACGGTCGTAGCGCTCCGACCACAACGTGGTGCCCGAGGACGTCTCCACGAGGTGCGCGCTCAGGCGCATCCGCCCCGCGCCGCGTCGAACTGAACCGTCCAGGATGTGGCTGCAGCCGAGTGCAGAGGCGGCTTCCGCCTTGCGCTCCCCGCGAAACTGAAAGCTCGACGTCCGGCCGATGACCTTGAGGCTCGCCCCCCGGGACAGCCGCTGAATGATCTCCTCGCTGACCCCGTCGGAGAAAAACTGCATCTCCGGATCGGTGGAGAGGTTGTCGAAGGGCAGAACGGCGAGGATGGGCTCCGGCTGCTGCTGCGATTGCGTGCCCGCAGACACCGGTGATTCTTTCCCGGCTGTATCGGTGAGCGCACGAATGCTCTCCAGCACCGTCGCCCAGCCGGCGGCCCGGCCTTCTCCCCTCCAGCCGGCGAGGTTGGCGCACTGAATCTGATCGAACGGCATGGGCAGCGCTGCCCCGTCGACGGTCAGCTGGACGAGCTTGCGGTCGTTGCGCGCACGGTCGGCTTCGGAGCGCACCCAATCCGACTTGATCGCATCCGCGGACCAGACGACTACCACCGCCTTGGCAATGTTGAGCTGCTTTTGGATCTCGTCGGCGTAGGCGCGATGGGCGGGCAGGGCGTCGTCTCGCCAGATGGAGTAACCGAGCTCTACCAGGGCCTCGCCAATGGCCTCTGCCTGGCGCCGGGTCGACCGCGCGTACGAGATGAAGATGTCGGCCACTAACGCTCGACCTGGTGACAGGAGCGACGGCGAGTATAACGGGAAACCAGAAACCGGTTGGGCAGACCCAAGTACTGCCGCCGTCAGCCGGTCAGCTCAGCACCAGCTGCGTCTGGGTGACGAGGGCGACGGGCTTGCCGTCCTCGCCGGTGAGGCGCGTCTGCCACACGGAGGTGCGCCCGCCCACGTGGACGGGCGTCGTCTCCGCCAGGACTCGGGTGCCCAGACGCGCCGCACCTAGAAAGTTGGTCTTGCTCTCGATGGTGGTGGTGGCCTTGGCGCCGTCGGGCAGGTTCAGGTAGGCGCCGATGGCGCCGAGGGTGTCCGCCACCGCCATCACGGCCCCGCCGTGCATGATCTTGCCGGTGGTGCACAGATCCTCGCTCACCTCGATGGATGCGGTCACCTTGTCTTTGTCCGAATGGGTCACCTCGAGCCCCAGCACGCGGGCGAAGGGCATGTAGTCGATCAGGTTCACGGGCATGGGGTTGTCCTCTAATGACGCCGCCATCCGGGCGTCCGTGTTCAGCTAAACGCCGGCATGACCTCGCGGG
>DATCZA010000047.1:0-3222 GCA_036526135.1 Pseudomonadales bacterium | reverse complement strand
CAGGTTGGCGGTGGGTCAAAGAAGAGCCACCAACAGCCGAGATCCGGGCCGAAGAGCGAGCTTGTGTCGTTTAAGCACTCACCCAGCGGGATATCGCCTGGCTTCTGGTCTGACGTGGGTGGGAACACGTAGGTCTGGCTGTTGATCAGGCGGCTAGTTATCTGGAGGGCGGGTGTATCCGAGTCCAGCGATTGGGTGTTCGTCAGCGCCCATAGACCGATGCGGCGGGCGGTGCCGGTTGGGTTACCACTCTCAGAGCCGTCGCCGGCGATGGTGCTGAGGAAGTACTCGGTGCCGTTTCTCTCGTTCGAGTATTCCCCAGCTGGGGAGATAGCAGGCCAGACGGTGAAGCCCGGCGAACCGTCGACGTTGAGGTTCTCCACCAGCGTGACGTCGATCGAAGCCGGGTGTTCGGCAAGTTGCGCCTTTGAAAAGGCGTAGACTTGCGCGGCGTTGTAACTCGGGCCAAACAGGTCGTATTCGTTGGTCGAGATGTAGACACCATACCTGTCAGCGCCGATGTGCGGGTAGTCCTGGAAGCACGGTCCTGGCGCGGTTCCATCGAGCGTGCAGCCGTGATCTGGCGTGCCCTCGGTCCCATCGTTCTGGGCGGGGACGTAGTACACCGTCCAGTCGCCTGTCGGGTCACCGCTGTTGGAGACGGCCAGGTCGATGGTGTTCCGGCCTGTGAACTCCCCACTCAGTGTTTGGTGGAGGGTCGTGATGGCGACGATAAAGCGCTCGTTCTCCGGATCAAAGTAGCACACCGGATCGATCACGAAAGGCCCAAACTCAAAGGTCGTTCGATTGATGGCGGCGGGGTAGTTGAAAAACGTGTTGAGGTCTTGCACGCCAGTCAGCGGATTGCCTGCGGTGTCGTAAACGCGCAGGACGCTGTTGACCGCCTCGACTACATAGCCGTTGCCGACGCACAGGCCCTGGTCGGGCGGTTCGAGAGAGAACTGGTTGCCGCCGTTGGCGAGCCGCTGGTTGCGGTGATTCAGGCCATCGAAGCTGAGAGCCAGCTCGGGGTTCGAGCCTGCCACTGCGCTGGATGGCACCGTTGGCGCCTCCAGCGGTTTCTTCGGGAACTTGCCATTCTTGAAGCCAGGCCGGGTGCGGTTGAACTCACCCGCCTCGCCTTGCCCTTCGACCTTAGGGCGTAGTTCCGGCTGCTGTAAGCCGTCCACGCCCTCTGCACCTGGCCTGATGCTGGTCGTGCCACCAGCCGGGATCTGCCGGGTGGATGATCCCGTCTGGGCGAAGATGGAAGCCGCCGGTGTGAGCACGAGTAGCAGCAGCACCATGAGGGTGAATAAAAAGATCGGTTTTTTACGCATTTTACTCTCCTTTGGAATTAGGGAATACAATATCTTTTTGCTACACAAAACTAAACCTGCGGGACGTAGGCGTGTAACGAAAGCTGAGGCACAGGCCAGGTTATGCCCAGGCAGGACTAGCGCCGGGCGAACATGGCATCCTGGCGATACCCCTCACGCAGCTCTCCAGTGTAGAAGTCGACCTGGGGCGAAGTAACGAGCGCGTTCAGCCCGGTCCACACCACGTTGATGCTGTCATCGGGCCCTACGGCCAGGCCGGTGTAGTCGCCGTGGAAGACGTTGCAGCCCTTGCCCGCTGTGTCCGAGCCGGTCGGCCCGCAGATCGTCGGCCAGGCAGTGGTGTACTGCCCCGCCCAATGCGTCACCGATTCATCGATGTGCTCCTCGGGTCCAAGGGCTTGCTTGCCCCCGCCTTCAACCCACAGCACGTGCTTGAAGGTATCGGCCGGCGCGGGAGCGGTATCCTCGTCCCAGGCCGCCACCAGCGTGCCGTCCGACTTGTAGTCGGCCCACACGAACCACTGGGATGCGCCATCACCGTCATCAACTAAAGTGCGGCCTGTCCATGTTTCACCGCCGTCGTACGAGTCGGAGCGATACACGTTCAGGTTCGAGCCGGGGCCGGCGTCGCACGGGTCGTAATTGGGAGCGATGGGCCTGGTAAAGATACAATCTGGGTTGGCGTTCGGGTTGGGTGTGCCGCGGTCAGTCCAGACGACCGTCACGTGGTCCGGGTTCGTGGGGTCGACAGCGATATTGCCATCGGAGCTCCAGCGAATCTGGTACCCCCACACCGTCTGGCGACCGATGACCGACCATGGCATATCAGACGAGCCATCCTCGCGCTGCGCCGCCGGGACCGGGTCGCTGAAGGTTACGCCGCCATCGGTAGATTTGACCACCATGATCTGACCATCGAAGTCGAAAGGCACCTCCCATGCAGCCTGGTTTTGGTAGTTGGCATAATGAACGTACAGGGTGCCGTCGGGAGCCACTTCGGGGATCGAGTTCTGGTCTTCATCGCACTCGCCGGTCGGCCCGGTTTCCTGGTAAGTACAGCTTGGATGCGAACCGGAGATCTCCATCGGCTCAGACCAGGTCAGCCCGCCGTCATCCGAGTAGCTCAGAAAGATGGGCGAGTCGACGTAGGAGCCCTGCAGGCCGTTTTGGAAGCGGGTGACGGTCAGATACGCGCGCCCATAAAAGGGCGAGTCCGGGTAGTTATCGACGGTCAGCCATTCCTTGTCCCAGAAGATCGCTTGATTGGCCGGCCCGATGCCGGCCCCTTTGCCCTTGAAGACCGTGACCGGCTCGCTCCAGGTCACGCCGCCATCAGCCGAGCGGCTGACCGAGACATTACCGGCGGCGACCCAAAATCCGCCCTGTCCGGCCACGTTCTCCAGCTGGGCCATGAGCACCACGCCGTTCTTGGCATCGAAGGCCGGGGCCGGGTCTCCCGCCCCGTTGCCGGAGCGCATGGGGACCTGCCCATCGATCCAGGTCGCGCCGCCGTCAAAGGAAGTGAAGAAGCCGGTGAGCACCAATGCCTGGCGGGCACCCGAGGCGTTGTTGAAGCGGTAGTAGTAGTCGTTCGAGCCAGCCACCAGGTGGTTCGGGTCGTTGGGATTCACCGCGATGGCGATCTCGTTATCCGGGGAGAAGTCCTGGCCGAACTCGGTGTCGTTGCAGCTCATGTCCACCGCCGCGCTCGGGTCGCCCGAGCTCTCGCAGACGAAGCGCTCGAACTGCACTTTGCTGAAGTTGCCTCCCGTGTTGCCCACGCCGCCCTGCAGGTCGAGCTGCTCTGGGGCAGGCAGCAATTTCCTGAGCAGCAGCTCCGATGGGCTATATGGCTTGTCACGCGCCAGCACAGAGACCGGTA